>NZ_CP058990.1:1641250-2005000 GCF_019021925.1 Cellulophaga sp. HaHaR_3_176
TTTTTTGACTGGAAAAGGATATTGATAATTTGCCAATTCAATATCTAACCATTGTAAACTATCGTTTTGTGCTGTACTCAACTGGGTACATAAGATGACTAAAAGTAATCCGATTATGTTCTTTTTCATTTTCTTAAGTTCTAATTTGTATTAATTCTTGTTCCAATGCTAACTTTCTGTTTTTTTGAGCTGTAATTAGCTTGCTTTGTAGTAATTCATTCTTTCTATAATAAGTTATAAAATATGGTATTTGATCTGATAAGCAAGTATACACAGACAAATTTCTTTTAAATTTATGGGCAATGGCACGCTTATTATTGTAAAGTTCTGTTAAATAAATTTCACTAATGTTTATAAAATTTAGCGTTCTAAAGTACAGCTCAGGCAGGCAAATTAAATTAATAGCCTTACTTTTGAAGCATTAAAATTTAAAGTATGCTCTACCACGATACATTTATCCTTTTCTGGGAACAAGTTCAAGAAAGTGTTCAAGAAGGTCGTTTTGCCAAGTTAACTATGGCTAAAACTATTGGTAAACCTGATTTGAAGAATATTTTCTTAAGACCTGTGTATTCTGACGATGGTTTTAAAGTTTTACTTAAGTTTAGATACCGATCTAGAGAAACTGAAGATCAAGAAAATGAGGTTACATTAGAAGAAGCTTTTACAACCTTAAAACCGTATCTAAAAAAGTCTTTTTCGTCTGTTATTTTATTTACAACAACGAAAGATGTTACGTTTAAAATCAATAAAAAAGGCGTTGGTACTATTATCGAAAATGTACCAACATTTCAGTTTGTTACTCAGGCTCAGAATGATGCTGAATAGCTTTTAATACACATTTATTTAAGTAGTCTTAAAACTCTAAACTTTCTGTATATTTTATAAAAAAGTAATTTTTACTTTTCACAATATCTATCATTTTATTTGGTATGCTATCTTGTGAGTTATATAGTTTCATTACATCTAAAACTAATGTTTCAGCTTGCTTTTCACCTAAAGGTGTATCTCTTATAAAACCCAATAGAGAAGCTCCTATACCAAATAATTCATAATTGTATGTTTCGTATAAGTATTTTGCCACTGCATAATTTTCAAAAGGGTTTAAATCACATGTAAAGTAACCATTCGGAAAACCACAAATAGCTTCGTACGAATTACGTACAGGCACTAATTTTAATAGTATATACTCGTCTAAATACGGTAAGGGCGTCTTGTTTATTTTTTCAAGAGTTACCATTTCCTCTTCATCAATTTTTAACCCTCTTTTACAAGCTGATGAAAAATCAATATTTTTGGTTTGCTTTATAAAATTCTCTTTTCTTATAAAAAATTCTGATGGAGTTGAAAGATAACCTAAGTGTTCACCATCTTCAAAAGCAACAGAATCTACCTCAGATAAATCATACCCGTCTGTATCATCAATATTATGCGACATTGCCGCATGAGAGCTTGTATATTCTGCTTGGCTTATATCATCTAACGTTAAAATAACAGTTTTACCTATATTATTTTTTTTGAATTTTTGATATACATCCAATAATGTATCAAAAGAACTACAATTTTTAATTAAACAGCTTTCAAACAATATTTCGTTACTTGTTTGGTTTGATTTTAGTTTTTCAATTTTCATTATTCAAATTTTAATCTTAACTATTGTTCTCTGTTTTCTTTTTAAAAGTAGGTTGTAATTGATAAAAAAGGCTATTTACCATATTCAACAAGTTGTTGTTCCGTCAAATCCACTAAACTTTCATCAATAAAGGTCTCTTTAACTCCAACTCCAGAGAATAGCTCAAATAAAATTCGCTTTTCTATGCTTGAAAGGCCGCCTTCTGATAATTCCATTTGTTGAATAATACCAACCGAATTTTTAAGAGAAAGTCCATTCTTTTTAAATACATTACTTATAAACTTTTCAGCGGTGTTAAAGTCTGCAATTAAAAGCCGTTGGTTGTTATACTTTATCTCCGAAGTTTCAGAGATAGATTTTTTATGTATTAAATCTATAATCTCAATACGATTTACGTATAATTTGATGTAATATTTTTTTTTGCTAAAAAATCCCAATTTAGTATCTGATTAATGTTAATGTAATAAAGCTAAATAGACTAATATGTAAAATAAATTAAAACATTAAGTATTGAAAATAAAGTAAGAAATCATTCAATTTTAAATGAATACATAGACTAAGTCAATTTTGCCTTACCAAACTACACAAAGCTTAAACTTATACATTAATTTTTCATTGCATTTTGATACTCTAAAATAAATTTACGTAACATATCTTTCAGTTCAAGTTTACTTTTCTTATCCATTTTAATAATGTTAAGCCAAGCTGTACCTATGTTTTTTTCTGAACTAGCAAACTTTTTAATTACAAAATCACGTTCTTTATTTGCATAAAATGTAAGTCCTTTTTTTGTAACTTTAATTTTATCTGCATCAATTTTATCTACCGGAAAAGTTAATTCTATAGCGTGCATTATCTCGTTATAAAAATAAACATTGCCTTGAGTTGCATTTATTTTCGCATAATAATTTCTATTCCCATCACTATGCTGCTCAATATATGCGTTAATTGATTCTACTTGTGTTTGCAATTCTTGAGCTTCACCTTCTTTTACAAATGCGAAAATTAAAAAAATAGTAAGCATTAGTTTTTTGTACATAATAGTTTTTTTTATAAAGTTAACAAAAGGCTATTATCTCAATTTCAAGATAACACATTTACAATACTCAATTTAGTAAATACATCCCGAATATAAAATTTACAATAGTTTCGTTACATACAATTACTAAACAGTATTGTTTGTAATTTTATTTGCTGTATTAAATAGGCTTAAGTTTATTACAACTCTTCCTTTGTTTGGTTTTTCTCTGCTGCAGACATCATTTTTAAAGCAGATTTAGCCAACCCACTTTCAGGAAATTCTTTTAAAGTTCTTTCGTAATATTCTTTTGATTTAATTCCCTTACCAATTTGTGAGTAACAAAAACCGATGTTTGCTAATGCCATTTCTCGGTAAGACATTTTTGAAGAACTTAATAGTGTTATAAATCGGTATTTATCAATCCATTCATATTTTTTAAAAAAAATATAACTTTTTTCAAAGTCCGATATTGCTTCTTCGAATTTTTCAAAATTATTATTCTTGATTCCTTTTCTATGATCTCGCGGAATTAAGTTTCTTAATGAAAAAGAGAGTAATAAATAAGTTATCGCACCAAAAAGAAAAGTTTCCTCTGGCCTTATCTGATGCCATACTAAAAAAATTAATCCCATTATAATAAAATGCAGCACAATTGAAACCCAATTGGTTTGTTTTACTGTAGGAACTTTTGAACTCATTTATTCGTCTATTTTTTACTCAATTTATCTTAATAAATGGCAAGTTATAATACCTACTCGTATTAAATTTTATTTTTATTCGATTTTAAAACTTTTTTCAACCAATTCAAAACCACTTTTATTACTCGCTTTGTCTTCAATTGCTTCTTGTATCAAAATCGAAAAAGTCTTTCCTTTAGCTTTAAAAAAATGAATAGCACCTTCGTGTTTAACACCTAGTAGCTTAAGCGTATATTTTAAATATGTTGTATTAAAGTCGTTAAAATTACCTTCTAATTCCTTTTCAAAAATCAAATCAGAATTTTTGTAAAGAATATTATTATTCATTTCATCTTTATGAATATTCATCCAATCAATTACTTCAATTTCCTTATTTAGCCACGTTATAGCAATTAAACCGCTGGAGTTCATACCATCTTTTTCTATAGATAAATAGTAGCCTATATCATCTAAATTTTCTTCATCAGCAATTTCCCATCCTTCAGGGCTAATAAATGATACTCCTTCATTTTCAAATTTTTCTTCAGGAGTATTTTGGCAAGAGCTAAAAGCAAATAATACTAGTAATAAAATAAGTGCGTTTTTCATTTGGTTTTTGGCGATTTATAATTAATGTTTTTATTTAATCCTAAACTCGACACTATGTATCGATTTTGGTATCACAAATTATTTTTTAAATCCATTCTACTTCAATTCCCATATCATTCAATTCATTAAAGACATGTTCTTTGGCATAGCATAATATTATCTTTTTTAAATTCGGAAATTTATGTGCATCACTTGCTGTTTCAATATCCCAATAATCCTCATCACCTTCACCAAACTTTAATAACTGCATGTAAATATCATTTCCTCCGTCTTGGTATATTTCGGTTACTTCTAAAGCTAATCTTTTAGGTATTGGTAAATCTATAAAATATTGCGTTACTTCATCTATAGGTTTATAACCTTCTATTTCAATATCAATTTTTCTTTTGTCATACCATTTTACAAATTCATTAAAATCAAACTTAGGTTTTAAGAGTTCTTTAGTATACATCAATTCTTGAATAATAGAAAGCTTAAATCCGAAGTCATTAAATTCAATTATTTCTTCTGTTAAATCTTTAATTAAATATTTTTCTTTTGGTATTTCTTCTTTGAAATCAAAGTTTTTTCCTAATGATATTGAGTACGGTTCTTTCTGATTTTTATAAGTCAGTTTTTGAACTTTATGTTTTTTTAAATCAAACTCTTTAAAATCTACCCCACTTACTTCCTTAGCATTAACCTTTAGTATTCCGCTAAAGACTTTTTTAGGAAAATGTGTAAGTTTATGATTGCTAGAGAGTAAAAAGTTAATATTCAAAATATTATCCCAGGTTCCGTAGTCAGCATATATGCCTAACTTATCCCAAACAACCCGCCATAGTAAATCGTGTTCTTGTTTTGATGGTTCTCCAAAAACCTCTTTAAGTGTGTTTAAATGAATAGGAAAAGATACCTGCAAACCATTAATCTTTATTTGATTCTCATCACACTCTATTAAAATTTTATTTTCAGATTCTTCTTTTTTCTTTTTAAAAAAATTGAACATAATTTTAATTATTACTTTTTAAAAGTAGTTTATTTCGATTTAGCACTTAATCCAAACTTTTTATTTTGTTTCATTTTTTTAATGCTCTTCTATTACTAATTAAACTTAATCTCTTCTTCTTCGAGTTCTTCATTTTCTTCCGATGCTACAAGTAATTTTATGTCATTACCTTTTACAATGTACTCTTCAAATTTTTCTCCGTTCCATTTTAAAAATATTTTATTAATGATTTCACGGTTTTCAAATTCTTTTTCCATCCATGTATTTAGTAACACCTCTATTGTTTCATCATTAATAAATCCATAATGTAATTTAGGCTGGTATGACTCTGGCAATTTGTCCTCTTTGCTTAAAAAATCGTTTGCAGAATATTTTTTTAATACATCTGATTCTTGAAGATTTTTATCTTTACTAGAATAGTTCCATGTAAGAAGGTTTGTATGTTGTTCGTTGGTTATTTGGGCAAATAACAGCCCGTCCGAATTATCTTTACTTTTAAAAAAACGCAAAGTGACTTCGCTCAAAGGTTGTTTGCCCTGTATTGCGAGCTTTGTTTTATTTTCGTCAGCTATTCTCCAAGAAGCTGATTCTCCATTTTTTATTAAATCATTTTTTTCTGAAAAGCTCAACCCTTCTGTAGTTTCGTCAAAAATAGTTAACGGACTTAAACTGAATAACGATTTAATGTCAATCGATTCAATTTTTTCAGGTTCTTCACCAATTATTTTTAAAGTACTATCCGATGTGCTTTTATTGCTTGGTTGATTGCAAGCAAACAGTAAAATAGATAATAAGAAAAAAAGTGATTTTTTCATTGTTTTGATTTTTGCTTTTATAACTACTCAGGCTTAATTCAAATAATTAATATGCTGAAAATACTACGTTTTAGTGTAATTTACACGTAATTATATTGTTATTTCAACATAATAATAATAATAATAATAGCTAACAAAATAAAGTTTACTTTATTAATTATATATTTATTTTGGAAATCAAAAAGTTGCAGGTTTAATTTGACCTGAATAGTTCTTTTTTTTTAATTGCACATAACGTCTCTGTATATGGCTCGTAGCGTGCAAATTATGAAATTACTTTCGGATTAAGCACGAGCCGAATTTTTTAATTTTTCTTATTATCTTTTTTCTCAATAAGCCAAATTAAAAAATTTGGCGGACTCGCAAATATACCTTAACTTCGATTAAGCGCTTGACAAGCTATGAGCTATATACATTGTTGCCACACGTTTTTATTCCGATTTCTTTTTATCGAATTCTTCTTTAAACATTTTGATATTGTAATTTGCGTGTTCCTCTTCAAGAGCCTCTTTTGCAAACTTACTCGCTAAATCGAATTTCGATTGGCTTTTATTCTCGATAGCATCTTCGAATTTCCCAAAGGTTAAAAATAATAATGCCACACTTACATCTGTTTCCCCATATAGTTCAATGTACGTACTTTTCTTTTTTAAAAAATTGTCAGCTATATTTGTTGGTAATTTATTCGCAAAATATACTAAAGTTGAAAAATATCCTTCGGATAAAATGTCGTGTTTTTTATTCCAGTATTCTTTAAAATCTGAACGCGAGGTCGCTTTTTTGTCGTCTCTATTTACAAAATCAATATAGAAAGCTGGATATTTACTAATTTCGATTTTATCAGAATATCCTTTTAGGATTTTATTCCTTTTATTCAGATTAATTGATTCTGTTATAAATTCAAATACACTTTTATTGAGTTCTTTTAAATCATCTCCGGCAAAACCATATTTTCTATTTAAAACAAAACCTTTACTGTTAAGTATTATTCCAGTTGGATAACTATTAACGTGATGTTTTTTTGATAAATTGTGAGTTTTATCTTGTTCAGCGTCGTATCTCAGTAGAACAAAGTTTTTTCCGATTTTTGCACTTATTGTGTCGTTTTGGAAAATCAATTTATCCAGTTTTTTACAAGGTGCACACCAAGTAGTATAAAAGTCTATAAAAAGTAATTTATTTTCTTTAAGTGCAATTTTTCTTGCTTTTTCATAATCTTGTTCAATAATTGTTAATTTCTGGGAATAACCAACGCTTGAGATTAAAAGAAGTAATATTATTATCCAATTTTTCATTATTCTATTTTTTTTACTAAAGACTGTTTTAATTTGATAATGTTACAGTTTCACAGTTTTTTTTTAAATGTGTGGCAACGTCTACGTATAAGAAATCGTAGGACAGGTGATAAGCACTTTCATTTCGGTTTATTACTTAGCTAAATATAAATATTTTGCTTTTATCTTTTCTATTATAAACGCCAAATTTTATATTTAGCGGACTTAATTAATATTCACAGACCTTTCGGTTTAGCACGAACGCCCTATGTTTTTTATACATTGTTACCAATAGTTTTTTAATCAAAATTAGACCAATTTCCTCTGTTTAGATTGCCTCTTAATTTTTTATCATATAATTTATTAGCGATGAATATAGTTACCCAAAATCTATCTTTTTTATAGAACTGGTCATATGTTTTTTTAGGATATATTTGAATGACTCTATTTTTATCAAACCAAGTTAATCTAGTTCCTTTAGCAAAAAGTTTTTCTCTGTCTGTTGAATTAGAAGAATCCTTTATTATAGGATTCCCATATAATATTTTCAGTTTCGAAATCATTTTATGATAAGTAATACTGTCTGTATTCTCATTTTTAGCATAAAAGACTAATAATTCATTTTTGGAATTAGTCAAAGCTCCAACTTTTGAGAAATATAAATTATCAAAAACAGCTAATTTATCTGTTGAAGAAGACTTTTTGTGTGTGTATTCAGAAACTCCTTCTATATTGCCTTTAGTATTATATTCATATTCTCCAATATTATATTTTTCATAAATTACTTCATCGGTATCAAAAAAGAAGTCTACATTAAAGTTGTTATTTAGCTTTTCAAGATTTAGAATATCTTTTTTGAATTTTGAATTACTTTGTCCATTACAACCAGTAATAATGATTAACATTATAATACTTAAGAATATTTTGTTCATTTTTTAATTATTGGTAACGTTCAGTATAAGAAATCGTAGGGAAGGTGATAAGCACTTTCGTTTCGGTTTATTACTTAGCTAAATATAAATATTTTGCTTTTATCTTTTCTTCTATAAATACCAAATTTTATATTTAGCGGACTTTGTTAATATGAACAGAACTTTCGGTTTAGCACAAACGCCCTATGTTTTTTATACATTGTTAACTGCTGTTATTTATCTCTATTGGACTATTAATTCAATCATTGCTAATAAAATATAAATATTACCTTAGGCTAGTACAAGAAGTTGAATAAAAATAACTTATTTTAATATAAAATTTTAAAAAAAATATTGTGAAAAAAAAACTTCATATTTTAGTTCTGTTGTTTTTTTGTTTTTGCTCTTGCAAAACAGAAAAAACCAAATTAAAAAGTGAATCATCAGAAAAAAAAGAAAAAATCTCAAAAAAAGAAAATTATAAAGCCTGCCTAGATGAAGTGTTTTTTAATAATGTACGATTAGGTAATTATGGTCATATAATAAAAATAACTCCTGATACATTAAAGCCTAAAAACAATAT
Source organism: Cellulophaga sp. HaHaR_3_176 (assembly GCF_019021925.1). Classification (NCBI taxonomy): domain Bacteria; kingdom Pseudomonadati; phylum Bacteroidota; class Flavobacteriia; order Flavobacteriales; family Flavobacteriaceae; genus Cellulophaga; species Cellulophaga sp. HaHaR_3_176. The sequence continues at coordinate 1,649,762 of NZ_CP058990.1, forward strand.
GGATTATAATTTACTATTGATAAGGGATAAAAAAATGTCAGATTCAGGTAATTTAAAATTGAACGACACAATAATTAATATGTTAATAAATAAAAACACAATTAAAAAATCATATAAACAAAACAAAAAAGATACTATAAACATTGATAATTTTCATTTGCTGACAGCTAATTATTATTATAGTCGAGCATCAGAAAGTCATTTTTCAGTTTTAATGTATTCAATAAAAGACTCATTGTTTTGTAATGTAGGTTATCATTTCGATTATCACAATGGAAAGTATAGATTTAGTATTTATAAAGAAAAAGAGACTAAGATAAAGGCTATTGAAAAATATAATAATTTTAAATGTAACTAATTTTAATCCAAGTAATCATCATTTTTCGCAACAATATGTGAAGTCTAATCAGTGTTTGTTATTTCTTTTTTTCTAATTGCAGTTAACGGTTTGTATAAGAATCGTAGGGCGAAAAAACGCACGAACCATTCGGTTAAGCAAAAGCCGAATTTTTAAATTTTACTTATTATCTTTTTTTCTCAATAAGCCAAATTTAAAAATTTGGCGACCTAGAAAATGTGCCCGAAACTTGCGGTTTTGCTACAATTGCCCTATTATTTTTATACGTTGTTAGCTGTTGTTAAATTTCGGGATGTTTATCTTTTTAGCTGTATATAAATCGTTATTATTATTATTATTATCAAACCAGAATTTCAGAATATTTGTTTTAGTTTCATAAAATGGTTCAATTTTGAAAACTTGTTTGGTGTTTTCCTCGTCAAATATTGCAATCAATCCTAATTCTGTTGTCGCATCCCCTAAAATTATATGGTCGGCTGTGTGAACATTTTCAGTTCTTTGTATTACTCCATTAAAGAATGGTAATTTCTTTTTTGGTTCAAGACCTACTCGATAAACAAAAGGATTACTTCTTTCATAATATACATAGCTTAAATCATCTTGAGTATGCATTAAAATCGGATTGCTCATTAATATTGTTGAATCAATTAATTGGCATAATGTTGCTTTTCTATTTAAGGTTTTTTCTCTATAAACTTCAAGTTTTATTATTTCTTGTGTAACGTCCTTAATAAGAAAAATTTCGCCTTCGTGACCCATTGCTATTTGAACCAAATCTTGGTCTTGTATTATTTTATCAAGACTTGTGAAATAAGCAAAACACAAACTTTTTAACTCCTTAGTTCCTTGATAATTCCAAACAGAGCCAATATAATCACTCGATTGTTCTATGAGTTTTTTGACTTCTTCAGTCGTATGGTGGTAAAGGTTAATGTATGGTTTTCCTTCAATGACCTTCCCTTTACCTGTTGAATATTCCAATAAATTTTCAGGTCCAGTTATCCTGCATTTAAATAAATTAGAATTGTCTTGAAAATTATCAATATGCCATTCGTTAGAAATTGAAATTGTCAAAGTATGTCCCCAAGCAATATCGATGTTGATAGTTCCGTAAATTTCTTCTTCGGTGAACTTGTGTAAATGGTTAGGAAGAAAAGAATAGTGCTGAAACCAAGAAAAATTTTCGTCATCGTCCATTATATAAATCAAATCAGGAACTATGATTGAAAACATTTCGCAATGAACAAGTTTGCATTTAAAAAAGCCTTCAAATTTGGTGTTGCCTATTCCTGCGCCTCCACGGATTGTATTGTATAGATTAGATTTTTCTAATTCAGTTCTGTCAAATTGATAATTTTCTTTCACTCTCGATGTTTCTATTAATAACAGCTAACGTACGGCTAACCGTACATGTACTGTTATATTTTATTATTTTAAATAACCGTAATTATACGGTTTCTTAATTTACCTTCTATTATTTACAGTTAATGCTCTAAAATAGATAAAAATATATGGGTAAATTATTACATTGCTAATATAGAAAATAATACTCTTTAAAATCTTGTGGAAAGCCGCAGTGGTGAAAAAAAGTATAAAATAAAAGCTCAAAGAATCTGTTTTTTGAATCTATGAGCCTAGAATAATAGTGTATCAGATTAAAGAAGAAAAGAGTTATTTTTTTTCTCAGTTCTTTGTTGTACTGCGTTTATTTCATTTTTGATGTAAATATATTCTTAATTGTATCTAATTCTTTTTTGTATTTTAAATCCGTTCTTGATGCAAAATATAAGGTGTTTTCCGTTTTTACTTTTCCTTCCCAAACTAAATTTATTTCGTTTCTTAAAATTTGTTCTCGACATAAAAAATCTGGAACTAATGCAAGTCCGTTTCCATTGTTTAAACATCTTATTATAGAAGTAATATTTGGTAAGATATAGTTTGGTTTAAAAGCGGGTTTCTTATTAAAGTTCTCAAACCAAAAACGTCTAAAATGTTCCATTTCGTTTGATGAACTATACCAAACATTTTGAAGTAGTTCCTCTTCTAACTTATTTAAATTTTTTGAATTAATGTGTTTTTGTATTTTAGTTACATTGGTTTTATTTCCTGCTATTAAAACGATTCTTTCTTTTGAAAAAGGAATATACTCAACTAATGATTTTTTTTCATTCTGTTTTTTAGGTGTTATTACTAAATCTAAAATTCCATTATTTAGGTCTTTTATTAAATCTGTATGTGCTCCAAATCTAGCTACTAGGTCAAAGTCCAGTTTTGGGATTTTGGGTTCAATAATAAGTTGAAACATTTCAGAACACATTCCTATATTTAAAGATGGATTTTTTTCTTGCGTTGTTTTTTTAAAATGCTGTTCTGCTATTTCAAGTTTTTTTAAAGATTCAATTATATATTCATATAAAAATTTCCCATCTTCTGTTGGAATCATTTTTCTCGAAGTACGTTCAAAAAGTTTTTTGCCAACATAAGCTTCTAAAGCATTTAAGTGTACACTAACTCCAGGTTGGGACGCATATAAAGCAATAGAAGCTTTGGTTAAAGTTCCGTTTTCATATATTTCTTTAAATGTTCTGTACCATTCTAAATTCACCATAGCTATTAAAAATTTAATACAAAGGTATGATTTGTATTATTTTTACAATAATAAACATTGCTTTAGTTTTGTCCCATATAAAATAAGAGACAAATGAAAAACATTTTTATAATTAATGGAAGTCATCCATTTGCACATTCTGGTGGAAGATTTAACGAAACACTTTTTAATACCACTACTTCATATTTTGAATCAAACGAAGAATTTGAAGTAAAAACTACTCAAGTAGGTGAAAAATACGATGTAAAGGAAGAAGTTGAAAAATTTAAGTGGGCAGATCTAGTGATTTATCACACTCCAATTTGGTGGTTTCAAATACCGTTTGGATTTAAAAAGTATATAGATGAAGTTTTTACTGAAGGTCATCAAAATGGAATTTATGCAAGTGATGGAAGAAGTAGAAAAAATCCAAACATCAATTACGGGACCGGTGGTTTAATGCACGGGAAAAAATATATACTTACTACAAGTTGGAATGCACCTAAAACCGCATTTACTTTAGAAAATGAATTTTTTAATCAAAAAAGTGTAGATGAAGGTGCTATGTTTGGGTTTCACAGAATGAATGCTTTTACAGGAATGGAATTATTAGCAACACATCATTTTCACGATATGGAAAAAAATGCAGATGTTCCTTTTGAGTTGAATAATTACAGTGTTTTTTTAAATGATTTAATGATTAATTTTTAATTTATCTGGTTCGTTCTGAAAATGTCACGTCCTAAAATACGGCTACAGATTAATATTAGTTTTAAGCGGCATATTGATGCACGTAATTAGGTGTTTTATAATCTAAAGATAAATGCAATCTTTTAGAGTTGTATAATTTGATTGCATTTTTGGCTGCTTTTTTCGCATGTATCACGCTGGTAAAGGTTTGGTCAAGATAGAATTCATCTTTTAGAATACCGTTTACCCTTTCTGCTAGGGCATTTTCATAGCAATGGTTTTCTTCAGTCATACTGATTTTAATTTTCTTTCTTTTCAATATTTGAGTATAGACATTACTGCAATATTGAATACCTCTGTCCGAGTGATGAATAAGTTGGTCAATATTCTTGGCATTGTAAATAGCCTTATTTAAAGCTCTGACACACCCTTTTAGTTCTAGGCTATCACTTAGGTCATATCCAACGATTTTACGTGAGTACATATCTGTAATCAATGCTAGGTAACAGAATCCTTTAATGGTTCTGATGTAGGTTATATCGGAAGCCCAGACTTGATTAGGTCTATTGATTTTCAAGTCTTTTATAATATTACCATACTTATAAAACCTATGATATGAATTTGTGGTTCTAGAAGAATATTTTTTTCTTCTAACGAGTAATCGATTTTCTCTTAGGATACGGAATAGCTGGTCTCTACCTACTTTAAGGTCGTACTTTTGAAACTCATTTTTTAATGATCTCATGAGTTTTCTGGTACCTTCTCGAGGTAGTGTTCTTCTACTTTCCCGAACAAGTTGGATTACATCTTGTTCTATCTGTTTTTTGATAACAAAACGTTTTTGGAATTTGTAATAGGCATCTCTTTTCAGATCAAAGGCATTACAGATAGTACAAATTGAATAGAGCCTTTCATTACGGTTTATCGGTGCTACTTTCATTAGGGCTTTATGTTTAAGTTTTTTTTTAATTCTTCAACATCTCTATAGCCTAGGTTCTCGGCCGCTACCTCGAGATAGCTATCGGTCACCAGTTTGTCCAGGTCCTTTTTAATAAGAAGGTCCTTAAGTTGTTTGAGCTCTTTTTGAAGGGCTTTGATACGGGAAAGTTCATCGTCTGTTTGCACGGTTACACGGGTATTCATTAAATCTTTACGATCATACTTTTTGATCCATACGTTTATAGTACTGGATTGAATACCGTAAGTTAATGCAATTTGTCTTTTGGAATGGTTTCCTTTGGTAAGTTCTGCCAAGACTTTGAGCTTAAAGCTCTCACTATAGCGTTTTACATATCCATCATTTTTATACATATACTTGAAGTGTTTTGTATACATATTTCAGGACGGGTCAAAATTGTGCCCAACGGTTTAGCTATGAACAGTGCGGGAACAAACTGACGTTTGCTTTCCGCCACGCACATAGCGAAATCTTTTTGTTTTGTTTTTTCTTTTTTTGTCCAAAGCAAAATCCCAAAGATTTTGCGACATTCTAAATATACACAGACCTTTCGGTTTTGCCCTAAAGTTCGCATTACGTTTAGGTTTTGTTGGCAAGTGGCTTTTTATTCCGTTCTTTTCCTTAAATCAGTTACTTCGTTTTCTAAATCATATTTTGCTCTTAATTTCCATTCCGTTCTTTCGTTTTCGGCTTGAGTTTTAGACTCTTTTTTGTTCGGCGGTAATGGTTCGGGAGGTGTTGTGGCAGAAACGTTGTTTTCGGGGTTTTCAAAACTACGAGTTAGCCCACAAGCGTTTATCTCGATTAAATTTTCAGTGTTATAATTGCCATAAATTAGCCATCTACCTTCCTTGTTAATTATCGGACCACAATAATTATCATAAGTTCCTTCATAAATGTTTCCAATTCCATCTCCATTAAAAGATTCAACTACCTTAATCTCAAAAGTGCTATTTTCAAAATCAATTTTGAGTACTTCTCCAATAAAAATACAATCAGAATTTTGAAATTCGTAGTCTTGAATAGCTTTTAAACTTTTAGGAATGGAACAGGTACAAGCAAATGCATTGTAAGAAATCAATGTTAATATGAGAAATAATATCTGTAATCTATTTTTCATTTTTCAGCTTGTTTCCAACGTGATTGTATATGGTTTGTTGCGTGTTTCAAGCAACTAATTTAGTAAATAATTACCGACCAAGAAAGTCCGCGAGGACTTTCGTAAGTAGGCAAGAAGCCAGCAATAAATTATATACGGTGTTAGCCACTGGTTTTGTTTTTCCTAAATATTCCAATTATAATGTTTATTATATAGAATAATTGACCAAAAATAATTGTTAGAAATATTAAAGTCAAAATTAAATTTTGTGTAGAAAGGTCATCGTAAAGTGGAAATTCAGACTTTTTACTTTCAAATGATATTAAAGGAATTCCTAACATTATTAATAATGAACCAAAAGTTAATATAATATGAATCCAATTCAGCCATTTTGATAGTTTTCTATTAGCTTTTTTCATTATCCAATATCCAAATCCTATTATTCCAAATAGTGCTGAAATTAAAATACTCAAGTGATATTTAGTGAAAACGAAATAAGTATCGTGAATATTCACATCCATAGTTTCGGTTCCACTTAAAATTCCGATTAATATTATTAATGGAACAGAAAGCCAAAAAATCAGATGTGGTTTATTATTTAAAATGGTCATTTCAAAAAACTTAAAATTTTAATTAATCAATTGTTTTTTCCTTTGACTTTTTGGTCAAGAATTCAGTCAGTTTTAATAATTCAGATTTTTCATATTTAATTGGACCTAAAATAACTTTCGCAAATTCTAAAGTTTGTTTTTCATTCCATTCAGAGATTGCTTGGAAAGAACTTTCTGTCATTTCATTTAATCTTTCAGTAATAGATTTTCCAACATAATTATCCAATTCAAATCGGAATTCAGGAATTCCAGCGTTATTGTTCCTTTTTTTAGTTTTATTTTCTCAAGAATTGAATTCCCAATAGGACTATTTGCGAATTGATTAGATTCATATAAATTCAAATTTTCATATTTGACTTTACTCAAAAGTTTTTTTAAAAAGAGAAGTTCAATGTCGTTAAATTCATTCATTTTGAGTTCTGATTGGTACTTGTGGCTAACGGTTGGTATATGAAAAGTAGCGTGTAAATAGACACTAAATTTTCGGATTATACACGAGCCGAATTTTTTAATTTTCTTTTTATCTTATTTTCTCAAAAAGCCAAATTAAAAAATTTGGCGGACTCTGAAAATACACACGAACCTCTCGGAAAGCCTTTAATAGCTATGTTTTATATACATTGTTATCTCTCGTTTTTTTCCATAATGCTCTTTTCAACTCCAATTTTATGGCAATGTATATTCTAGGTCTGAATAGATACTTAAAATTCCAATTGCCACATCATTGGATGACATTGAAACTCCATTTAAAGTAAAGGACATAGTCACATTATCATTCGGAAAGTGCATAATGTATGATTGAAAACCATCTAGTAGTCCAGTATGCCCTAATGACATTTTTTCGAAAAAGGGAATAGGAATTAGTCCAATCCCTAAGCCTTGACTTGTGTCCTGCATAGACTGTAATGAATTTTGAGATACTACATTTCCGGCAAATAGTTCTGTATAGAAAGTATTTAGGTCTAATGGGCTTGATACTATTGAACCTGTTGCGTTTACAAGAGTTGTGTTCGTTTCAATTGCTAAAGCCCAATCATTAGATTGTGGGTTATATGATAATGCCTCATCATTAGAAGTATCGATTGCTCCGCCATTATAGGTGTCTGTTAAACCTAAAGGAATTATTATTCGGTCTCTTAATGCGTCTGAATAAGATTTTTGGTCGATGTTTTCTATAATAAAACCTAGAATGACATAATTTGTGTTTGAATATGCAGTTTGTTCATTTGGCTCAAAAACAGTTCCGTTTTCAATAAACAAATCGATTAGTTGTTGTTGCGTAGCTGGCTGAGTAACAATATCAGTTCCGTATGCAGTTTCTGTGTAGTTGAAAAGTCCACTTCTATGATTCAACAAGTTTTCAATTGTTATTAAATTTGAGTTTGGCAATTCTGGAAAGAAATTGTCAAGAGTTGTAGATAAAGTCAAACTATTTTCTTCTACCATTTGCATAATGATGGATGCTGTAAAAGTTTTTGTGATTGAGGCAATTCGGTATTTCGTTTGTGCTGACGCAGTAATATTATTTTCTATGTCAGCTTGTCCAAAAGATTTTTGATAATCGACCTGTCCATCTTTAAAAATAGCTACACTACCCATTCCAAGATTTTGCTCCTCAAGAGTTGATAAAAAATTATCCATCTTATTTTGGTCAAAATTTTCTCCAAATTCAAAACTATCGTTTGTACTATCGTCCGAGCAACTCGCTATAAAGCATATAATTAAAATACTTAAAATCTTTAGTTTAATATTTTTCATAATTTTTGTTTAAATGAGAGATAACGTACGGATAACCGTACAATTACGGTTATTTTCAATAATAAATAATAAAGAAACTACCTCGCGTATAATAAATGGTCTGTAAGTGAGAAATCTACTCCTAAATCGTCTTTAAGTTCATATTTTATCAATAAATCTCCCCAATATTTACCATCAGAAAAATCGGCAACAATCCACTTATGGTTTAATACTTTTATCTTATTTATTTTAAATTTACCCTCCATACCTTCGTAAGGTACTAAAGGGTTGTCGCCTTTGCCTTCGTTAGTCTCTAAAAGCTTATCGGTAATATAACTTGTTGGGTTGGTAAGGTTTAAATGCTCGTAATAAGCTAAAGCATCATCATTATTATTTAATGAAAAATACTCTATTTCAAGCATTTTTAAATGTAAGTTCTTAATAGAGTCTTGTAAAACCAATTTATCATCATGCAATGTGTTTATGGTTTTGGTATTTTCTTCTACCATTGTATTTGCACTTACAAATTGGTATAAAGCTATTAATGATGCAAAAATAAATAGGTAAAGAAATAATCTGCTTTTCATCTGAAAATTTAAATTAGATAGTTATTGTTAAGTTATCGTATCCCAAATATACATTATCTGGTAAGTTTTTTTCTACTTCATCATGAAACCCAAGTAGGTGGCTTATATGTGTTAAATAGGCTTTTTCAGGTTGCACTTTTGCTATAAAAGCAAGTGCTTCTTCTAAATTAAAATGTGAATGGTGCGCCTCAATACGCAATGCATTTACGACTAATATTTTTACGCCTTTTAGTTTTTTAATTTCTTCGTCTGTAATAGTTTTTACATCTGTTAAATAAGCAAAATCTTTAAATCGGTAACCAAATACTTGTAGCCTATTATGTTGTACGCTTATAGGTACAACCGCTACTCCACCTAGTTTTAAAACCTTGTTATTTTCTACGGTATGTATATCTACTGCTGGTGCACCTGGGTACCTATTTAGGCTGGCAAAAATATAATCGAAACGCTTTTTTAAAGAGTCTATCACTCTTTCATGCGCATATATAGGTATATCGCCTTGTCTGAAAAAAAAAGGCCTAATATCGTCAATACCTGCAGTATGATCTGAATGTTCGTGGGTAAACAAAATACCATCTAATTTATCAATTGGGTTGGCTAGCATTTGCTGTCTAAAATCTGGCCCACAATCAATAACATAATTAAATTCGTCCCAAGATATAAGAACTGAGACTCTTAAGCGTTTATCTTTTGTGTTTTTACTTAAACAAACTGGGTGTGTGCTCCCTATTATCGGAATTCCTTGTGATGTGCCTGTACCTAAAAAAGTAATTTTCACTTAATAATCGATTTAAATCAAATTTATAACTTATTTAGTTATTAGATAACTCAATCTTATTAACTTTGTTACAAACTTTAAATAAATGGCTTCCGTTTTAAAAAAGGACACTGCATTCGAAAATATTCCGTCCATAAAATCTAAAACCCTAAGAATCAATCTTAACCCTGATATCTACGGGACATTTTCTGAGATTGGTGCTGGACAAGAGACCTCTGGACATTTTTTTAGATCTGGTGGTGCATCGGGTACTATTGCGAAAGCAATGAGTGCTTATGATAAAGATTTTAGTGATGCCATTTATGGTATTGAAAAAGATGGTAGATATGTAACACAATCTCGCTTAAAGAAAATGTTAAGCTATGAGATGAAAAACATGGAAGACCGTATCAGTAGAAAAAAACATCCTGAACGTTTGTTTTTCTCTTACGCGAATACGGTTGCTACGATTGATTTTTCAAAAAGATATAAAGGCCATGGTTGGATTGGTATCCGCTACCAATTAGACCCTACGCAAACTGAGTATGATGAAATTATACTGCATGTGCGTTTTAAACAAAACGAGGCTCGTTTACAACAAGAAACTCTTGGTATACTTGGTGTAAACCTTATTTATGGTGCATTTTATAAAAATGATCAACCTCGTAAAATTCTTAAATATTTATACGACCATATTGATAAGGATACCTTAGAAATTGACATGATCAATTTTTCGGGGCCTAACTTTAAAAATGTAGATAACAGGTTAATGAGTTTGCAGCTTATTAAAAACGATATGACCGATGCGGTTATGTTTGGCCCTGATGGTAATAACTTATTACCTGCTGCAATTTTATACAAAAAAAACATATTAGCATTACGTGGTAGTTTTAGACCTGTTACGAAAGTGAATATGGATATGCTTAAAAAATCTTATGATATTTTTATAAGAGAGCCTAGCGTAAAAGAAGAGAATGCAATGGTTATTTTTGAAATAACACTATCTAACTTAAAAGCATCTGGCGAAATTGATGAGCAAGATTTTATGGATAGAGCTGAATTATTGTGTTCTTTAGGGCACACAGTAATGATATCTAAATTTCAAGAATACTTTAAACTTGTTGAGTACTTTAATAATTACACCAAATCTAAAATTGGTTTGACGATGGGTGTAAATAATTTAGTAGATATTTTTGATGAGAAATATTACCGTCATTTAAGTGGTGGTATTTTAGAAGCCTTTGGTAAATTATTCTTTAAAGATCTTAAAGTGTATTTATACCCAATGAAAAATGATGAGACTGGTCAGATAATGACAAGTAATAACGTGAAGGTTCACCCTAGAATGAAAGAGCTTTACAAGTTCTTTAAATACAATGGTAAAGTGATGGATATTATAGATTACGATCCGGATATTTTACACGTATTCTCTAGAGATGTTTTAAAGCAAATAATAGAAAACGAAGAAGGTTGGGAAAAAGTTTTACCAGAAGGTATCGCTGAAATCATTAAAACAAAACAGCTTTTTACACGCAAAAGAATCGAAGAAATTACGGGTAAATAATTACCGAAGTAATAACATACATAAAAACCCCTAAATAACTACTATTTAGGGGTTTATGTTTTTATAAAAGTTGTGCAGCGTGATCTTTAGTCTTCACTTTATCAATCACATTTGTTACTGTACCCTCTTCATTAACAACAAACGTTTTACGATGAATACCATCGTATTCTCTACCCATAAATTTCTTTAATCCCCATACCCCAAACGCATTAATAACCGTATGATCTTCGTCTGCTAATAACGGAAAAGGAAACTCATATTTGTTCTTAAAATTGGCTTGTCTTTTTTCAGAATCGGCACTTACACCTAAAAGTTCGTACCCTTGTTCTTGCAATTCTTTATAGTTATCTCTTAAATTACAAGCCTCTGCTGTACACCCTGGTGTACTTGCTTTTGGGTAGAAAAAAACGATTAATTTTTTTCCTGAGTAATCAGATAATTTAACCTCATTCCCATCTTGATCTTTCGATGTAAAAGAAGGAACCTTATCCCCTATTTTTAAAGTATTCATAGCTTTTTTATTTAAATTCGTACTACTGTAAAAATACGAATAACCATTTATAGATAAAACTACGTGCTATAATACTCGGTTATTTTGAAATTAGAAAAAAGAATGACGAAAGAAGAAAAAGTAGCTTTTACAATTAATACACTTAAAGAATTATACCCAACTATACCTGTACCCTTAGATCATAAAGACCCATACACATTATTAATTGCTGTACTAATGTCTGCCCAAAGTACCGATGTACGTGTTAATAAAATTACCCCTTTATTATTCAAAAAGGCTGATAACCCGTACGATATGGTAAAAATGACCATTGATGAAATACGCGAAATTATTAAACCTGTAGGTCTATCACCAATGAAAGCCAAAGGAATACACGGTCTTTCGCATATGTTAATTGATAAATACAATGGTATTGTACCTCAAAAAATGGAATTATTGGAAGAATTTCCGGCTGTTGGTCATAAAACAGCAGGTGTTGTGGTTTCGCAAGCTTTTGGTATACCCGCTTTTCCTGTTGATACACATATTCATAGATTAATGTATCGATGGGGTTTTACTAACGGTAAAAATGTGGTGCAAACAGAAAAAGATGCAAAAAGACTATTCCCTAAAGAAATTTGGAATGATTTGCACTTACAAATAATATGGTACGGTCGTGAATATTCTCCAGCACGTGGTTGGAATTTAGAAAATGACGTTATTACCAAAACAATTGGCAGAAAAACAGTACTTGATGAATATTATAAAACTAAAAAGAGCCGCTAATTGCGGCTCTTTTTAGTTTTTAGTTTAAATTATTCTCAAATTTCATCGTATTGTATTCTACAATATGAAGAGATTGGGAGTAACTCATTAGAAACTTTATAGTTTCTGGGCAAGCTTTTGCAAGCCCACACGTATTTTGATTCTCAGAGTAAATTTTTTCCATGTTGAATAGTATTATTATGTTAAGATAACGCTACTAAAATGGAATTATTGTACAGTTCGTCCTTTTACGAATTAATTCGTTAAAACGATATTATTCTTTTCTATAACTTTTCTTAGGTTAATAAGTGCATAACGCATTCTTCCTAAAGCAGTATTTATACTTACTCCTGTATTTTCAGAAATTTCTTTGAAGCTCATATCCCTGTAGATACGCATCATTAGAACTTCTTTTTGATCTTCTGGCAACTCTTCTATTAAAAGATTTAAGTCAGAATCTATTTGATCTTTAATGATTTGTTTTTCTGCATTTAATTTATCGTCGCCGATAACAGAAAAAATGTTAAAATCATCACTTCCTTCAAACATTGGCATCCTTTTGTTCTTTCTAAAGTGGTCAATTACCAGGTTATGTGCAATTCGCATTACCCATGGTAAAAATTTACCTTCTTCACTATAAGAACCTTTTCTTAAGGTTTTTATCACCTTAATAAACGTATCTTGAAAGATGTCTTCCGTTACATCTCTATCTAAAACTTTAGAATATATAAAGCTAGATATACGTTGGTTGTGTCTGTTGATTAAAACCTCTAGAGATTTTTCTTCTCCGTTGATATAATTTTTTACTAAAACTGAGTCATCAATCTGTAGTTCCATACAAATTACTTTTTTATTGGTTAATGATAGGGTTTCCTCTCTTTTACTTTAAAAGATCGGACGTGTACTAAATACTAAATAATTTAAAAAGTAATTTTGCTTTATAGGCTACTATGTTTTTGATTACACTTCAAATATACAGAAATAAGATACTTTCAAAAAAAACAATGTTGTGATATGCAATATTTCCGATGTTAAAACGTGTATTGTAGTTATTGAAATACTCAAATTGTATCTTTGTGCTTTATAAATACGAGTATGACTGCTAATTTAGACGTGAATCCAAAAGAAAATATAATAATTAAAGGAGCCAAGCTTCATAACCTTAAAAATATAGATGTCGTAATCCCTAGAAATAAGCTAGTTGTGATTACAGGTTTATCAGGTTCAGGTAAATCTAGTCTTGCTTTTGATACTTTATATGCCGAAGGACAGCGTAGGTATGTTGAAAGTTTATCATCTTACGCACGTCAATTTTTAGGAAAATTAGACAAACCTAAAGTAGACTATATAAAAGGTATAGCCCCTGCAATAGCAATTGAACAAAAAGTAAACTCTACCAACCCACGATCTACAGTAGGTACAACCACCGAAATTTACGATTACCTAAAATTAGTATATGCCCGAATTGGAAAAACAATTTCACCTATTTCTGGCAATGAAGTAAAAAAGCATACCGTAACTGATGTCATCAACCATATTAAAACATACGAAGAAGGCACAAAACTACTTTTATTGGCACCTATAGTAATAAGAGAAGATAGAAATGCCTTAAAATCATTACAGATATTTTCGCAGCAAGGATATGCGCGTATTAAATATAAAGGTGAAATTATTAGAATTGATGATTCTATAACCGAAATAGAAAAAGAATTTAGTTTAGTTATAGATAGAGTTATAACTAAAGATGATGAAGATTTTTACAACAGACTTGCTAATGCTGTTGATACTGCTTTTTTTGAAGGCAAAGGAGATTGTATTATAGAAGAGCTTGCTACTAAAAAACAAACACCTTTTAGTAATAAGTTTGAATTAGATGGCATGAAGTTTTTAGAACCAAATGTTCACTTATTCAGTTTTAACAATCCTTACGGTGCTTGCCCTAATTGTGAAGGTTATGGAGATGTTATTGGTATCGATCAAGATTTGGTGATACCTAATACCGCTTTATCGGTTTATGAAAATGGAATTTTTCCTTGGCGTGGCGAAAGTATGGGTTGGTACAGAGACCAACTTGTAAATAGTGCTTACAAATTCGACTTCCCGATTCACAAACCTTGGTTTCAACTTACTGAAGAGCAAAAGCAATTGGTCTGGGATGGAAATTCTCATTTTACAGGTATTTCTGGCTTTTTTAGTATGATTGAAGAAAAAAGCTATAAAATTCAGAATAGAGTAATGCTTTCTCGCTACCGTGGAAAAACAAAATGTAGTGTTTGTAAAGGTAAACGTTTACGTAAAGAAACCGATTATGTAAAAGTAAACGGTAAATCTATATCTGATTTAGTAGAACAACCTATAGAAGATTTAATTGCTTTTTTTGAAGGTATAACTTTAAGTAAAAATGATGCCACTATAGCATCGCGACTATTAATAGAAATTAAAAGTAGATTAGGCTTTTTATATAAAGTAGGCCTTACTTATTTAACTCTAAACAGAAAATCAAATTCTCTTTCCGGTGGTGAGAGTCAACGTATCAATTTAGCAACATCATTAGGGAGTAGTTTAGTAGGCTCAATGTATATATTAGATGAACCTAGTATTGGCTTGCACCCAAAAGATACTGAAAACCTTATCGAGGTTTTAAAATCGTTACGAAATTTAGGTAATACTGTTATTGTAGTAGAACATGATGAAGATATTATGAATGCTGCTGACGAAGTAATAGATATAGGTCCTGAAGCTGGTACACTTGGTGGTGAAGTTGTTGCCCACGGTACTATGGCTGATATTTTAAAATCGACATCGCTTACCGCTAGTTACCTTAATGGCACATTAGAAATTAAGGTTCCTGAAAAAAGAAGAGCTTTTAAAAATTATATAGAAATAAAAGGAGCACGCGAAAACAACCTTCAAAATATAGATGTAACCTTTCCTTTAAATGTACTTACTGTTGTTACAGGAGTATCGGGTAGCGGAAAAAGTACATTGGTTAAAAAATTACTGTATCCTATTATATTAAAAGAAATTGGTGGCTACGGAGAAAAGGCTGGTCAGTTTACTGAAGTAAGTGGGAAATATAGTGAAATTAAACATGTAGAGTTTGTAGACCAAAACCCAATCGGGCGTTCATCAAGATCTAACCCTGTTACCTATATAAAAGCTTATGATGATATTAGAGCATTGTATGCTTCTCAAAAACTAAGCAAAATTAGAAACTACCAAACCAAACATTTTTCTTTTAATGTAGATGGTGGTCGTTGTGAAAAGTGTAAAGGTGAAGGAGAAATTACTGTAGAAATGCAGTTTATGGCTGATGTGCATTTAGAATGTGAAACCTGTAATGGAAAACGTTTTAAGAAAGAAGTGTTAGAAGTTAAATTTCAAGATGCTAATATTGATGATTTACTGACAATGACTATTGATGATGCTTTGGCATTTTTTGAAAAACATCAACAAACAAAAATATATCGCAAATTAAAACCTTTACAAGATGTTGGTTTAGGATATGTTACTTTAGGGCAATCATCTTCTACCCTATCTGGTGGTGAGGCCCAACGTATAAAGCTAGCTTCGTTTTTAGTAAAAGGTACTACAAAAGAAAAAGCACTCTTTATTTTTGACGAACCAACTACGGGATTACACTTTCATGATATTCAAAAATTATTGAAGTCTTTTAATGCTTTAATTGAAAAAGGACATTCTATTATTGTAATTGAACACAATATTGATTTAATAAAATGTGCTGATTATATCATAGATTTAGGTTTAGAAGGTGGCTCTAAAGGTGGCGAACTTATTGTACAAGGCACTCCTGAAGTTGTTGCTAAAAACAAAAAATCTCATACTGCTAAATACCTAAAACAAAAATTAAAATAATTAATAATAAAAGTCATTTAAAAAACTTTCATAAAAAAATTAAGTTAAAATAAACATAATACTGTCAGAAAATATCCGTTAAAGTATTCTTTGATAGTATTTACGTTTAATAACTAATAACTTAATTTAACATGATTAACAGAACAAAAAAGTTTACAGCATTAGCCTTAATGATTGTTAGCTGCAATCTATTTGCACAAAGAGAAGCTGATAAAAAAATAGCTTTTGACAGCAAAATCGAAACTTTATTTTTCCACGAATTTTCAGCAGTACCAATAATTTTAACTGATAAAACTGTTGCAGGAATAGACCCTGAAACTGGCGAAAAAATATGGGAAATTGAAGGCGACCGATTGTCTTTACTAGGTGGTGCAATCCAAGAAGATAAAGAAAATTACCAAGTTGTTCCTTTTTCTCCTTACATCATAGTTGATAATTTATTAGTTGATACAAGAGATGGAAAAATTATAGTAAACAAAGAAAATAATTATAAAAGTATCATATCATATAATTTGATACCTGAATTAAAATCTTACCTAATACAGTGTAAAACTGATGACAAAGAGATAAATAAGGTTTTTCTAGTAGAATTATCGAGCAACTCAATAAAATGGGAACAGTCTATAAATATTAGTAAAAAGAGTACTATCAAAAATATTAGTTATAGTAAAGTAAATACTATTGCTTTTACAGCAAGTAACAATTTTTTAATACTAAACAGTAATACAGGTACTGTTATTAAAAATGAAGAAGAAAAAATTGGTGCTATATACCAAAATCCAAATGGAGATACTTTCTACGCAGTAGAAGCTGCTGGCGGTGGTTTAGGCTCAATGATGGGAGCTGCTTTGACTATGAATGTCAATAAAATGGTAGCACTAGGTGATAAGATTTATTCTTTCAACGCTAGTTCTGGTGATAGCAATTGGAAAAAACCTTTAAAATTAGACGAAGGATTTATGTTTAGCCAAGAGGTAGATGGAAAAATGTTTATTCAACATGAAAAAGCTGGTAGTGTTTATGATTACGCTACAGGTGAACCAATTTGGAAAAGAAGTTTTGAAAAAAGAAAGACTAATGATATTGAAAAAAATTCTGAAGGTTACTTAGTCTATTATGGTGCAAGAAAAATGCAATTAGATGATAATGGAAAAGAGCAATGGAAAAAGCCTCAATATAATGGAGATTCATACTTAGAAAATATAGGTGAAGATGATTCTTATGATTTATTTGAATATAGTAATGGTAGTATAGTTGCTACTTCATATAGAATTGCATATTATGAAAATGGTGTAAAAAAAGCAATTTGGAAAATAGGAGCTGATGAAGAAACTAAAATTGCTTATGATGCTCAAGAGAAAAACCTTATAGTTTTAGATGGTAAAAATTTATACATTTTAAATCCAGACAGAGGATTAACAGATGATAACAAACAAAAATTACAATTAAAAAAACATAAAGACTTTAACTTAATGGAAGTTAGAGGAGAGAACTACTTTTTAAGTAGCCCTTGGGAATATGCTATTATAGATAAAAGTGGTTCTTTATTAAAAACTAAATATTTTGTACAACCAGGTGAAGCTGGCAGAAAATGGTTAAATACTTTATCTACAGTAGGTTCTGTTGCTGGTTCAGCATACCAAATGTCAGGACTTTATAATGTTGGCGTGGGTGGAACATCTGCTGTAGGAGAAACTTTTACGGGAGTTGTAGCTCCTGGTACAGGTAGCTTTAACCAAGCTAAAAAAGGAGCTAACCAATATGAAGCAGGTTATTACGGGAAAATGGCTTCTGAAGCATTATATAACCCAAACAGGTTAAATGCTTTTTCTAATTCTAAAGATTATTCTTTCTATTTTACGAAAGATGACGCTGGAACAAAATACTTAGCTCAAGTTAGCAAGGATTCTGGTGAAGAAGTTGATAAATTTATTTTTTTAGATAACAAACCTAACTATCATGTTGACCAAATAGAAAAAAGAGTATTCTATACTAATGATAAAGAAGCTTATATATTTGACTACAAATAAATAATAATTTCATTAAAAAAAGAGCGATACTGTGTAATTACAGTATCGCTCTTTTTTTTAAAAATATAATTTTACACCTGATTATCAACAACTTACATCTTAAATAGATTTTTGGCACGCTGTTTGGTATATATTAATCGAATGTAGATAGTTACATTCAATTAATTTAAAACCTTATATCATGAGAAAATTTATACTTCTTTTTTCGGCATTTATTTTTGCTACTACAATTGCGAAAGCCGAAACTTCAAACGATAAGGTTGCAAATAGCAATACTTATACGAATAACGACTCATTCATTTTTGTCGAAAATGGCATTACGTTTTCAGTTTACCCAGATGGTGAATTTGATTTTTATATAGATGAAAGAGCTGGTGTTAATGCCAATGTAAATATTGGAAGAACAAATATTACATTTAATTCTGGTTACGATTATAACCCATATGTGCAATACGATGATTATGGAGCTGTAATACAAGTTGAAGATATTCCTGTATTTTACGATTATTATGGTCGTGTATCACAAATTGGTGATATAGATATTAGATATAACAACGGTAGAGTTGCTAGATTAGGTGGTATGTCTGTTTTTTACAACAATAATGGTTACTACAGCCATAACAGTGGATACATAAATATATACAATAGAAGTTATGTGTACCGTCCATTTCACCGTTATTTTGCAAGACCATCTATTGGATTTAGTTTAGTGTACCAAACACCTTACAGAAGGTATTATAACCCGGTTAGATATACATATTATAACCCATACCGTTACAATACTCGTAGAGCTTATGCAACTGTAGGTAAATCTCACAGATATAATAAAGTGCGTAACGAAAGAGCTTCTGTTTACAGAAACGATAAAAGAGTAACTGTTAGAAGTAACAACTATTCTAGAGGAAGTAAAAATAGTAAAGTAGCTACTTCTAGAGGTGCTGTAGCTAAAAGAAGTAATACTGGAAGATCTACAACTGTAAAAAGAAGTTCGACAACTTACAGAAAACCATCGACTGCTGCTAATAGAACAAAAACAGTTACTAGAACTACAACGACTAGAAATACAGGTGTAGCTAATAGAAATAATACCTCTTCAAGAGTATCTAAAAGCACTCCTACAAGAACAAATAAACCTGTTGCTAGTAGAACTACAACATCAAGAGTATCGAAAAGTACTCCTGCAAGAACAAGTAGAACTACTACAACTAGATCTACAACGTCAAGGGTATCAAAAAATACTCCTGCAAGAACAAGCAGAGCTAATACATCGTCTAGATCGACTAATAGTTCTTCTAAAAGTTCAAGAAGTACAAATGCTAGCGTAAGAAGTAGTAGTAGAAATTAAAATAATTTTTAGGTTGGTTAGTTGATAACACCCCGCAATGAACTTGTTCTTGTGGGGTGTTTTATTTTTTGAAATACTTAGTTATAACTCCTGTTATATCTTCAGATACATTTAATTTGTATAAAAAAACCACATACACTGCGATTATAAGAATACTTTTAATACCAATATTTATAATCGGATTAAATGGAAGTGGAATAAAATAAAATGATACACCTAATACACATAAAAGCACGAACACTTTAAACATTTGAAACGTAAACGGTAAAACACCAAATCTTAATTTTACAAATATTACCTTAATGGTATTATAAAGTATTAATGAAATAAACGTAGCGATAGCTGCACCAAACAAACCATATTCTGGTATCAACCATAAATTAAAAATAATAGTGATTATAGCCAAAAACACTCCCATAACAAGCACTGCTCTATAATAATCTGAATTATACAATATTGCATTATTGTTACCCAAAGCAGCATCATACACCTTTGCTAGACCAATTAAAAAAACCACAAAAAAACCATTACTGTACTCTTTCGGTAATAGCAAATAAAGGTCTTCTAAATTCAATATAATCAGTAAGTATACTATTCCTGATATAATAAATAATGTCAACGAGCTTCTATGATACATATCTTTTAGCCCCTTAATATCTTTTTTATTTAACAACTCTGCCGTCAACGGGTATACAATTTGATGCATTGATCGCGATGGTACAGATATTACTGTTGCTATAAATATTGCGACACTATAATATGCTACATTTTCAATTTTCACAAACTGATTTATCATCACCTTATCCATTTCTAAAAGAACCACAGCTGCAGAGCCTCCTAAAATTATCAAAGCACTATATTCTAAAATAACTTTTGTATTTGATGGAAAGTTGAAACTTATTTTAGGCATTCGTAAACGGTACGCATATATTTTCATGATTACCATTCTAACCATGTATAATAATACCAAGCACATTAAAAAATCATCTACTGAAATATAGTTAAGGTACACTAATAAAAGTAATACCATTATTCCAACACGAACAAAAACTTCTTTCATGAAGTTACCAAAAACAGATTTCATATAAACTTTTGCCCAAGCATAAAAAATCTCAAAATAAGCCATTGCCATACCTATTAAAAAAATATGCCACACATATCCTTTAACAATTGGATTTTCTTTGGATATAAAACTTCCTATAGCATCATTAGCAACATATGCAATAACAACTATTGGTATAATTAAAAATAAAGGCAATAGAAGCATCAGTGTTAAAAAACCATCGCCTGTTTTTTCATTTTTGAAATTGCTATAGTATTTAACTAAAGTATTTGGCACACCAAATGCCATTATAGGCATTAATACTGCAGATGCTGATAATATAACGCCTACGAGACCATAATACTCATCGGTTAAAAAACGTGTATATAAAAAAAGTGTATTAATCGCTCCTATTCCAAAACCTAAATAGGTAATGATGGTGTTATTAAGAGACTGCTTTAGTACAATTCCCATTAGAGCTGTTCTGCTAGTTTTTTTGTTAGTTCCCTCCTACTATATTTGTTTATATTGGAAGAGTTTATATTTAGTTTACCTTGTTGGTATGCTGTAAACCATGATAAAATTACTTTTTTTAATTCAGCTTTTTGTTGGTATGTAAAAGTTTCTCCTGAAGATGTTTCTGATATAATCTTAGCAACATCCCAATTTTCTGGCCCAATAGCTATTATAGGGCGCTTTGCTGCCATATATTCAAAAAGTTTTCCAGGTATAATACCTCGTGTTTCATCAACATCAATTTCTGCTAAAAGCAAAATTTGAGATGAGCGTTGCACTTCTATAGCTTTACTATGTGAAACATACCCTAATAAATTAATATTGCCTTTTAAGCCATAGCTGTTGATTGTTTCTAAAACATCATCACTAACAACACCAACAAAATTTAAAACAACAGCTTGCTTAAATGCTGAGTTTTCATTTATAAGTTCTGACAAAACTTGCCATAAATTTTCAGGATTTCTGCCTGTTAACAAAGAGCCTATGTGCGCTATTGTAAATTTATCATCTAGAACTGCATCTCCAGCATACGCAGTATCAAAGCCATTTGTAATAACTTCTATAGTTTTATTTGATAGCGCTTGAAATTCTTTTTTAGTAGTTTCACTAGTCACGACAATCTTATCTGCGGTGTTTAAAACTAGCGACTCTAATTTCTTATGCTTTTTAATAGACTTTGAAGTCAACTTTAGCTTTTTATGATAGCCTATCGAAGTCCAAGGATCTCTAAAATCTGAAATCCATTTTATATTTAATTGTTCTTTTAGTTTTAAACCAATTAAATGCACACTGTGTGGTGGGCCTGTAGTAATTACAGTATTAATCTCTTCCTTTTTTATGATTTCTTTTAAGTACGTTACCGATGGTTTAACCCAATATTTTCTAGCATCAGGAATAAATAAGTTACCTCTAACCCAAAGCATCATTTTTTCTGCAAAAGATTGATTTTTAGTTTGAATAATACCTGAACTTATCCTCTTTGTTTTTTTACTTGATAAAAGACTTGCAATTTTATAAGGCTCAAAAATAGGTTGCTTGAAAATAGTTATTCCTTCAGGAATTTCGTTTAAAAAATTAGCATCTACAATTGGATAGTTAGGATTTTCGGGTATATAAACGATAGGTTCTATACCAAAATCTCTAAGGTATTTTACAAATTTTAACCATCGTTGCACTCCTGGACCACCTGCTGGAGGCCAGTAATATGTGATGATTAGTACTTTTTTCATTACTCTTTATTTGTTTTTCGAGAACGCCAGAATGAAAAACCCAATGCTCCTAAAAATAAAATACCTAATAAAGCACTACTCCCTAAAACAATGCTAGAACCTGTTTGTATAACTTTTGGTTCAAATTTGAATTCTACAGTATGCTTTCCTTCAGGAATTTCTAAAGCCCTTAAAGCATAGTTTACTCTAAAGTGTGGTTTTAATTGACCATCAATATAGGCGTTCCAACCATTTGCATAATACATTTCAGAAAAAACAGCCAGACCTATTTTTGAAGTATTTGATTCGTATGTCAAATGATTCGGTTTGTAGGTTCTCAATTTTATTGATGCAAGTGAATCTACAGGAAATGCAAATCTTTTTACAACTGAGAATTTAGATGTATTTACTACTGCTGTAGATTTTGTATTCAACTTTTCTAAAGCTAAAATTTCATCATCAGAAGAAGTTACTTTTTCTAATTTTTGCACAAACCAAGCATTGCCATTAGCGTCTGGGTTTAATGCTGGGTAACTTCTACCCTCTTTATCTTGCTGAATTACATATTTTACATTCAACATATTTAAAACATTTAAATTACCGTTATAAATATGGAAATCAAAAAGATCTTGAATAACTGCGGGTTTAGCAGCATGGTACCCACCAATAGATTTATGGTAATACGATGTACTTGCGCCATTTAACCCTTCTGCTGGGTTATATACTCTATAATTTGAAGTATCTTCTTCAAGTTGCTCATCAATAGGTGTTTTAGGAAAAGGAGCTGTCATTGCACGCTGACGAACAAAATCATCATCATTTACATAACGTTTTGCGACCCCTACTAAATCAAATAAAATCAAAAGTCCAATTACTAAAACAAAAACATTTTTACTGAGTTTTTCTTTGATAAAAAACCATAAAGCCGTTGCTGCCAGCAATACAAAAATTAAAGAACGTATAGCATCATTTACGTAAACTGCTTCACGATCTAATCTAATTATAGTCATTAACTCTTCTCCATAGTTTTGTTCTAAAAAAGCATCACTACCACCTTCAAAATAAAACAAACCTTTAATTAGTAAAATAAGTATACCTAAACCTGTACTTATAAAAAAGCTCAGTTTTAATGCATTTAATTTTTTAGTTTTTTTAATTTTATCATTAAATAAAGCTGATAACGCTAATATCGCAAGTATTGGAACACACAACTCAAGAATTACTTGTATTGATGATACTGCTCTAAACTTATCGTACATCGGAAAGTAATCGATCATAAAATCGGTTAACGTACTAAAGTTTTTTCCCCATGATAATAAAAGAGACATAATAACACCACCTAAAAGCCACCATTTGGCTTTTTTGCGTACTAGTATTAATCCTAAAATAAACAAGAAAAATAATACAGCGCCAATATAAGCTGGAGCTGAAGTACCTGGCTGATCTCCCCAATATAAAGGCAAACCGCTAGTAAAATCTAATGCTTTTGTTTTTGAAAGACCCTTTTCTATTAAAAAATCAAATGTTTTAGAATCCTCACCTAAGTTTTCGTTATTTGAACCTCCAAACATTCTTGGTACAAATAAATTTAAAGACTCTGCTATACCATAACTGTATTGCGTAATATATTCTTTATCTAAACCGCCTGTATTCATTTTTGCAGCTCCGTCTGGCGTAATTGTTAACTCACTTTTACCACGTGTACTCCAGTCCGCATATTCTTTGGTAGCCATTAAACTTGTTGCATTTGTTGCTATACCTAAAAATACGCCTGCTAACAAAATACCTACAGAAGCAAAAAAATGCTTCAATTTTTTTTCAAGAATAGCTTCTACTAAATAGACAACACCTAATATCAATACCAAAAGCATAAAATAATATGTCATTTGATAATGATTAGCATTTATTTCTAAGGCCATTGCTAAAGCTGTGAGAATAAAACCCCAAACATATTTTTTTCGAAATACTAAAACAATACCTCCCAAAAGCATTGGTAAGTATGCAATAGCATGGGCTTTAGCATTATGCCCTACACCTAAAATTATAATCAAATACGTAGAAAAACCAAATGCAAAAGCACCTAATATTGCTAATCTATAATCTACTTTTAAACATGATAAAAGAATATAAAACCCGAATAAATAAAGAAATAAATAATCTGCAGGGCGAGGTAAAAAACGTAGGCCTAAATCTATTTGTTTAATGTAATTATGTGGGTAATGGGCTCCTAATTGAAATGTTGGCATCCCTCCAAATGCACTATTAGTCCAATATGGCTCCTCTCCTGTTTGTTTTTTAAAATCTATTTGCTCTTTTGCCATTCCTGTATACTGAGCAATATCTGATTGAAAAATTACTTTGCCTTGCAAAACAGGTGTAAAAAAAGCTAATGCTCCAATAACAAATAATGCTATCGCAAAAAAATGAATTAAAAACGCTTTAAGGGTACTCTTCATCTGAGGGTATCTTATTTTAGATTCAGATGTAATTACCAAAAAAACATGCAGAATAAGTGCAAATTTTAAATGGTTATTTCATCGGTTGGTTAAAAAAAAAGGAAATTAGTCAATTTCTTCAAAATCTATATATTCTCCCACTTTATTCGAAGAAGAATTAGATTGTTTTTTTGTATTTGTATCAATTATTACATCACCCTCAGGTGTTTTATTTGCTTGCTGTTGTTGCCCAAAACCTTCAAATTTTTCTCTAAAATGTTTCTCTGCTTTTTTACCTGCATAATTTAATAATGTAGGTGCAAATAATTTTATTAAAATTTTGAGCAAATAATATACTAATAGTATAACTAAAATCGTTGTTAAGAAAGCCATATTGTTTAATATAATTAACATCAAAAATACGATTATAAGACCGCATATTAATGGCTAATTTCTTAAAATAATAATAAAACCGTTAACATAACTGCGGTAATGAACAATATATTATGAAAAATCTTTTTAGAATTTCCATTTTTCTATTTTCTATTTTAGCCACTTCGCAATATACAGATGTGATAAATTCTAATAGGCCTGGAGAATCAGTAAGTGCTTACGCCGTTGGTAAAAACGTAATACAGGCGGAATTAGGAATAGGTTTTGAACAACAAGAGCACACATTGTTACTTACTGATTCTAATATTTTGAGCACTGACTTAGCTTTACGTTATGGCCTATTATTTGAAACATTAGAGATTTATTACGAAGGTAGTTTTCAAAAAGAAAACATCAATTATACAGAAGTTGATTACAATACATCTATTACCGACTTTTCAAGAAACAGAATCGGACTTAAATATCTAGTTTATGATCCATACAAAAACCCTGAACGTAATAAACCAAATTTAATAAGTTGGAAAGCAAATCATAAATTTCAATGGCGCAACTTAATTCCTGCTGTATCTGTTTATGCTGGTGCTACGTTTGTAATTGGCGACAACCCTTATTACGCTGGTGACGGTCTTGTTAGTCCAAGAGTTATGATCGCTACACAGAGTAAAATATCGCCGAGAGTAGTTTTCATATCTAACATTGCTTATGATAGAATTGGAACTGAATTTCCTGAATTAAGTTACATACTATCTTTAACACATGCCTTTAGAAATCCTAAATGGAGTATTTTCATTGAAAACCAAGGTATTAAAAGTGATCGATATTCTGATGGAATTTACAGAACAGGAATCGCACATTTATTTGCTAAAAATATGCAAGCAGATGTAACATTTGGTGGAAGCTTTAAAGATACGCCTACGCGTATGTTTGGAAAATTGGGTTTATCTTATAGATTAGATAAACATAAAGACAAGCTTATACCTATTGATGAGCAAAAAGGTGGTAAAAATGGTACCATTAAAAAACATGCCATGAAAAAGAAGTCTAAGAAAAAAGACAGTGGCAATGGAGCCGAAGATGTTGACTTAGGCCCTACTAAAAAGCAAATGAAACAAGAGAAGAAAAAAAATAAAAAGAAAAAAAATAAAGAAAACGGAGCGATTGATTTTTAATCAAAAAAGTTGTTTTTATTATTTAAAACTATTTTAATAAGTTTTCATGTTTTAAGATGTAGATTTATATTACTAATATTGAATCTTCAAAACAAAAATTCATGATTACTATTTCAAAAGTAAAATCTACAGCTGATTTAAAAAAGTTTGTAAAATTTCCTTTTACGCTATATAAAGATTCTCCTTATTGGGTTCCACCAATAATTGCAGATGAGCTAGAAACCTTTAATAAAGATAAAAACCCTGCTTTTAAAGATGCAGATGTCTCTTTATTTTTAGCCTATAAAGATAATGAGGTTGTTGGCCGTGTTGCCGCTATAGTAAATTGGATAGAAGTAAAACAACAAAAAGTGTCTAAAATGCGTTTTGGTTGGTTTGATTTTATTGATGACTTTAAAGTTTCTGAAGCTTTACTAGAAAAAGTTACTGAAATAGGAAATCAACAAAACTTAGATTACATGGAAGGCCCTGTTGGTTTTTCTAACTTAGATAAAGTTGGTGTACTAACGGAAGGTTTCGACCATATTGGAACGATGATTACTTGGTACAACCACGCATATTACGTTAATCATTATGAAAATTCAGGCTTTGTAAAAGAAAAAGAATACATGGAAAATAAGTTTCCATTTGCTAATGCAGATCCAAAATTTTATGCAAAAGCAAATGAACTTATAAAACGTAGATATAACTTAAGGCCTTTAAATTTCACAAAAACAAAAGACGTTATGCCTATGGCTGACAAAATGTTTGATTTATTTAACGAGTCATATGCTTCATTATCTTCATTTGTACCTATAACAGCTATTCAAAAAGCATATTTCAAAAAAAAATATATCAGTTTTATCAATCCTGAATATATAAAGTTTGTAGTAGATAAAGATGATAACTTAGTAGCATTCGGAATTGTAATGCCTTCTTTTTCTAACGCATTACAAAAAGCAAAAGGTAAATTATTCCCTACTGGTATTTTTCATTTATTAAAAGCAAAAAAGCACAGTAAAGAAGTTATTTTTTATTTAATTGGTGTACATCCTGATTATCAAAATAAAGGTGTTACAGCAATCATATTTAATGAGTATTATGAAACGTTTACAGCCAAGGGTGTAGAATCGTGTATTAGAACCCCTGAATTAGAAGAAAACATTGCTATTAAACAGCTTTGGAAGAACTTTAACCCTAAGGTGTATAAACGAAGAAGAACGTACAGGAAGAATTTAAAATAAGTTCTTAAATAACGATTGAATAAAAAAAATCCCAAACACTATAAAATAGTATTTGGGATTTTTTTTATTTTATAGAAAAGAAACTTACTCTCCCATTGCCGCTGATACAGCCGCAGATAATCTTTTATAAGTTCCATTCTCTAATCTTTCTCTAATAGAAGAAAAAGCAGTTAATGTTTCATCTACATCTTCTAATGTGTGTGTTGCTGTAGGTATTAATCGTAATAAAATTAATCCTTTAGGAATTACTGGATACACAACGATAGAACAGAAAACACCATGATTTTCTCTTAAATCTTTCACCAAGGCCATTGCCTCAGGTATACTACCATTTAAATAAACCGGAGTAACACAACTTGTTGTTGTACCTATATCAAATCCTTTTTCTTTAAGACCCGATTGTAATGCATTTACATTTTCCCATAACTTAGCTTTAAGTTCTGGTTGCGTACGCATCATATCTAAACGTTTTAATGCTCCTTTAACATAAACCATTGGTAATGATTTAGCGAACATTTGAGAACGTAAGTTATATTTTAAATAATCTATAATTCCTTGATCTGCAGCTACGAAAGCGCCGATACCTGCCATAGATTTAGCAAAAGTTGCTAAGTATACATCTATATCATCTTGCACACCTTGCTCTTCACCTGCTCCAGCACCAGTTTTACCTAATGTACCAAAACCGTGAGCATCATCTACTAATAATCTAAAGTTATATGTTTTCTTAAGAGCTACTATTTCTTTAAGAATACCTTGTTCTCCTCGCATTCCAAAAACACCTTCTGAAATTACTAAGATACCACCTCCAGTTTGCTCTGCCATTTTAGTAGCACGTTGTAAGTTTTTTTCTAAACTTTCTGGATTGTTGTGAGTAAATGTAAAACGTTTACCCATGTGCAAACGTACACCATCAATAATACATGCGTGACAATCTACATCATAAACAATGATATCATCTTTAGTTACCAAAGCATCGATTACCGACATAAAACCTTGGTATCCAAAATTTAATAAATAAGAGGCTTCTTTATTTGAAAAAGCTGCTAATTCATTTTCTAACTGCTCATGAAACTCTGTGTGCCCACTCATCATCCTAGCTCCCATAGGGTACGCTGCTCCATACTCTAAAGCTGCTTCTCCATCCACCTTTTTTATTTCTGGTAAATTGGCAAGACCTAAATAATCATTAATACTCCAAGTAAGAACTTCTTTACCTTGAAACATCATCCTATTAGAAATTGGCCCTTCTAACTTTGGGAATACAAAGTATCCTTCTGCTTGTGAAGCCCACTTACCTAGCGGTCCTTTATTCTCGATTATTCTTTCAAATAAATCTCTCATTTAAATAAAATTGAATTTGGGGCAAAAGTAAAGATTTTTAGATTGGATTCATAAAATTTATCATACAAAAAAAGCAATGACATAAAAATATCATTGCTTTAAATTATTATTAAATTTTTTATTTATTTAATAAACTGTATTTCTTGAGTAGATTCAACTGTTTTACTATCAAAAAAACCTTGGTCTTCCATCCATTTATCACTATAAACTTTACTCATGTAACGAGAACCGTGATCTGGGAATATAACTACAATATTACTGTCTTTAGTAAACTCGCCTTCTGCATTTAACTGCTTTACAGCTTGTAAAACTGCTCCACTTGTATAGCCAACAAATATACCCTCTGTTCTAGATATTTCTCTTGCGGTATGAGCACTTTCTTCATCCGTTACTTTTATAAACTTATCTATCGCATCAAAATCAGCAGAAGAAGGTATTAAGTTTTTACCTAATCCTTCTATGCGATATGGATAAATTTCATTCGGATCTACTTGTTTTGTTTCGTGATATTTTTTCAAAACAGAACCATAAGCATCAACAGCTATAACTTTAACGTTAGGGTTTTGTTCTTTTAAATACTGAGCTGTACCAGAAATAGTACCACCTGTACCACAACAAGCCACCAAATGAGTAATATGTCCATTCGTTTGCTTCCAAATTTCAGGACCCGTACTATTATAATGTGCTTTAGTATTTAATTTGTTGAAATACTGATTAATGTATATACTATTACTAGTTTCTTCGTGAAGTCTTTTCGCTACTTGGTAATACGATCTAGGATCTTCTGGTGCTACATGAGCAGGACAAACATAAACCTTTGCTCCCATTGAGCGAAGCATATCTATCTTATCTCTAGATGATTTAGAACTTACTGCTAAAATACATTCGTACCCTTTAATAATACTAACCATAGCAATACTAAAACCTGTATTACCTGATGTAGTTTCTATAATAGTACTTCCTTCTTTTAATATACCTTGGCGCTCTGCCTCTTCTATAATATAATTTGCTATTCTATCTTTTGAAGAGTGACCAGGGTTAAAAGCCTCAACCTTAGCATAAAAATTACCTGTAAACGACTCTGCAATTTTATTTAATTTTACTAAAGGTGTATTACCTATTAGTTCAAGTATGCTATTATGAGCGTTGATCTTATTTTCCATTGTTCGGATCTAAGTTAAACATAATGCCATGATTTTTTTTTGAATTAATCATAACAATACTTTGCAAATTTATTGAATTTTTTCGATTAATTCATTTTCTTTTCCAAATCGATTAAGAAAGCATATTCTTTTGCCACCTCTTTTAAGGCTTCAAACCTACCAGATGCGCCTCCATGACCTGCATCCATGTTAATGTCAAATAACAATAAATTAGTATCTGTTTTTAGGTCTCTAAGTTTTGCAACCCATTTAGCTGGCTCCCAATATTGTACTTGAGAATCATGTAAACCTGTAATAACTAACATGTTTGGATATTTCTTAGCTTCTACATTATCATACGGAGAATACGATTTCATATACTCGTAATATTCTTTATCGTTAGGGTTACCCCACTCATCATACTCCCCTGTTGTTAACGGAATAGTTTCATCTAACATTGTGGTAACAACATCAACAAATGGTACCGCTGAAATAACTCCGTTATATAATTCTGGGTTCATATTAACGATTGCCCCCATTAACAGGCCTCCTGCAGAGCCTCCTGAAGCATACAAATGATCTGCACTTGTATATTTTTTTTCAATTAAATATCTCGAGCAATCTATAAAATCAGAAAAAGTATTTCTTTTTTTAAGTAATTTACCGTCTTCATACCAATTACGTCCTAAATATTCACTACCTCTAACATGTGAGATTACATATATAAACCCGCGATCTAAAAGACTTAATCGTACTGTTGAAAAATAAGGATCTACAGTATAACCGTAAGAACCATATGCATATTGTAATAACGGACTACTGCCATCTAACTTTGTATTTTTATGGTAAACGATAGACATTGGTATTTTAACGCCATCTCTAGCTGTTGCCCAAATACGTTCTGATTTGTAATTGTCTTTATCAAATTTACCTCCTAAAACTTCTTGTTCTTTCTTTATCTCTTTTTCTTTAGTTAGCATATTAAAATCTATAACCGAACTTGGTGTTGTCATAGAGTTATAACTATACCTTAAAATGTTAGTATCAAAATCAGGATTTACACTAGCGTATGCTGTATATGTTTCATCTTTAAAGGGTAAAAAATAACTTTCGTTAGTATCCCATCTAGTGATTTTTATTTTACCTAAACCATTTTCTCTTTCAGATAAAACATAATAATCTTTAAAAATATCAATGTCTTCTAATAAAACATCTTCTCTATGCGGAATAAACTCCTTCCAATCTTTAGAAGATGTCTTATCTTCTGAAGTTATCATTAATTTAAAATTTTTAGCTTCATCTTTATTTGTTAACACATAAAAACTATCATTATAATGCGCTATTGAATATTCTAAACCACGTTCTCTTTCTGAAAATATCTTAAACTCACTATTAGGCTCTTCTGCATTTATATACCTGTACTCAGATGTTAATGTACTTGAAGATCCTATCATTATATATTTTTTCGATTTAGATTTAAATATATATACATTGAATGTTTCATCTTTTTCAAAAAAAACTACTTGATCATCTGTTACTGGAGTACCTAAAATATGCTTGTAAATTTTATCAGATCTTAATGTTACTGGATCTTTTTTAGTGTAAAAAAAAGTTTTATTATCGTTAGCCCAAACTGCGCTAGAAGTCGTTTTTTCAATAACATCAGAATATTTTTCACCTGTTATTAAATTTTTAATATTCAGAGTATATTCTCTTCTTGAAACAGTATCAACTCCATAAATAGCCATTGTATTATCTGGACTAATAGAAACGCCTCCTAAGCTATAATACTCATGCCCTTCTGCTAATATGTTACAATTGAACATTTCCTGTTCTATAGCTTCTGGCTTGTCTTCTGTTCTAGAATATATTGGATACTCTTTACCAGTTTCATAACGGGTAGAATACCAATACCCATTTAATTTATAAGGTACTGATGAATCATCTTCTTTTATGCGAGACTTCATTTCCTCAAAAAGACTCTTTTGAAAATCTACTGTATGCGCTGTAACTTTATCGTAATATGCTTTTTCTTCATTTAAATAAGAAATAACATCTGCATTTTCTCTGTCGTTTAACCAATAATAATTATCAATTCTAGAGTCCCCATGAATTTCTAGAGTTTTCGGCATCTTTTTTGCAACAGGACTATTATTTTGTGACATATCTTTTTTTTCACTTTTACAAGAAGCTGCAAAACTAAGACTTAAAAAAAAAATAACACCTTTTTTGATTGTAGATATCATATTTAGCTATATTATTTTTACAATTTATTAAATTTGAACGATTTATATACTTAAAATTACAATTATGTTTGGAGATATCATGGGAATGATGGGTAAATTAAAGGATACCCAAGAAAAAATAAAAGAAACTAAGGAGCGCTTGAATACCGTTTTAGTTGACGAAAAATCTACTGATGAAAAATTAAAAGTGACTTTAAATGCCAACAGGGTTATAAAAAGCATCACTATTGATGATTCGCTTTTAGAAGATAAAGAGCAATTAGAAGATTATTTAATTCTAGTATTAAATAAAGCTATTGAAAAAGCATCTAATGTTAATGATATAGAACTTTCTGCTGTTGCTAAAGAAGGTATGCCCAATATTCCAGGAATGGATTCGTTATTTAAATAAAAATTAGTGTAAATTTTTGAATGTTATGAAAAAAATAATCATACTACTTTTGTTTCCTTTACTAATGTCTGCTCAAGGAGATTTGATAGTGAAAAATGAAAGCAAATGGCTGACTGATTACGATGTTGCTGTAAAAAAAGCCACTAAAGAGGAAAAGAATATTTTAGTTTTTTTTACTGGTAGCGACTGGTGCCCTCCTTGTATTGCTCTAAAGAAAGATTTTTTCGAAACTACTAATTTTGATAATTACTCATCTGATTATATTTTACTATATATTGATATACCGCGTAATAGAGATTTACTAAGCGCTGATCAATTAAAGCATAATAAAGAACTTGCGGCTAAATATAACAAAAGAGGTAGTGTACCTATGTTAAAAGTTATTAATGAAAATGGAAACGAGCTTGGTGCTATGTCTGGCTATAGTATGAATGGTGAAATTCAATACCACACTAAGTTTTTAGACAAATATCTAAAATAAACGATTTTATTAAAAAAAAGGCCAATTTGATATTTTCAAATTGGCCTTTTTTTTTACTTAATTTTAAAATGTTTAAAAAAGCTAAGAGATGAAAATATATAGTATTCGATATGGAATTCTTTTAGTTTTAATTATAGCTTGTAGTGACCAAAAAAAAGAACTTAAAGAATACAGTATAAAAAACAATGATAGTTTAAACGTTTCTTTATCAATTTCTAAATTTGAAACCTTTGGTAATTTAATTGATAGAATAGATAAAATAAGTTGCAACGATAGCATATCTTTTGTGTGTATTAATGATAAACATACAAATAGACATATACCCTATCTCATATTGTGAACTTCCATTATTTTGCCCAAAATCAAAACAGTACATTACTTTTCAAAACGGTAAACCATATCATGATAATTATTACCACACCAAAAAACATAATTATAAGGAAGTAAATCTAGATTCTTTACCGTTCTATTAAAAGAAGATTTCTCACCTTACAGTTCTCATAAAACAACTAATAAGCCTGATAATTATACCGTAATCATTGAAGATAGTAGAAGTGAAAGTATAATTGAGGTCGAAAATTTTTTAAATAAATTATTAATAGAATATGATTTTTTAAATACAGATATTCCTATTAATATATTTTTTTGGGAAGAAGTAAAAACCAACGCTCTAACAGCAACACTGGCAGACTAAAGTTTATTAGATTAATAAACTTAATTTTAAGTTAAAAAAAGACAAAAAAAAAGCCCTTTGAATATTCAAAGGGCTTTTGAGTATTTTAAAAATATCTGATTAGTTGTTGATCAATCTAAACTCAGTTCTTCTATTTACAGAGTGTTCTCTTTCTGTACAAGAAACACCTTCTTTACATCTGTTTTTAATTTTAGTTTCACCGTAACCGTTAGCTACTAATAAACTAGAATTAACACCTTTTGTAATTAAATAATCAGCAACAGCTTGTGCTCTTCTTTCAGATAAACCTTTGTTAGAAGATGCAGTACCTCTTACATCAGTATGAGAAGCTAATTCAACTTTAACACCTGGGTTCTGAGATAATACAGGCATTAATCTATTATCAATAATATTTTTAGCTTCTGCAGTTAATGACGCACTACCTAAGTTCCAGTTTATTGGTAAAGCTTGATACTCAACTAAAGAACATTCAACTTCTTTCCAAGTTGTAAGACCACCTTTAGACTTTAAAACTTCTCTAGAGATTGTTTTAGTAACAGCTGGTATAGTAACCTCTGTTGTGTAAGCGTCTTTATCTAAAACTGTTTTAGTAATTTCTTTATACTCTGCAGGAATAATAGTTTCAACTACTGAAGCTGGAGATATAAGAACTCTTTTAGTATATGTAGCATCTCTAGATCCTAAAGCTGTTTTGCTAACTGATGCAGGAGTTGATAGTACTGAAGTAGAAATTGTTGTAAATTCAGCTGGGTATCCTTTGTAACACCAGTATCTACAATCATCTGGGTTACCAGAAGCACAGTCAGGAGCTGCAGCACCAAGTTCCCATTGAGCAAAAGCTGGCTTAATTTCAATCGTTTCTGATGCCGTTGTAAAAGATGCCGGACTTATAGATAATGTATTTCCACCTGCTTTAGATACATAAGAAATAGTTTCTGTTCCCCATTTTTCAGGAACAACAGATAATTTTTTTCCTGCTGCTTTAATCTCAACTCTTTCTGTAACTGTTTTAAATGTAGCTGGTACCGTTTTTAAAACACTATAAGCTGGCTTAAGCGTAATAGATACTGTTTCATTTACATAAACATCTGGTGTTGTACAACGAACATAACATTTACCAGCTTCTGGATTAGAAGGTAAATCTTGTGCGCTTACAAATGGTGCAGCTAAAACTGCCATAATAAATACTAATTTTTTCATTTCTAAAGTGTTTGTTAATTGTTCCTATTTTATTGTAGTACAAATTTATTTAATTGGTTAACCAAAGCTTATTGTTAAAGAAAACTAAATAAAATTTATCGCCAAAATGCATTAATACACCGATTAAAAACGTTAATAGTTAAATTAACAAGTATTTTCTTACTTAGTTAAGAATTATTTTATGAATAAATTTTGTTTAACTTTAGATATATTTAACATTTATGATAAAATTTCAAATTAAACAGGGTCATACATATTCATTCAAATTAAAGAGTGATAAAGGCTATACGTTATTAAAAAGTGTAAATTTTGAAAGCAAAGAAGAATTGAATCAAATTGCTAATAACCTAAATAATATATTACAAGAAAGAGCTCGATTTGAAAGAAAAACAAATCACAACGGAGATTTCACTTTTAGTTTAAAAGATGAAAATGGAAAGATATTAGGGAATTCTAAAAAATACAGCTCTGAAGCTGGTATGGAAAATGGAATTAAAAATCTTAAAAAAACAATAGATTTTAACGATTACAACAATACCTTATAATTATAGCGCATTTAAAATTTTTATAAATTGCTGATGCATATTTTCAGTATAATCTAAATGTGTAACAATACGAAGCTTCCCCTGCCCCATACCTATTATATGTACATTATTTTCTTCTAATTTTTTCAAAAATGATTCTGCGCTTAATTCTGCTTCATTTATTTCAAAAATAATTATGTTTGTTTCTATTGGTTCTACCTTTTTTATAAAAGATAAGTTTTTTAGCACCTCTCCCAATTCAAAAGCTCTTTTGTGGTCTTCTGCTAATCTATCAATATGGTTATCTAAAGCATAAATACCCGCTGCCGCTAAAAAACCAGCTTGTCTCATTCCTCCTCCTAAAACTTTTCTAACACGTAAAGCTTTATGCATTGTTTTTTTATCACCAACTAAAACAGAACCTACTGGGCATCCCAACCCTTTACTAAAGCAAATACTAATGGTATCAAAAATATTTCCATACTGTTTTGCTGTCTCATTTTTAGCAACTAAAGCGTTCCACAACCGAGCTCCATCCAAATGGTATTTTAAATTGTGATTCTCGCATACTGTTTTAATCCTTTTTAACTCTTCAAAATCCCAACATGCACCACCTCCTTTATTAGTTGTATTCTCTATACAAACTAATGATGTTAAAGGACTATGGTAAAAATCTGGCGGATTAATTGCTTCTTCTACTTGCATAGCTGTCATCATACCCCTATCTCCATCTACCAATCTACAAGATACTCCACTATTAAAACTAATACCTCCACCTTCATAATTATAAACATGCGCATACTTATCACATATTAACTGTTCTGCTGGTTGCGTATGTAATTTTATAGCTACTTGATTTGCCATGGTTCCGCTCGGAAAAAAAAGAGCAGCTTCTTTATTAAATAGTTTCGCTACTTTTTCTTCAAATAAATTGATTGTAGGGTCTTCCTTAAAAACATCATCTCCTACTTCAGCTTTCATCATTGCAGTC
The DNA here is from genome assembly GCF_019021925.1 of Cellulophaga sp. HaHaR_3_176. Lineage (NCBI taxonomy): Bacteria > Pseudomonadati > Bacteroidota > Flavobacteriia > Flavobacteriales > Flavobacteriaceae > Cellulophaga > Cellulophaga sp. HaHaR_3_176. Next base: position 1,686,215 of record NZ_CP058990.1, read on the forward strand.
AACATTTCGGGTGTTGGCTTAGTAACCGTATCGCTTATCAAGTTTATTTTCATAATGCAACTTATAAATATGTAGTTCTCTACTTTAAAAGGTGGAATTTAAATAAAACAATTCACTCTACTTAGAGAACTACTCATTAATTTAAAAGTAGAAAATATTTTGAACCTCTTTTATTTCAAATAAATTTTAAAAAACGATTTTGATAAACAATTAAAGTTATAAATATCAAATTCATATTTACCCATTCTATTACACGGTATTTTATAATACTAATTACGATAAAAGCATTTTCATTAAAATTTATCGTCTTTTTCCTACTAAAAAATTATCGTATAAATAAAAAACAACATTAATTTTTATTTATACATTAAAATCATAAGGGTATTATTATCAAATAAAAACACCTGAAAGAAATGAAAATCAATAACTTAACTAAAAAATAATGTGTATGACAAATATCGAGAACAGTCTATTCACTTCTTACTTAAAAGACAGAGAATTATATGATGAAATTTTCAATGTTAACGGAAACGTAAAAGAAGTTTACCAAAAGTTATTTGACTTATATGGTGAACACTCTATTGATGATTATGTAAAACTAAATTCTAAAGCTAAATCTTCCTTTTTTAATCAAGGAATTACGTTTCAAGTTTATGGAGATAAAGAAACAAAAGAGAAAATATTCCCTTTCGATTTATTTCCTCGAATTATAGACCCAGTAGACTGGGAGATTATTGAAAAAGGATCTATACAACGCAGTAAAGCTCTAAACCTATTTTTATGGGATGTTTACCATGATAAAAATATTATCAAAGATGGTATCGTTCCAATGGATTTAATAAGCTCTTCTGCTAATTATTTACATCAAATGATTGGTTTAGATCCGCCTGGTGGAATTTATAATCATATTTCTGGAACCGATGTAATTAAACATAAAGATGGCAAGTATTATGTACTTGAAGATAATATAAGATGCCCTTCAGGCGTAAGTTATGTAATTTGTAATAGAACTGCTTTAAAAAAAGCTCTTTTTGGTGTTTTTAATCATTACCAAACGTACTCTGTAACAAATTATGCAGAAAACTTATTAGATCTTTTAGAAACTGTCAAACCTAATGGTGTAGACGTTCCTAATACTGTAGTTATTACTCCCGGAATGTTTAATTCTGCTTTTTACGAGCATTCATATTTAGCTAAAACAATGGGTGTTGAATTAGTAGAAGGACGGGACCTTTTCGTGGAAAACGATTTTGTTTATATGAAAACAATTAAAGGACCTCAGAAAGTAGATATTATATATAGAAGAATAGATGATCCTTTTTTAGACCCGTTAGAATTTAAATCTGATTCATCATTAGGTGTACCTGGTTTATTTGCTGCTTATAAAAAAGGAAATGTAACACTTGCCAATGCCCCTGGCACAGGAGTTGCCGACGACAAAGCCATATATACATATATGCCTGAAATTATTAAGTATTACTTAAAAGAAGAACCTATTTTAAGTAATGTACACACCTACCATTGTTCTAGACCTGACGAGCTTGCTTATGTACTTGAACACATACATGAGTTAGTTATTAAGCCTGTGGATGAGGCTGGTGGTTATGGTATATCAATAGGTAATAAATTAACGAAAAAAGAGATTGAAACTGTAAAATCTCAAATTAAAGAAAATCCTAGAAAATATGTTGCGCAGCCGATTATGTCGCTATCTGTACACCCAACATATATAGATGAAAGCGAATCATTTGAACAACGTCATGTCGATCTTAGAGTTTTTACTGTTTTAGGAAAAGATAAAGAGTTTGTCTTAAAAGGAGGCCTAACCCGAGTAGCATTACAAAAAGGAAATTTAATTGTTAATTCATCTCAAGGAGGTGGCTCGAAAGATACTTGGGTTTTAAAAAAATAATATACTATGCTAGCAAGAGTCGCTAATAATCTATTTTGGATGGGACGTTATATAGAAAGGTCTGAACATATAGCACGCTACCTTAACGTTAATTATTTTTCTTCATTAGATGCTCCTAATAAATTATCGCAATCAAGGCAATTTGTTTTAAGGTCAATGTTATATATGGTTGGAGATCCAGAAATGGATGATTCAGCTATTTTAGAAGAAAAAGATATTTTCTATAAAATTGCACTAGATCCAAACTCAAGTTATTCTATTTTAAATAATGTAAAAAATGCACGAGAGAATGCAAATAGTGCTCGTGATCTTATATCTACAGAATTATATGAATCTATAAATAAGTTTTACCATTTTGTATTGGATTACGAATCTGAGGTATTTTTAAAGAAAGGATTGTATGATTTTACCGTTAATGTAACCGAAATGACATCTATATTAAGAGGGAAAATACGAGGTACATTATTACACGATTCTGTATATGCAATTATTTTAATGGGAATAAACCTAGAAAGAGCAACACAGGTAACTAGAATTATAAATACAAAATACAATGATGCTTTAATTGCACAAGGTAGTTACGGTGACAAGTTCAGTAAAAGCTTCGAATGGACAACTTTATTAAAATGTGCCGAATCTTATGATATGATGAGAAGGTTATACAAAAAAGCACCAACCAGTATTTCAACATTAGAGTTTTTAATTTTAAATCCTTATTGTCCCAGGTCAATAATGAATTGTTTAAATCAAGTGTGCGCACATGTCAAAATTTTAGATAAAAATAAAGACTATAATAAAAATTCGACAGCATTTTTAGTTGGCAGAGTACAGGCGGAGTTTGAATTTAAACATATTGAAGAAATAGAAACCAATATTCAAACTTTCATTGAAAACATATTGGTAAGCCTGTCTGAAATAAGTATTAAAATGGAAAAAGAATTTTTTGATTTTTAAACTTTTAAACCAACTCAACTTCACTATTTTTTACAATCTATTATGCAAGAATATTCAATTACATACAAAACAGAAAATCATTATGAAAATAATGCTGATGATGCGCATTGGCAATTTTTAATAATTCCTGAAGAGAATGAAAGTCAAGAGTTTGTAGAGATAAAGTTTAGTAATTCGTTAAATGTATTAAATCAATTTTCAATTAATGGTTATGGGTTTAAAACAATTCGAGTAAACCCTAAACAGAAATTTAATTTTATATCGTTTGAAGGAAATTTTAAGGTTATAAAAAAAGAGATAAATCCTTTCGTCTCCGACTTCTCTCAAAGTATAACTTCTGATTATCAATTAATTAAAAGTCATAGCTTCAAAATAGATTATGATTTATATCTAAGAGAAACCTCGCTAACTACCCTACCTCGAGAGAACAATAAAGATTATATTTTTGATGAAAATATTCCAATTTTTGACAATCTTCAAAATTTAAACAAATGGGTTTTTGATATACTTACGTTTAAAACTAATGTAACAGATGTAGATACTGTTTTAGATGAAATTATCACTTCGAAAACAGGAGTTTGCCAAGACTACACCCATTTATTTTGTGCCCTGTCTCGTATAAATGGTATTGCCACAAGGTACGTATCAGGGTATATTAACCAAGGAAATGGTTATTTTGGAGATTCACAAATGCATGCTTGGGCCGAAGCTTATGTACCTAATTTTGGTTGGTTAGGTTTCGATCCGACAAATAATTTATTAGCACTAACAAGCCACATAAAAGTATGCGACGGAAAAGATTACAATGATTGTTCACCTCTTAAAGGCATTGTATATGCCTTAGGAGAAAATAAAACTTCTTACACAGTACAAGTTAGTAGTCAGCAACAATAATATTTTAAATTTTTACGGTTACTTTCTTTAAAAAGAATCCTATTTTTGTTTAAAATATATTTATAATGACAGTTACTACAGACCTTTATAAAGGTCTTTTAGATCGCCTTGGTGCGTTAAGGAGGTATCTTTGACGTTGATGCGAAGCTTATCGAAATTGAAAACGAGCAAGAGAAAACGTTAGCTCCTGATTTTTGGGATAATGCCCAAAAAGCACAAGAGCATATGAAGTTTATTCAATCTAAAAAAAAATGGGTTGATAGCTACCATAATGCCGAAAATTTAATCACTGATTTAGAAGTTCTTATTGAGTTTCAAAAAGAAGGAGATGTTTCTCCTGAAGAGGTTGAAAAACACTACGAAAAAACACTTGAAACCGTTGAAAACTTAGAGTTCAAAAACATGCTTTCTGATGAAGGTGATGAGCTTTCTGCTATTTTACAAATTACAGCTGGTGCAGGTGGTACCGAAAGTTGTGATTGGGCTGCCATGCTTATGCGTATGTATATGATGTGGAGTGAAAAAAATGGGTATAAAGTTAAAGAATTGAATTACCAAGAAGGCGATGTTGCTGGTATTAAAACAGTTACTTTAGAAATTGAAGGAGATTTCTCTTTTGGTTGGCTTAAAGGTGAAAATGGCGTACATAGGTTGGTTCGTATTTCTCCTTTTGATAGTAACGCAAAAAGACACACATCTTTTGCTTCTGTATACGTTTACCCTATGGTTGATGATAGTATAGAAATAGATATAAACCCTGCTGATATTGATATTACTACAGCTCGATCTAGTGGTGCTGGAGGACAAAATGTAAATAAAGTAGAAACAAAGGTTCAATTAACCCACAAACCTTCTGGAATTCAAATTTCATGTTCTGATTCTAGATCTCAACATGATAATAGAGCTACTGCATTAAAAATGCTAAAATCTCAGCTTTATGAAATAGAATTACGGAAAAAGATGGAAGCACGACAAGAAATAGAATCTTCGAAAATGAAGATTGAATGGGGCTCTCAGATTCGTAATTATGTTATGCACCCCTACAAATTGGTTAAAGATGTTCGTACTGCCACCGAAACAGGTAATGTTGATGCTGTTATGGATGGCAACATCGATAAGTTTTTAAAAGCTTATTTAATGATGATGGGCCAAAAAGAAAATGAAGAATAAATTCAAATTATAAGTTTTATAATATGATAAAAATTTACCATAACCCAAGATGCCAAAAATCGAGAGAAACTTTGGCCATTATTGAAGCGGCTAATAAAGATTTTGAAATTGTTAAGTATTTAGAAAATATACCTACAAAAAAAGAGCTTCAAAATATTTTAAGTCTACTTGCTATACCTGCTATAGATTTAGTCAGAAAAAATGAAGCTGTTTGGAAAGAACTTTATAAAGATAAAACTCTTTCTGAAGATGAAGTTATAAATGCTATGCTTGAAAACCCTAAGTTAATAGAAAGGCCCATTGTTATTAATAATGGTAAAGCTATAATTGGTCGGCCTCCGAGTAGTGTAAAACCCATATTGTAATTTTATAAATTATTTTTTTAGTTTGGTTTAATTCTTGATAATTTATTTTAACAAATTTTTAACCAAATCCATTTAAACCTTTTATTCGTTTTATCATCCTATAAAAATTATGAGTCATGAAAATATCTAAAAAACATTTAATCGCAGTTATCATATTTATTTCAGTATTTACTGAAATACAAGCTCAATATGGCAACGGTTATGGAAACGGATACGGTAATAGTGGTGGTTATGGAGGAAGACAAAGAAGCTCTATTCCTCAAGCAGAATCTGCACCGGAAAAGCCAGAACCACTTACTGCAGAACAAATTGTGGATAGTGAAATGCCCAATATTACTGAAGCTTTAGGTTTAAACCCTTTTGAAGAAGCTATTGTTAGAACTACGCTAACAAAATCTATTCAGAAAAGAATTGAACTACAAATTTTAAAATTGACTCCTGAAAAAACAAGAGAAGCTATTGAAAAAATTGGAAAAGAGCAAGATGAAGAATTAAAATCTGCTTTACCTGAAGATAAGTATGAAGCTTTTGTTGAGCTTCAAAAAAATCGTTTCAAAGAGAAAAAGAAAAAAAATAAAAAGAAGAAGAAAAAAGATTAACCAAAACTGATTATGAAAAAAATATTGCCTTTTATTTTATTATTTGCGAGTGTAACTTTACTCGCTCAACGAGAAAATAATCAAGAACAAATTAAAATAACAGGTACTGTTGTAGAGCAAGGTACTGGGCAGCCTTTAGAGTATGCTACCCTAGTTTTACAAAGCGTAGATGATTTTTCGAAAGTAAACGGAGGTATTACTGATCAAAATGGTAAATATGAGGTTAAAACCACTCCTGGGAATTATAATATAAGTATAGAATATATAGGCTACAAACCTTATAAAAACCCAAATCAAAGTCTTACTTCAAGTATAAATTTAGGTATTATAAAGCTTTCTCCTGATGTTTCTCAATTAGAAGGTGTTGAAGTAGTTGGTGAGAAAACGACTGTTGAGGTTAGACTTGATAAAAAAGTATATAACATTGGGAAAGACCTTACAAATAGCGGTGCCAATGTTAGTGATGCCTTAAACAATGTACCATCTGTAACTGTTGATGTAGATGGAGCAATAAGTCTAAGAGGTAATGAAAATGTTCGAATTCTTATAAACGGAAAACCATCTGCTATGGCTGGTTTTGGCTCTACTGATGCTTTAAGACAATTACCTGCTGATGCAATAGAAAAAGTTGAGGTTATCACCAGTCCATCTGCTCGTTATGATGCTGAAGGTACTGCCGGTATATTAAATATAGTTCTGAAAAAAGAAAAAACATTAGGTTTTAATGGCTCTGTAAATACCACATTAGGTTATCCTGAAGCTAGTCAGATAAGTAGTAACTTAAACTTAAGAACCGATAAATTTAATATTTTTAATACGTTAGGCTATTCTTACCGTACTCCACCAGGTAATGCTTATTTTGATAACACGTATACCACTGGTGATTTTGATAGAATTATTGAAGACAGAGAGTTGTTTAGAGAAGATAAAGCCTTTAATGCAAACTTAGGGCTTGAATATTTTATCACTGAAAAGTCTTCAATAACAGCAAGTATATTTGGCCGTATTTCAGATGAATCAGATATTACTGAGAACAATAACTCTAGATTTATAAATGACATTCTTGAAAATCAAACTTTTCGTAAAGAGAGTAAAGGTGAGGATGATAAAAGTTACCAACTTTCTTTAAATTACACCAATGATTTTAATGATGATGGTCACAAATTAACTAGTGATTTTCAATATTCTTACGATGTAGAAGATATACTAACAACCATACTTGAAAACAACACAATACCAAATACAGATTTAGTTGCTAGTGAAAATATTTACGAGAACGAAATTCAGAAAGAATATTTATTTCAAGTAGATTATGTGCTTCCAATGGGTGAAGCTCAATTTGAAGCTGGTTATAGAGGTAATTTTGAACAAAGTATAACAGATTATCAATTAGACACTTTAAATCAAGGTTCTAATCAATTTGAAACAAACCTAGAGTTGACAAATAGATTTACATATGATGAAAATGTAAATGCTCTTTATACTCAATACGGTAATAAACTTGGTAAATTCTCATTTTTACTAGGCCTTAGACTTGAAAACACACAACTAAAAGGTAGTGTAAACTCAGAAAGCGATGCTGAAGCTTTAGAAGAAATTTTAGGAGAAGAAATTGATTTAAATTTTGATAAAAATTATTTAGGCCTCTTCCCTACCGTCAATTTTATTTTTGAATTAAACGAAAAAGAAAACATATCATTAGGTTATAATAGAAGAATAAACAGACCAAGAGGATTTTTTATAAATCCTTTTCCTTCAAGATCGAGTAGAACAAATGTTTTTCAAGGAAACCCAGACTTAGACCCTGCTTATGCTAATGCTTTTGATTTAGGATATTTAAAAAGATGGAAAAAGTTGACACTAACTTCATCTATCTACTATCAAAAGGAAACGAATTCTTTTGAACGTATTCAAGAGCCAACTGGTGAAGTTACTTCTGATGGTATATCTATCATTAGAACCCTACCTATTAACCTATCTACAAACGAACGAATTGGTGCTGAACTTGGTTTATTATATAACCCTGCAAAATGGCTTCGATTAAACGGTAGCTTTAACTTTTTTCAATTCGAAACAGATGGTATATATAATGAAGTAGATTATGGAGCTAAAAACACAAGTTGGTTTGCTAGATTTAGTTCTAAAGTAAGCTTACCATCAAATATAGATTGGCAAACAAATTTATTTTACAGAGGACCTTCTGAAAATTCACAAACAGAAAGTAAAAGTATGACTTTTGTTACTTTAGCTTTTAGTAAAGATGTATTTGGTGATAACGGTACTTTATCTTTTAATGTTAGTGATGTATTTAATTCTGCAAAAAGAAGATCTTTTACAGATACAGATACATTTACATCTGACAGTGAGTTTCAATGGAGGGAAAGACAATTTACTTTAGGTTTTATGTACAGATTTAATCAACCTAAAGGAAAAGGAAACTCTAAACAAAAAGGAGGAAAAGGAAATGATGATGGTGACGGAGAAGGTGAATTTTAAATTCACTTTTATATAAATACTACTACAAAACAAAAAAGAAGCCAAATGGCTTCTTTTTTTATTTCTATAAAAAATTAATTAAGTAAAATAATTAATCTTTTCTTATTCTTTTAATTTTGCTTTTTTAGCATCACGCTTTTCTTTCAAAACTTCTAATATAGAACCTCCTACCCAGTAAGGTATTACAAAAGTCAATAAAAAAATCATTAACCAGAATCCGATTAATAAAATAGTTCCAAAAGCAAGAAAACCTAAATATTGGTCAAAGTCAAACATGATAGTAAATTTTGTTATTGCAAAGATACTTTGAAATTGATGAAAAGTACAAATGAAATTTAAAAAATTTACATAAAATAATTAAAGACAGCTTAAAAAAAACTACAATGCAATATATTTGTAGTACACATAAATAAATTACTTATGAGTTTTAGAATAGAAAAAGACACGATGGGCAATGTAGAAGTTCCATCTGATAAATATTGGGGAGCACAAACAGAGCGTTCTCGTAATAATTTTAAAATTGGTGCTGCTGCATCTATGCCATTAGATGTTGTTTACGGATTTGCGTATTTAAAAAAAGCAGCTGCATATACTAATGCAGAACTGGGAGTATTAAGTACAGAAAAAAGAGACCTTATTGCTAAGGTTTGTGATGAAATTTTAACTGGGCAACATGATGACCAATTTCCTTTAGTAATCTGGCAAACTGGTTCTGGTACTCAAAGTAATATGAATGTTAATGAAGTTGTAGCTAATAGAGCTCACGAATTAGCAGGAAAAGTAATCGGAGAAGGTGAAAAAACAATTCAACCGAATGATGATGTGAACAAATCACAATCATCTAACGATACTTTCCCTACTGGTATGCATATTGCTGCATATAAGAAAATTGTAGAAGTAACAATTCCTGGTGTTAAGCAATTAAGAAATACGCTTCATAAAAAAGCTACTGATTTTAAAAACGTAGTTAAAATAGGACGTACACATTTAATGGATGCTACTCCCCTAACCTTAGGTCAGGAGTTTTCTGGTTATGTATCCCAATTGGATCATGGAATAAAAGCATTAGAAAATACTTTACCACACCTTTCTGAGCTTGCCCTTGGAGGTACTGCTGTCGGTACAGGTTTAAATACTCCTGAAGGTTATGATGTATTAGTTGCTGCATACATTGCAAAATTTACAGGATTGCCATTTATAACGGCTGAAAATAAGTTTGAAGCCTTAGCAGCACATGATGCTATCGTTGAAAGCCATGGTGCATTAAAGCAATTAGCTGTTTCATTAAATAAAATAGCAAATGACATTAGAATGATGGCTTCTGGACCACGTTCGGGTATTGGAGAAATAATTATTCCAGCAAACGAACCTGGTAGCTCTATTATGCCTGGTAAAGTAAACCCTACGCAATGTGAAGCATTAACTATGGTGTGTGCTCAAGTAATGGGTAATGATGTTGCTATTAGCGTTGGTGGTACTCAAGGCCATTATGAGCTAAATGTTTTTAAACCTATGATGGCTGCTAACATTTTACAATCTGCTGAATTATTAGGAGATTCTTGTGTGAGTTTTGAAGAAAATTGTGCTGCTGGTATAGAGCCTAATAAAGAAGTTATCAAACAACTTTTAAATAACTCTTTAATGCTTGTTACTGCTTTAAATACTAAAATTGGGTATTACAAAGCTGCTGAAATTGCTAATACAGCTCACAAAAACGGAACTACATTAAAAGAAGAAGCTGTTAATTTAGGATATGTTACTGCCGAAGATTATGACGAATGGGTGAAACCTGAAGATATGGTTGGTAGTCTAAAATAGAAAAGTTAAAAAAAAAGAAAGGGGCAATCTTTAAAAGATTAGCCCCTTTTTTGTTAATGGATAGTGTGTACTATTTTAAAGCGAACTTACTAGTTCCTAATAATTTTAATTTACTGTCATATACATTTACCATGTAATTTCCTTTTTGGAAATCTCCTGCTGGCTTACTAATGTAATCACATACATCTAAAGCTTTATTTTCGTAATAGAATGCTGTTGCTTTACTATACGTTACTGAAGCACCAGAATCTGATGATTTAGAATAACTCTCACCTAAAACATTACCTTGAGGGTCTAAAACTTCAATATAAAATTCTTGATCACCTGCTTGTGCAATTGCATTGTTTGTTAAAGTAAAACATACTTTAAATTTATCTGTAGCACCTGCTCTTGATGTAGAAACTAATTTACCATTGTTACGCTCTTTTACAGCATCAACTGATAGTTTAGATATGTTTAAAGCTGATCCTCTCTCAACAGCATCTGATAATTGTGTGTTTTGTACTACTAATGAATCATTAAAAACGGTTTGCTTTTCTAACTCAACATAAGTACTATCTCTTTGCATTACTAACATACCGTTAGAACGTGTTAAAGAGTCTACTTTTCTAATTAACTGCTGTCTTTCTTTTGTTAATATACTAACTTGTCTTCTATATTTACCTAATGAAGAAATATCTAACTTCATAGTTTTTACAGAATCAATATATTTTGCAATATTATCTCTTGCACTTACTAATTCTTCATTAGTAGCATTACTTTCTAAGATAGCTTTATCGTATTCTGATCTTAAACTAGTTAAATCTTCTACTACTAATTCTTTCTCTTTATTTAAATTCAAAGTTGTATCCTGCTTTTCTTTATAAAGACTAACAGTATAAAACACCAATGCTACCAACAATAAAAGTAACAGACCTGCTATTACTTTTAACCCATTATTACTTTTAGTTTCTGCCATAATTTTAAAAAATTAAATGTTCTTTTTAGCTTGCTTCAAAATGAAGCTGTTTGTTTGTATCAGAAATATATACGTTTTTTTTTAACATTTAGATTTTTTAGGGATTTTTTCGCTAAACTAATTACTAACTTTAGTATTCAAATACTACAAAATTATGCCTGTAGAAATCATCTCTTTTAAACCTGAACACGCTAAGTCTTTCAAAGACTTGAACATAGCTTGGCTTGAAAAGTATTTTTATGTTGAAAAAAAAGATATAGAACTACTTGACGGCTGTGAAAAAAATATTTTAGATAAAGGTGGTTATATTTATTTTGCGGCCTATAATAATCAAATTGTTGGGTGTTTTGCTTTTATCCAAAAAGAAGAAAATGTTTACGAACTCGGAAAAATGGCTGTAGATTTTAAATTTCAAGGTTTAAAAATTGGTCAAAATCTTTTAAAATTTGCCATTGATTATGCTAAAAAAAGTAATTGGAGTAAAATTATTTTGTATTCGAGTACCAAACTAGAGCACGCTCTATATCTTTATAAAAAATTTGGATTTACAGTTATTGAACTTGAGAATAATCCTGAATATTTACGAAGTGATTTAAAAATGGAACTACTACTAAATTAAAGAAAATGAAAAAATTAATCTATTTTACTATTTTTTGCAGTGTATTGATAAGCTGTAAAGACAATAAAAAAAAGGAAACTACGGATAATATACCTCTAGAAATAATGGAAGACAAAAGTCCTGAATTAAAAGTAATTCCGATTTTACATGCTGCAACAGTATTAGAATGGGGTGAAAAAACCATTTATATAGATCCTTACGGAGGAGCTGAAGGTTTTGACGATCAAAAATCACCAGATTTAATTTTAATAACAGATATACATGGTGACCATATGGATGTTAATACTTTAGACTCTTTAGCTATTTCTAATGTAAAAATTATAGCACCGCAAGCTGTTGCTGATCAATTACCTGAAATATACAAGGCACAAACTGAAATACTGAACAATGGTGACTTTAAAGATGTTATGGGAATAAACATCGAAGCCATACCTATGTATAATTTGCGCGAAGAAGCTTTAAAGTTTCATGAAAAAGGAAGAGGAAACGGGTATGTTTTAACTTTAGGTGATAAAAGAGTTTACTTTTCTGGAGATACTGAAGATATTCCTGAAATGCGTGCTTTAAAAAATATTGACAAAGCTTTCATTTGCATGAACTTACCTTATACTATGACAGAGGAAAGTGCTGCTAGCGCTGTTTTAGAGTTTAAACCTAAACAAGTATATCCTTACCATTATAGAGGTAAACCAGATGTAAGTGATGTTGTTAAATTTAAAAACTTAGTTAATGAAGGCAATCGAGAAATTGAAGTTATTCAATTAGATTGGTACCCGAATATAGATTATTAAAAAATAACCTTATAAAGCAAAAAAGCTCTTGATCATATCAAGAGCTTTTTTGTTTTATAATAACTAGAAATTATCTAATTAATTTTTTATACTTAATACGTTTTGGCATTAAATCACCACCTAATCGTTTCTTTTTATTTTCTTCATAATCAGAGAATGAACCTTCAAAGAAATATACTTGAGAATCTCCTTCAAATGCTAAAATATGAGTACAAACACGATCTAAAAACCATCTATCATGCGAAATTACTACAGCACAACCTGCAAAGTTCTCCAAACCTTCTTCTAAAGCTCGTAATGTATTTACATCCAAGTCATTCGTAGGTTCATCTAAAAGCAATACATTTCCTTCTTCTTTTAATGTCATGGCTAAATGCAAACGGTTACGCTCACCACCAGACAACATACTTACCTTTTTATTTTGCTCACTACCTGAAAAGTTAAACCTACTTAAATAAGCTCTAGAATTTACTTGACGACCACCCATCATAATAAGCTCTTGCTCATCACTAAAATTTTGCCAAATAGTTTTTTCTAAATCAATATTAGAGTGACTTTGATCTACATAAGCGATTTTGGCAGTATCCCCTACTATAAATTCTCCTTTATCAGATTTCTCTTCTCCCATTACCATTCTAAAGATGGTGGTTTTACCAGCACCGTTAGGTCCAATAACACCTACAATACCTGCCTGTGGAAGTTTAAAATTTAAATCTTCATAAAGCAATTTATCTCCGTAAGCCTTACTTACACCGGTTGCTTCAATAACATTTGTTCCTAAACGTGGTCCATTAGGAATATAAATTTCAAGCTTTTCATCAAGTTGTTTTTGGTCTTGACTCATTAACTTATCGTAATTCTTCAAACGTGCTTTTTGCTTTGTTTGACGACCTTTGGCACCTTGGCGTACCCAATCTAACTCTCGTTCTAATGTTTTCTGGCGCTTAGAGGCTACTTTACTCTCATCTGCCATTCTTTTAGACTTCTGATCTAACCAGCTAGAGTAATTCCCTTTCCAAGGTATACCTTCTCCTCTATCCAATTCTAAAATCCAACCTGCAACATTATCTAAAAAGTATCTATCATGTGTTACTGCTATAACAGTTCCTTTATATGATGCTAAATGATGCTCTAACCAATGTACCGATTCCGCATCTAAGTGGTTGGTTGGCTCATCTAATAATAAAATTTCTGGTTCTTGTAATAATAATCTACATAAAGCAACACGTCTACGTTCACCACCAGAAAGCACTCCTATTTTCTTATCAGGATCTGGAGTACGTAAAGCATCCATTGCAATTTCTAATTTTGTATCTAGCTCCCAAGCGTTTGAAGCGTCGATTTGATCTTGTAATTCAGCCTGGCGTGCCATTAACTTATCCATCTTATCTGCATCAGAATATACTTCTTCCAATCCAAACATATCGTTTATCTTATTGTACTCGTCAAGTATTGCTACAGTTTCTGCAGCACCTTCTTTTACAATTTCAAGAACGGTTTTATCTTCGTCTAATTCTGGCTCTTGTTCTAAATAACCAACATTATACCCTGGAGAAAAAACGACATCTCCTTGAAAATTTTTATCAACTCCTGCTATAATTTTTAACAAGGTAGATTTACCAGAACCATTCAGACCTAAAATTCCAATTTTAGCACCGTAGAAAAAACTTAAATAAATGTTTTTAAGTACTGGAGTATTTGCCGTTTTAAAGGTTTTTGTAACCCCAGACATTGAGAAAATAACTTTCTTATCGTCAGACATATTTTTTAATTAAATTTTATATTATTTTTTATTAATTATTAAAAGAATTTAAACTCTTCCTTTTAAGGCATTGAAAACCCAAGCAATTGCAAAAAAACCAATTCCAACAGATGCAAAGCCCCATCCTGCAACATCATCATACCTAAAAGCACCTAATGCAATTAAAGCTAAGCCAACTAGTATCATTATAAATGTAGCCCAAGCTAGCACCGTATTTTTGTTCATTCCCATAATATCTTATAAATTTAGTTAGTTGAGTTGTGCCAAATATCGGATTTTAAAAGATTTTTTTAACAAGAAAACAGGAAAATTTATTTCTCGAAAGGAAAAACAATGCCTGTTTTTGCTCTAATTGTATCAATTATGCCTATAATATCTAAACTATTTTGATGGCTCCATAAATCACTCTGCATTTTATTACTTTTTAAACAACTGTGTACTTCTTCTATTTCATAGAAAAAACCTTTGCCTGTTGTAGGCATATCAAAATGTGTTGTTTCACCATCTACAATAAGTGTGTAACCTTCTGTTAAGTGCCAAGTTGCATCTAATATTATACTACCTTTTGTTCCTGATATTTCTGGTTTCATTTCTACTTTAGAGTTAATACCGCTATATAAAATTGCTTGTGCATTTTTGTAATTTAAAAGCATTGATGTTTGTATTTCTACCCCTGTTTTATACATTTTAGAGGCTGCAAGTATTTGTTCTGGTTTCCCTAAAAATAAATACGCTAAAAAAATTGGATAAATACCAATATCTAATAAAGAACCTCCTGCTAAATTAGGATTTAACAACCTACTCTCTTCCGATCTATTTAACCCATAAAAAGCAAAATCTGCATTTATATATTTTATTTCTCCAATAGTACCTTCTGCAACTATTTCTTTGATTTTTTTTATAGTTGGAAAAAAACGTGTCCACAGAGCTTCCATTAAAAAAACACCATTATTTTTTGCTGCATTTACCATTTTAGTAACCTCACTAGTATTTACCCCGATTGGTTTTTCACATAAAACATGCTTACCATGGTTCATTGCTACAATGGCATTTTCAGCATGAAAAGAGTGAGGCGTAGCTATATAAATAATATCTACCTCTTCGCAAGCATAAAGTTCTTCATAGCTACCAAAGCAATGTGTCGCTTTATATTTTTTGCCAAATTCATCAGCTTTTACTCTATCTCTAGAAGCAACTGCAATTAGCTCTGCATCTTTAACAAGCAATAAATCTTTTACAAATTGATGTGCAATATTACCTAAACCTATTACTCCCCAACGTATTTTTTGATCTGCCATATCCTAGTATTTTTATCAAAGTTAATCAATATTACTCCTTATCTTTATACCGACTAAGGAAATTAAATGCACTATGGATATCAACTTCAATAAGAACGAAGATCATAATAAATTACTTTTATCTGAACTAAAAAAAAGACTTGCCACTGTTAAATTAGGTGGTGGCAAAAGTAGAATTGAAAAGCAGCATGCTCAAGGTAAAATGACTGCTAGAGAACGTATCAATTTTCTTTTAGATGATGATGAAAAAGCAATTGAGATTGGAGCTTTTGTTGGTGATGGTATGTATGAAGAACATGGTGGCTGCCCTTCTGGAGGAGTTATTATTAAAATGGGATATGTACAAGGCAAGCAATGTATTGTTGTCGCTAATGATGCTACTGTAAAAGCAGGTGCTTGGTTTCCTATTACAGGAAAAAAGAACTTGAGGGCTCAAGAAATAGCTATGGAAAATAAACTTCCTATCATTTATTTAGTTGATAGTGCTGGTGTTTATTTACCATTACAAGATGAAATTTTTCCTGATAAAGAACACTTTGGTAGAATTTTTAGAAATAATGCCATTATGAGTAGTATGGGTATTACCCAAATATCTGCTATAATGGGAAGCTGTGTTGCAGGCGGAGCTTATTTACCTATTATGAGCGATGAAGCTTTAATTGTTGATAAAACAGGAAGCATATTTTTAGCAGGTAGTTACCTTGTAAAAGCGGCCATTGGCGAAAGTATTGACAATGAAACACTTGGTGGCGCAACTACACATTGCGAAGTAAGTGGTGTTACCGATTATAAGTCTAAAGACGATGCCGATGCTTTAAACACTATCAAAAACATCATGAGTAAAATTGGTGATTTTGATAAAGCTGGTTTTAGTAGAATTGATGCTATTAAACCAAAAGAAGATCCGCAAGATATTTATGGAATTTTACCAAAATCAAGATCTGACCAATATGATATGGTCGAAATTATCAAACGATTAGTTGATGATTCTGACTTTGAACAATACAAAGAAGGATACGGAAAAACAATTTTAACTGGTTATGCTAGAATAGATGGTTGGGCTGTAGGTATTGTTGCTAACCAACGTAAAGTTGTGAAAACTACTAAAGGTGAAATGCAATTTGGAGGCGTAATTTATTCGGATTCTGCAGATAAAGCGACGCGTTTTATCGCAAATTGTAATCAGAAGAAAATTCCGTTAGTATTTTTACAAGATGTTACTGGCTTTATGGTTGGCAGTAAAAGTGAACATGGTGGTATCATAAAAGATGGTGCTAAAATGGTGAATGCTGTTAGTAATTCTGTAGTTCCTAAATTTACGATTGTTATTGGTAACAGTTATGGTGCTGGTAATTATGCCATGTGTGGAAAAGCTTATGACCCACGTTTTATGGTAGCATGGCCAAGTGCAGAATTAGCTGTTATGAGTGGAAACTCAGCTGCAAAAGTACTATTACAAATAGAAAAAGCTTCTTTAAAGAAAAAAGGTGAAAAAATTACTCCTGAAAAAGAAGAAGAGCTTTTTAATAAAATAAAAAACAGATACGATAATCAAGTATCACCTTACTATGCTGCTTCAAGGTTATGGACAGATGCTATTATTGACCCATTAGATACTCGCAAATGGATTTCTATGGGAATTGATGCTGCAAATCATGCTCCCATAGAAAAACCTTTTAATTTAGGTATTATACAAGTTTAATTACCTTGATGATTTTTTATACGCGGAATAAGAAGTAATTCCGTTTGTCTGCCATTCACATATCTAAAACCGTTTTCGCCATAGAAACCTGCTTCTTCAAGCATAATACGAATATCTCTATTCCATTCTGGGACAGTAATGGTGGTATTCAATTCTATAGCGAAAACGGTATTTTTATTTAAAGGATATTTGTCTCCATCGTCTTTCATCACCCCATCTTGAGCATCCCACATGCCTATCGTTGTTCCTGCCGAATGACCATACAAACCTAAAGGATGTGTATAAATTGAAGGTCTAAGACCGGCAACCTTAGCTTCCTGTAATGATTTAGTCAAAATTTCATTTCCTGTTCTTCCTGCAATCATATTATTTGTCAAAAAATCTTGAACGCTATTTCCTTCTTTTAGGCCTTCCACCAAAAACTTGGGCGCTTCTTTTTCTTCTGGTTGTAACACATAAGCCAATTCTTGACAATCAGTATTCAACCTTAAATATGTAATTCCAAAATCGCAATGCAATAAATCTCCGGGTACAATAGTCAAGCCATCAGGTCTGCCTGAAAAGGAATACAAATGATCTACCAATTTTTCACTACTACGTTGCACATCTACCGTAGGATGAAACCAAGTTTCCAAGCCTAAATCTGTTACCTTTTGACGCATCCACCACTCCACTTCTGTTGTGGTCGTAACCCCTGGAGTAATTACTTTTTCCGAAAAGGCTTCTGCGATAATATCATGAGTTATGTCTACTAATTGATTGTAAATCACCATTTCACGTGGCGTACGCGTTTCTATCCAACGCACTGCAAGTTGTTCTGCAGAGCTTACTTTGGAATGCATTTTCTTAGGTAAATAGCTCATGAACTCGTCATAATCTGTTTTATCTAAACCATCAGCGATATTATGATCTTTAGAAAAATTCAACCCAATCTTATTTGGATTACGTTCTTGAATTAACTCTATAAGTCTTTTCCATTGGAGTGGTTGCTTTTCTTTATCCCAAGCAGAAATAATACTTTTACCCACATCATAACGTGCCACCGCTAATTTTTCGATAGTATTTTTTGATTTGTTCCTGTAGAAAAGAAGTATGGTTCTTCTACGCGCATTTAACCAAGTAGCAGGGAGCATCGTTTTAATAACTGGGTCTTCATTATATTCCCGAGACATTACAATCCACATATCAATAGCTGCGGCATCCATCAATTCTGGAAGTAAAACATTAAAACGTTCTTCTAAAATTTCATCTACTACAGTAGCTCTTTCTACTTCTGGGAGAATTTGTTGGGCAAAACTACATACAGTAAAAAATAATGCAAAACTTAATAGGGTTATTTTCATAGTGGTCGATTTAAAATCAAACCTGAAAATACAAAATATTAAAAAAGAATAAAGTGTCTTTCGACACTTTATTAAAATCTATCAGGTAACACGTTCTAATTAACGATATACCCTAAATAATTATTTGAAATATTGCTTGTAGCCACACTAATGCGCTCTATGTCTTGAGGGTTAAGTGTGTTCAATATTGAAGCGTTATAACGTACTCCATCTAAAATAACAATGGTATTAGCATCACCCCGTATTGTAATATTTGGAGTTTGATTAAAATTAGTATTTGAAATACTCACACCTGGAACAATACTACGGATTGCATTAAACACATCTTGTTGTGTATTAAAGTTTGAATTCTCAATTTGATAAATTTTAAATGGATGTTCTTTATTTATCGATGTATCATCTAATAAAGGAATTGAAGTGTTTTTATGAGTTGCACGATAGAGCCGAATATCTGTATTTTCTTTTTGAGCAAGAATAGTATTCTTAACTAATGCTGAGTTATTGTTTTGTGCTTCTAATTGGTAACTGCAAAAAATAATAGCAGCAATTAATACTAGGTTTTTCATCTTTTTAGTTTTAAAGTTGATATAAACTTAACTGACTAAAAGACAAAACAAAATAGGGAATTAGGCAAGTATAGCTTTGAATGAGTGAACGTTACTAAAAAACATATGTGATTTTTACATATATTTAACAAAAATAAATTTATGATATTTTATGGTACAAAAGGTTCTCATTTATTTAGTGAGAGAAAAAATGGTATTAAATGTGACAACTGTAATGAGATAACAGCCCATAATATTTCTGTATATGGAAAATATGCTTACATCTATTGGATTCCATTTTTTCCTATGTCCAAAAAAGCATTTTCCGAATGCACAAACTGCAGTGCTACTCTTGATGTGAACGGAATGAATGGTAAACTTAAGAGTGCAGCTACTGAAGTAAAAAACAACACAAAAACTCCAATATGGTATTGGTCTGGGCTAGCAATTATAGCTGTATTAATTTCATTAGGTGTTTATTCTAGTTTACAACATGATAAAGATGTTGCTGTATATATAAACCAACCAGCAGTAGGCGATGTTATTGAATTTAAAAGTTCTGAGAATGGCTACTACTCTACTTTAAAAATTAGTGCCGTTACTAGTGATTCTATCTTTGTTATTCAAAACGATTATGAAACAGATAAAAAAACTGGTGTTTCAGATATTGATAAAGCATCAAATTATACTACAGAACCTTATTCATTAGGAAAAAATCAAATTCAAGGGCTGTTTGATGAGAAAGTATTTTATGATATAAACAGATAAAATTAAATTAAATCCAATGTTTTTAAGCGTTGAATTTTTCCATTTCCTGTCATCACAAATTCTTTTATGAAATGTATTTGCTTGGGCACTTCAAATGTATCTAATAACTTTAATGATTTAATTTTTTGAAGTAAACTTTCATCTTCATTATTTGCTTCAATAATTAAAACAAGTTTTTGACCTAATTTCTCATCTGGTATTCCAGCTATAAAGAATTGACTATCTAGTATTGTAGTAAGTTTAGCTTCTATTTTTTCAGGCATTAATTTTATACCCCCAGAGTTAATTATAGCATCATACCTACCAAGCCACTCAAATTCTGTAGAAGATACTAAAGCTACCAAATCATTGGTAACAACTTCTTCTTCAGAAATATTGGGTGCATTAATAACCAAACATCCTCTAGCGTCTGTACTAAAATCTACTTCAGGTAATGCTGTAAAATTAATATTTGTAGTATTTTTTAAATGATTGACTGGTTTTAGTGCAACATGGGTAATAGTTTCCGTCATTCCGTAAGTTTCATATACCTTAGAAGTGCTATTAGCTACCGCTACTTTCAATGGCTCTGACATTTTAGCACCACCAACAATTAAAAGTTTGAGTTGCTTTAATTTTTGCAAGGAATTTTCTAATTGTAAGGGTATCATCGCACTAAAATCATAAACCTTAGAGATGCTTTCTAAAGGATTAGAGTTTGGTGCTACATAATCCAAAGACAAACCTAAAACCATAGCCCGTACCAACATCATTTTCCCTGCGATAAAATCAACAGGTAAGCAGAGAAAAGCAGTATTACCCTCTTCAAGACCAAAGAAACTGCCGGTAGCCATAGCAGAATTTACCATGTGTTGTTTTCTGAGTTTTATCAACTTAGGTATACCTGTAGAGCCAGAAGTATTTACTTCTACAACATCAGACTTATCTGCCCAGTTTATTAAAAAATTACCAATAGATTTTTCAAAGACCCCTCCTTCTTTAATAAGGCTGTAACCTGTTTCATTTAAATCATTAAAAGAAATTGTAATTCCATTTAATTTAAAATGAAGGTTTATATTTTTATAATCAGGTTTCATTATTTTTCTTTAGTAAGAAAATCTTCTTTAGAAATAACTGTACCTGTTAACTTTTCTTTCCAATTTGTCCAACCGTATTTTTTAGAAAAAATGATTAATAGGATTGGATAAACCACCAAGACTGGTATAAATACATCCCACCCCAAAGCTGGTTCAGAAACATCGCGATAAACAGAATCTGTCTGAAAAGCTGTCCAATCTGCAGTTAATAATAAAGCACCTACCAGGTTATTAGCGGCATGGAAACCAAGAGCTAACTCTAAACCTTCGTCCATCAATGTTAAAATACCTAAAAAGAAACCAGTGCCTATGTAATACACCATAATACCTAAGCCAAGCTTAGCTACTTCAGGATTACCTAAATGCATAACACCAAATAAAACTGAAGTAATAACTAAAGGAACCCATTTATTTTTTGCCATTAAACCAATACCCTGCATCATATGACCACGAAATAAATACTCTTCAAAACTAGTTTGCAACGGTATTAATAAAATTCCAATAATTGCAAGTGTGAAAAAGGGAACTGGTTTAAAATTAAAAACATAGTCACCTGGACTTAAATAAATATCTACCCCTGTTAATACTATAGTTAAAGCTCCCCATACTGAGAACGCAAAAAATATTCTTTTCCAATCTATTTTATTTCTTGATGTTGTTAAAGATGTAATTGTTTGATTGTGTACCAATTTTGTCCAACCTAGAACTACAAAAAGACCTATAACTAAAGGCAATAATACGATAACCAAAACCGTATTTCGCCCTATCTGATCTATCAATTGTTGCATACTATCTTCAACACTTACTGGAGAAAGTACTGTGGCAACATAGTTTAATGCAATAAATAAAATAAAACCTACAGGAATAATTAAATACTTCCATAAGCCTACATTATTACCTTTATACCCTTGTTCTATAAACATAAATCTTCAATTAAATTTTTATTCCAACACTTATTAATGTCATATATTAATGTACCTCTATCTACCTTTAATGGGCTATCTATATTATTGACATATAAGCCACCTGTACCCAATCCTTGTGGTAATTTACTATTTAAAGTATAGGTCCATTGTGCAATTGCATTTAAACCAATATTACTCTCTAGTGCACTAGTAACCCACCATTTTATTCCTAATTCTTCTGCTAAAGTAATCCACTCTTGACTTCCTTTAAACCCACCAATTAAGCTAGGTTTTAAAATAATATATTGTGGTTGTATTGTTAGTAGCAGTTCTTTCTTTTTTGTTACATCAAAAACACCTATTAATTCTTCATCTAAAGCAATAGGCAAAGGTGTTTCTTTACACAAATTACTCATTTTTAAATAATTACCTTGCTTTATAGGCTGCTCTATAGAATGTAAATTATAGTTTGCTAATTGTTTTAATTTAGATAAAGCTTCTTCTGACGAAAACGCTCCATTGGCATCAACTCGTAATTCTATTTGATATTTTGAATATTTTTCCCTGATAGATGCTATTAACTTTAATTCTGAATCAAAATTAATTGCTCCAATTTTCATTTTAATGCACTTGAAACCTTGTTCTAGTTTTTGTTGAATTTGCTCAAACATAAAACTTTCTTCACCCATCCAAATTAATCCGTTTATAGGTATTGGTGATTTTTTTTGAGTAAAAGCTGATTTAAATAATTCAAACGGATTATCTGAGTCAAATGATAAAAAAGCTTGTTCTACTCCAAATTGAATGCTTGGGTATTCAATTAAATGATTCCAAAGTTTATCTTTACCTAATGTAATATTTTCACACGTCCACTTCAGCTTTTCTTCATAATCAGGCACATCATCAATACTCAAGCTTCTTAAAATACCACATTCTCCAATGCCGTATTTACCATCTTGTTCAAGATAAATAAACCATGTTTCTTTTTGCTTTAATATACCACGGGAAGTTCCACTAGGCCTTTTAAAATCTAAAATGTATTTTTTATAAGCTGCTTTCATAATTTACAATTCAAATTTAGTTATATTTTGGCTTTTAAAGCGAATGAATATGAAAGAGTCTATTGAAAAAGTAGTTTGGATTACTGGTGCATCGTCAGGTATTGGTGAAGCTTTAACGTATGCTTACAATGACAAGAAATATAAAGTCATTATTTCTGCAAGAAGAGAAGAAGCTTTAGAAAAAGTAAAAATTAAATGTACCCACCCTGAAAATGTTTATGTACTACCCTTAGACATAACACTTTTTGATGAAATGCCTGAAAAAACAACAGAAGCCATTACTGCTTTTGATAGAATTGATATATTGATAAATAACGCAGGTGTAAGCCAACGTTCGCTTATTACTGAAACAGATTTTAATGTTTACAAGAAGCTTATGGATGTTAATTATTTAGGAACTGTAGCACTAACAAAAGCTTTGCTTCCTTATTTTATAACACAAAAGAATGGTCATTTTGCAACTGTAAGTAGTTTGATGGGAAAATTCTCTTCTCCTTATCGATCTGGTTACTGCGGTGTTAAACATGCCTTACATGGCTTTTTTGATGCTTTACGAATGGAGCATGAAAAAGATAGAATTTCAGTAACTCTAATTTGCCCAGGTTTCATACAAACTGATGTTGCTAAAAATGCTTTAACGGGGAACGGTAGCAAACAAAACACTGAAGATGAAGCTACAAAAAATGGCTTGCCTGTTGCTGTATTTGCTAATCGAATGATGAAAGCTATTTCTCGCAAAAAGTATGAAGCTTATATTGGTCGAAAAGAAATTATTGCAATTTATGTAAAAAGGTTTTTTCCTAAATTACTACATCGTATAGTTTTAAAAAGTAATGTAAGGTAAACTTATATCAAAATTGATTTACCTATAGCTAGTAAATACAATTTTTTATCTTCTTCTAAAAATCTCTTTTTAGCTTCCTTTTGATCAATTTTTATAAATCCGAAAGTATCGTAATGGTAGCCTAAAACTGTATCACATTCAATAAAATCTGATGCAAAAATAGCATCTTCTACCCCCATAGTAAAATTATCACCAATTGGTAAAATTGCTAAATCTAATGTATAACTATAAGGTATGAGTTTCATATCCATATGTAAAGCAGTGTCTCCGGCGATATAAATATGTTTATCATCTGCAGATAAAACAAAACCTCCTGGCTGACCGCCATTTGTACCATCAGCAAAAGTAGATGTATGTATAGCATTTACATATTTTAGTTTCCCAAAATCAAAATTCCAAGCACCACCATGATTCATTGGGTGCACTCTAAAACCCTTTTTCTCATAATACGTTGCTATCTCATAATTGCTTACAATAGTAGCGTCTGATTGCTTCGCAATAACCTCTACGTCTAAAACATGATCTTGGTGTGCATGTGTAATTAAAATATAATCAGGTTTTAAATCATCAATATTAACTTTATCTTTTACTAAAGGGTTACCTGTTATAAAAGGGTCAACAAGTATTGTTGTTAATTTTGTTTTGATTAATAAAGTGGCATGCCCAAGAAAAGTAACCTTCATGATACTAAATAGTATTAAATGTTATTTAAAATTAAACCAAAAACGAACTCCTTCTGGCATTTTATCTATATTCAAATTAGATTGTAACTGATTAACTAAACGATTCATTAAACGTATCCCCATAGATGAATCTGTGCGCTCATCAATATTTTCTGGCAAACCTATCCCATTATCGGTATACTCAAAAAAGCCTTCCACCTCATTTTTACGTAAATGAATGTAAATTTTACCAGTATCGTCATCATTATCAGGAAAACCATATTTAAATGAATTTGATACTAATTCATTTAAAATAAGACCGAAAGGTATCGCTCTATCTATATCAAGCTCTACATTTTCTGCATCAATAGTAATGTTAATTTTATGCCCTCCTTTTTTATAAACAGATTGAATACTGTTGACCAGACTTTCAATATAACCTTGCATTTCAATAACTGATAAATCTTCGTTCTGATATAATTTCTGGTGTATTAACGCCATTGCTTTCACCCTACTCTTACCTTCTTCTAAAGCCTCTATAGCAGCTTTACTTTTGGTGTTTTTAGTTTGTAAACTCAATAAACTAGAAACCATTTGTAAATTGTTTTTTACACGGTGATGTATTTCTTTAAGTAAAGAGTCTTTTTCTACTAATGATGCTTCAATAATATATTTTTGCTTAACAATAATACGTTGCGCCTTTATACTTCTTAAATAAGCATATACTAAACCTGCAAAACCTAAAAGTGTAAATATCAATGAAATGAAAATGGCATCAATTTTATTATCTAGCTCAATCATCTCATCACTCTTTTTTGCTAAATTTTGTTTAGACTGATCAAGTAAAGCTTTTGAGTTTTCTAATTCTGATTGAACTAAGGCTTCAATTTGTTGTTCTTTAATTCCTTTTTCATTTAAACTTATAGAATCGCGTAATCTAATATTTTTCTTATAATACAAACTAGCATTAGAGTATTCGCCGTTTTTATCATAATAAGCCGCTAACAAACGGTTTTTCTTTAATTGATGCTCCGTTTCGTAATATGATAAATCTTTGTCTAAAATTAATTTAGCTGCTCTTAAATTACCAACCTGTAATTCACACTCTGCTAAATACAAACTATTCTCAATCAATTCTGTAGAATAGGTTCCCATTCTATATTCATTGATAATATCAATACTATTCTTTAAGTATGCGATTGCTTTATCAAATTGCTTTAATTCTGCATGAGACTTTCCTAAGTTACCTTCAATAACACCTTTTAATAAATTACCCTTTATAAGATCATTTTCTGTTTTAACTTCTATAATATCGTTCAGGTATAAATTTATAAACGATTCTGCATTTACGAACTTATCAATAGCAACTTCTTCTGACATTGCCTTTCTTAAATAATTACCTACATTATTGTTATAAACTGCATTTGCATAATAATCTTTAGGGTTCAAATTTTTACTAACTTCTTCGATATAAGCTTCCATTGCTTTTCTTGGAAGGCCTACGTTTGAATAAATATCATAAAAAGTGGTATTCGTAGTAATCCCTAGCTCTTTTTTTTCTTTTCGAACTTCACTTTGGTTTACGTAAAGTTTTAATTTAGCATAATTTCTATCTAATAATTCTAATAGAATTTTTTTATGTTCTATTTTGGTATCTAAGTTAGATTTGTATAAATCGTTTGATATACTAACACTACGAGAATACTGGCCTAAATCATAAAAAACTTGACTTTGCATTATTTTATATTCAAAAATAGATGCCGAATCTTTTTCTCTAATAGCTTCAGATAGATACTCTTCTAATGTTTTTTTCCAATCGTATGCAGAGTTCTGATTGTATCTATTTGGTGTATTAAAAAACAAAAACATCCTATCTGAAGAATTAGGTGCTTTTTTAAACTCTGTGTAAGAATCTACTTTCTGATCTATAGTCTCTTGTCCAAAAGCTGCTACAAACAAAAAAATAAATAAAAATTGAAGGTATATTTTCTTTGTTAACAAATTGTATTCTTTTATTAATCAGAGTATTACTATGTAGAATAAACTCTAATATGAATGATTAGTATTTTACAAAAATAGCTTTTTAGTACAACCTATGCCTATAAAAACTACGAAACATAATATAAGACATAGCATTATATTATTTTAATGCTTTACCAAATTACAAATACCTGTGAGAAATACAATATGTATTTACTCCAAAAAAAAAGACCAAGCAGATTTCTGCTTGGTCTAGTATAAGTATTTTAATGAAAATGATAAGATTTGGGATCTTTTATATAATCATACTTCAAATGTAAGTCGATGTCTCGTTTATTCTTTTTTTTTGTTGTGTAACTCTAATATATTGTTGTAAACTAATCATGTTTTCAAAGACCTTGTATTTCATCGATAATAAAAAATAAAAAAGGCTGATTAATTACTTAACCAGCCCTTCTTAAAAATATTTAATTTTGTTTATGAATTCATTGCAGAAATAATAAACTCTTTAAATTCCTTTGATATAGGAATTAAATTATTATTTATTAAAATATCTTTAGAATTTATAGCTTCAATATGATCAACATTTACAATGTATGATTTATGTGCTCTATAAAATTTTTGAGAAGGTAACTTCTCTAAGTAGTCTTTTAATGGTGAACGTACTAAAAACTTTTTATCAACAGTATTAACTTCTAAATAAACATTATCTGCTTTTATAAAGTGTATATCTTCAAACTGAATTCTGTAATATAAATGCTGTTTTTTAACAAAAATAGAATCCTTTAAAACAGAATTAGACATTACTTTGTTAGACTCTGTTGGAGCATTAGAAGCTGAGTTTTTATCTGAAGACCCTTTTTCATTGTAATTAAAACTTGACAATGCAATTTCTATAGATGTATATAGGTCTTGTTGTTCGAAAGGTTTTACTAAATAACCATTAGGTTTAACTGTTTTTGCATTCTCAACAGTAGCTCTATCTGAGTTTGAAGTAACAAATATGAAAGGTATATTATAATTTTCTCTAATATGTTTACCTAAATCTATTCCTGTTTTATCTGATGCTAAAATAATATCAATTAAAACTAAATCTACTTGTTTTGTTTTCAGTACTTCTACTGCTTGTTCATAAACAATTACATTGTCTACAATCTCATAGCCTATTTCCTCCAACATGGATTGCATATCATCAGCAATGATGACATTATCTTCAACTATAAGAATTTTGATGGGCTGTTCCAAATTTTGGCTAATTTATTAATTTGTGTAATTCAAATCTACGAAAAAATATTAATACTAATATAATATAGAATAGCTATAAAAAACGTACTTAAGGCAAGTTTCTTAAGCTCAGGGTCTAATAAAACTGGATTTTTATTTTTTCTAACTTTCAATGCATGAATAGTTACAGGTATAAAGACGATTAAATATAGAAAATTTTTCCAAGAAGAAAAATTTATTAACCCGAACATTAGCATGCAAAAAAATGAAATTATCAAAAGAGAGTAATGATAAATCTTACCTTTTTCAAAACCCATTTTAACTACAACTGTATTTTTACCTGCTTTTTTATCTGAGATACAATCTCGAAGATTATTTAAATTTAAAACGCCTGTACTTAGCAAACCTATTGCTATGGCAGGTAAAATAGCCTCAAACGTCAAAAACTTGGTGAATAAATACATTGCCCCTAAGACACCTAGTAAACCAAAAAAAACAAATACGAATACATCACCTAAACCTCTATACCCATAAGCAGAAGCACCTACTGTATATTTTATCGAGGCCCAAATACTTACTAGTGCTAAAATAAAAAATACTAAAATTAGTAAAAGGTTATTGCTACCAAAAGCAACATATAGAAGTACAATGGCTAATAAAATACTAATTATCGCAGAAATGATAATGCCCTTTTTTAGCTCTTTGCGTGTTAAAATTCCGCTTTGTAGAGCTCTTTTTGGCCCTATTCTATCGTTATTATCGGTTCCTTTAACACCGTCTCCATAATCGTTTGCAAAATTTGAGGTAACCTGAAAGCCTATAGTTGTTAATAGTGCTAATATAAAGACAGGTAAGTTGCTGTAACCATAATAATCTGCTAATGCAGTACCTGTAATTATTCCTGAAATAGATAATGGTAAAGTACGCAGTCGCGCAGCGTTAATCCAAGCTTTAAATTTCGTCAATCTAGTATGGGTCTTCTATTTTTACTCTTTTCCCGTCTTGATAAGAAGCTACAAAAGCATCTTCAAAACCCATTTTTATTAATTGAAACCTAAAAGACCTAGCTTCATCAATAGTTTCAAAATTCCCTAAAGAATAGGTGTAAAATGGATTTGTTTTAACAAACACTGTATTTGCTAACGCTTCTGAACTGAGTGTTATGTTATTATCTACAAAAGATTGTATTTGAACTGAGTAGATTTTTTCTTTTTCTAAAAATTCTTTAGCTAGGTAAAATTCTTTTACATTACTAAGCTCTTCATTTTTAAGTTTAAGGTTATCAATTCTTGATTTGATTACATCTAAACTATCTATAGATACTAAAAGGTTATTTGTATTAGATGTTTCATTACTTCTCATGCCTGCAGAAAAAGAATATAAAGCCAAAGCGCCTAAAACAAAAAAAGTTGTAATACCTGCAAAAATATTCTTCTGTATTTTATAACTCTTAATTTCTTTATTCTTGTATTTTACTTGATCTAAAAGTCTCTCATTTAATATTTGAGCTTTGTCTATATCTTTATGTAAATCTAGTAAATCACT
This sequence comes from Cellulophaga sp. HaHaR_3_176, assembly GCF_019021925.1. Classification (NCBI taxonomy): domain Bacteria; kingdom Pseudomonadati; phylum Bacteroidota; class Flavobacteriia; order Flavobacteriales; family Flavobacteriaceae; genus Cellulophaga; species Cellulophaga sp. HaHaR_3_176. The sequence continues at coordinate 1,715,506 of NZ_CP058990.1, forward strand.
TTCTTCTATAAATGGCATATTCTAATTGATGTTAGGGGAACTATAACATTTTTATATTTGATTAATATTATCTCACGTGATAAAAAAATCAACCTAATAGTAAAAATATATAAATTTTAAATAAAACAAGACAATATTTAATTTATTTATCTGATTATCAAAATAATATAGCTCAAATTCCTATTTTCTTAAAATTACACTAAATAAATTCCGTCTGGTTTAATTGTAATTTTTCTATCTCTGTATAGAGTTCCAATACTCTTTTTAAATATTTTCTTACTCATTTGTAGTTTAGCGCTAATTTCTTCTGGCGAAGATTTATCATGCAAACCTAAATAACCACCTTCTTTTTGTAGTATTTTATAAATAGTATTAGCTGCTGGTTCTACACTTTCATAACCAATTGCCTGTAAGCTAATATCTATTTTATTATCAGGTCTAATATGTTTTATAAAACCTTTTAAATTATCACCAACAGCCATTCTTTTAAAAACTTCGTTCGTATAAACTAAACCTTTGTGTTTGTCGTTAATTATTACGTCCCAACCTAAATCACTTTGTCGAGTAACAATTAAATCTACCTCATCATTTACCTCAACAGTTAACTCTTCGTTATCTAAAAACTTATCTAGTTTATTTGAACCTACAAGTCTAAACGATTTTTCATCTAAATAACAATAAACAACATACCATTGTCCTTCTTGCATTCTAATTCTTTGCTCTCTAAAAGGGACTAGTAAATGCTTTTCTAAACCCCAATCTAAAAAGGCGCCAACATTATTAACCTCAACTACTTTTAATAACTGAAATTTATTACGAATAACATATGGAGTTAACGATGTTACAACAGGTCGTTCTTCAAAATCTAAATAACAAAAAACAGTAAGCTTATCGCCTATTTCATAAATTTCTGGCACGTACTTATTTGGTAATAAAACATCATTACCTTCTTCATCACCCAAAAAAAGACCTACACTAGTATCTCTTAAAATTTCTAGTGTATTATAATTCCCTAACTCTATCATACTGCAAAAATACGTTTTATAAGTAAATTTTTAATAAAACTGCTTAACGAACTATGTTTTATTATTAACGCAAAAAGCCGCTTCAAAAAATGAAACGGCTTTTATTATTTAAAAAAATATTATTTGTTGTAAACAGATTCTTTTTTATAATGCTTAGCTAGCATATAATAAACAACTGCTCTATGCTTGTTTTTGTTTGAAGAACCATATTTTTCAAGAACGCTTTTAATAGCTGGCATCATGTCATCACTTTCTGGCATGCCTAACTTTTTCATTAAAAAGTTCTTTTTTACTGTTTCTAATTCTTTATCGTCACTACCTGATACTTTAGATGCATCTGCATTGTATATTGCTGGACCAAGACCTATGGCAACTTTAGTTAAAAATTCCATATCTGGAGTTTCTCCTAATTTTTCTTTAATATCTGCTGCGTACTTTACTATTAAATCGTCTCTTTTGCTCATAATCGTTAGTGTTCTTTAAATTTTATATTAATGTGATGTCTAAGATATAAAATCAAAATAACTAAGCAAAATTTTATTATTCAATAGTCTAGGTGTTTTAATTTCGAGCAACTTAGCTTTTTTACTTGCTTTATAAAACTCATTTAAAGAATTCTTTAAATCGTTTTCTTCTGAAACAGAATTGTATTCTAAGTTGTATAAATTACAAATTGCTTCTAATTTTAGATCATGAGTCGTCTCAAAAAAAGTTTCAAAATTATAGGTTTCTTCTTGGCCTGGTAATATTCTAAAAATACCACCTCCATCGTTATTAATAACGATAACTCTAAAATCAGATCTTAAATGTTTATTCCAAAGTCCATTACTATCATATAAAAAACTTAAATCGCCCGTAATAAGTAATGTTGGTGTTTTATTATAAATTGATGCACCTACTGCTGTAGATGTAGACCCATCTATACCGCTTGTTCCTCTATTACAAAAAACTGTAATTGAAGCGTCTATTTCAAACAATTGCGCATACCTAACGGTAGAGCTATTTGCTAAATGCAATTGGTAGTTTTCAGGAATAGACTTTGCTACATTTGAAAAAGCTAACATATCAGAAAAAGGAATTTCTTTTACATATTCTGCTCTTTTTGTTTCATAATGATTTTTAACTTTTGACCAATACGCATAATAATCACTAGCTACATTAGTATGATTTGCAAATAGCGACGACAAAAAAATATGCTCTGATGTTTTAAAATGATGCGTTAAAGAGAAAAAAGTATCGTATGCCTTTTTATTGTTTACGTGCCAATGGTGCTGTGGCTTGTATGTACGTAAAAAACTTTTTATTTTTTTTGAAACAATTAAGCCTCCAAAAGTCAATACAATATCTGGTTGTAACTGTTTAAATAATTTTTCTTTCTTGGTAGATTTTTCAATAGGTGCAATTAGGCTATCTATACTATTAAAAAAATTAAGGTGATGCAAGTTTGATGTTGTTTCCGTAAGTACAATAACAGAAGGGTCATTCGCTAAAATTTCAAGATATTTCTGTGGTATTGTATTTGGGTAATTTACACCTACCAAAACTAATTTACGTTTTGCTTTGCCCCATAACGCAATGTATTCTTCTAAATCATCTAAATCGTCTGAATCTTGCGAAGTTGGGTCAACCGTAGGTTGATTAAAAGGTTCTGTTGTTATATTATACAAAGGCTCTTCAAAAGGTACATTTACATGTACTGGAGACATGCTGTTTAATGCTACCGAAAAGGCTCTTTTTAATTGCTCTCCATTATGGTTTTCCACTACTGTTTGTTGCTCTTCAATATCAATAGAGTTATCAATTAAACCTTTACCCTCTTTTATTATGGTATTTGTAGCATGACTAACATCTAACATTAAATTTGCCGAATATCCAATATGCCTATGAAAAACATGATCTTGTCGTATGGTCTGCCCATCGCCAATATCAATCTTATAAGGTGGTCTGTCGGCCGATATTACAAACAATGGTATATCACTATAAAAAGCTTCTGATATTGCAGGGTAATAGTTTAATAACGCACTACCTGATGTACAAACTACTGCTACAGGTTTCTGTTGCTGCTGCGCCATACCTAATGCAAAAAAAGCAGCGCAGCGTTCATCTACAATACTGTAACAATTAAAATAATCGTCTTCTGTAAAACTTATCGTTAATGGTGCGTTTCTTGAACCTGGAGAGATTACAATGTTTTTAACACCATACATTTTGCAGTAATAAACAACGCTTTGCGCTGAAGGTATCGTAGAATAGTTCACGCTATTTTATTTTTTATATAAATGCTTATGAGCTTAAAACTTTAAGCATTGTATCACTTTTTGCAACAGTCTCTTCCCATTCTTTAATTGGATCTGACTCTTTTGTTATTCCGCCACCTACGTAAATTGATGCTGCAGTATTTTTTAACTGCATACATCTTAAATTTACATATAAAGCATTGGTATTCTTAATCGCTTTATATACTTGGTTTTCTCTATTTTTTCGATTGTTAGATCGTAGGCTTTCCTCTTTAAAATTTAGCTCACCCAAAAAACCTGTATAATATGCTCTGTCGTAATTCTCATGCTCTAAAATAAAAGCTTTAGTCGTATTCTTCGGCAAACCACAAACCGCTGGTGTTGGGTGTAGTGCATGAATCACATTCTTAATAACAGCATTTTTTAATTTACCCGAAACTGAAGTTCGTAAATGCAATAAATTACCTGCCCTAACTGATTCTGTTTCTGATATTTTTAAACCCTCTACTTCATCTGCTAAAGCCTCTACAATATACTGTGTTACTAATTCTTGCTCTTTTAATTCTTTATTCCCCCATACAGGAGTATCATCTCCTGTATATTTTTGAGTACCTGCAAGCGACATTGTTTTTAGTTGCTTACGCTCTATTTGCAATAATATTTCAGGAGTTGCACCTAACCAAGTACCTACTTTAGGGTGATACCATAAATAACAAAATGCATTTGAATAGGTTGACAATAAATCTTTAAACAGTTCAACAGCAGTTTTTTGTGTCTCAACATCTATCTTTCTCGATAAAACTACTTTTTGAAACTCATTATTTTCTATGCTTTTAATCCCTCTTTTAATAAGGTTGATATGAAGTTCCTTATCAGTATTAGCTGTTACTATTCTGTTTTGATTGTTTGATTTAGATTCTGATTCAAAAATAGCTTCTACTCTATCATCTATAAGTGTTAATATCGTTTCTTGTTCTGCATTAAACGGAGCAAATACAAAACCACTCTCTGAATAGTCTTTTATAAAATGTAAGGCATCGCTATTTTGAAATACACCAATTACCTTTATTTCTTTTGGTTTTCGGTATAGTACAAATGGCTTAGCAGTCTCTAAGCTATTTTCTGCTTTTTGTATTAAATCAGTGAACATATTACTTTTTAGGTAATGCTATAGTTGTCAGTTTACAGATTGATATCAAATTATCATTTGCATCTGTAATTTTAATATCCCAAAGTTGTGTAGTTCTTCCTTTATGCAATATAATAGCTTTTGCATATACAAAACCATCACTAATACTCTTTACATGGTTTGCCGATATTTCAATACCACGAACCGTAACTTCTTGTGCATTTAAAAAAATAAATGATGCTGCACTCCCTACACTTTCGGCTAAAGCAACCATTGCCCCACCATGTAAAACACCGTCTGGTTGATAAACTTTTGATGTAACAGGCATTTTACCTACTAGATAATTTTCTCCTACGTCTACATATGTAATATCTAAAGTCTCCATTAACGTACCCTTACAGGTTTCGTTACAAATAGTTAGAATCTTCTCTTTAAAATCGTCCATAATCTAGTTTTATGTAAAATTAAGGATTCCTAATACAACAAAAGGTACGATATAGGTTCGAAATTGAATATTCTTACTAAATTTCAAGCTTGTTAGCTTTAAAAAATTAAAATGAATACTACTGAAAAGAAAGTAACTTATCAAACTACAAATACTTACGAGACTTTAAACGCTTATACTGAAAAAACAAAAAATATTTGGCTTGTTTTTCATGGTATTGGCTACTTAAGTCGTTTTTTCTTAAAGTATTTTAAAGAATTAAATACTGATGAAAATTATATTATTGCTCCTCAAGCCCCTTCTAAATACTATTTAAACAACAAGTATGTACATGTTGGTGCTAGCTGGTTGACTAAAGAAAATACCCCTTTAGAAAATGAAAACCTCATCACATATATTGATAGAGTTTTAGATGCTGAACAACTACCTAAAAATTGTAATCTTATTATTTTTGGTTTTTCGCAAGGTGTATCTATAGCTACTCGGTATGTAGCACACAAACAACTAAAATGTAAACAATTGGTATTATATGCTGGAGGAATACCGAATGAGCTAAAACATAGCGACTTTAATTTTTTAGAACAAAACAATACCTCTGTAAAAGTAATTATTGGTGATCAAGATGAGTATTTAAATGACGAACGCATGAAAACAGAAACCGAAAAAATTAAAACTCTTTTTAATTCTAAAGCCGAAGTAATTACTTTTGAAGGCGGCCATGTTGTTAAAAAAGAAATCATCAATCAACTTGTTTAAAATGATTACAGAAATTCCTATTCTTGAAAATGATATTGTTCGTTTAACAGCACTAACTATAGCTAATTATAAAGAACTTATCGCTATAGCATCACAAAAAAAACTAGTACAATACTCGCCTACCGATATTGAAACACCTGCCTCTTTAAAAGCATATGTGGAAACCGCTATACAACAGTTTGATGCTAAGACTAGTATTCCTTTTATTGTTTTTGATAAAAGATTACAAACGTATGCGGGTGTCACTCGGTTTATGAATATAGATTGGAAAAACAAAGTAATGCACATTGGCTCTACGTGGATAGGAAGAGAGTTTCAAGGTAATGGCCTTAATACGCAAATGAAGCATTTAATGCTCAATTATGCTTTTAATGAATTAGTCTTTGAAAAAATTGAATTTAGGATAGATGAACGTAACATACAATCAAGAAAAGCTGTAGAAAAATTAGGTTGTACTCTTGAGGGTGTTTTAAGACAAAATGTATATTTACTAGATGGTTTTAAGAGAAATACTTGTTGTTATGGTCTTTTAAAAGATGAATGGAGTCTTAAATAAACTTGAGTTCACTAACCTCTTTCGTTGTCATTTTTCGACCCTCCTCAAAACCGAGATAATCATCATCTCCATATTTTTCAGACCAGAAACCATCTAAAATAGTATCATTAATAAACCTATAAATCACTACGCCTTTAAAAGTTTTAGGCCTATCTCTTAACTCTCCCTCATAGGCGAAATTAACAACTAAGGTATCGTCTTTAAAAAAGCCTTTTCCGGTTTGCACTTGCTCTCCACCAATAGTCCAAATGGCATCTACACGATATTCGCTCGTAACAATTAATTGCAGATACCCTGTGTAACCAGATTGTTCTTTATCTTGGTTATAGCCTATAATTTGATATATTCCTTCTAATGTTTTGATAGGTTTTCTGTTTTGTTCTATAAAAAGATTGTTGAAGCTATAATCCAGAATGAATTAAACACCATGAAATAATAGCAACCTACTCCTCTACTACAGGAGCTGTTTCGTAATACGTAATTTTACGTGTAATATAAGTATTGTCTGGTGTTATAATCTGCTTAATCCAATTACCAGTTTCACCATTATCATATTGGTAAATAAAGTTTTTTAAGCGTTCGCTATTGGCTCTTTTTGTTTTTAAAGAGATTAGCATACCAAGCTCGTTGTATTTATATATCTTAAGCTCTTTTGATACAAATGATTTAGCTACCGTATCGTACACGAATTTATTTTCTGAAAGCAACTTACCCTCAGTCGTAAAAACCTCTTCTAAAGCCTTATCGAGCTTACCTTCTAAATACTCTTTAGTGAGTTTAACTTTTCGTACTGTATTCAATTTTGATTTAAGTTCTGATTCTCGTACTGATTTTTTCAACTCTTCATCTAAAATGTAGGTAGTAGTAGTTTCTCCGTCTAATTTTTTATAATCAACTACTGTGCTTTCTATGCCTGCGTCGTTATTTCTTTTAATAGCTGTTAGTTGATTATCTTCATTATATGTATACTCATACTGATCTAAAAATTCTTTATTATAGGAAAGTATTTTTTCTGTAATTTTTATTCCGCTATCTATACTATCTAAGGTATAAATATTAGCTATAGATGTATTTTTATCAAAAAGACCATCTCTATAGTTTTCTACTCGCTTCTGACTAATTTCTCCGTTAATAAATTTATAATATGTTACATCATAATCAGAGTCGCTATAACGTGTAATTAGCTTTGTTAATAAGCCATCTTTATTAAAATAAAATTCTTCTTTACCATAATCTGTTGTTACCAAACAGGTTTTAACATCGCCTATTAAATCAAAATCTGCCGTAGTAAAAATTTTGGCTTTTTGCGCGAAAGAAGAAAAACCTAAACACAAAAAAACTGGCAACATTATAATCCGCAACATTTTAAAATAGTAAAATTTTATCATAATACAAATTTAGTAGGATTTCTAGCAATTGAAAATAAAATCTTACAAATAAAAAAAGGGTATCCAAATTATGGATACCCTTTTTAATATAAAGTGTTTTTCAAAGTATACTAACTTCCATTAGCATAAGCGAATTGCTTATTTTACTTCTTCGAAATCTACGTCTTCAACGTTATCACCTTCTGCTGAATCTGCACCTGCAGCAGCATCTGGTCCTGGAGCAGCTCCACCTTGTGCATCAGCTTGCGCTTTGTACATTTCTTCAGAGGCAACTTTCCAAGCTTCGTTAATTTTATCTAAAGCTGGAGTAATTACAGCGATGTCTTTTAACTCGTATGCTGCTTTTAATTCAACTAAAGCTTCTTCTACTGGCTTTTTCTTATCATCAGATAATTTATCACCAAATTCAGCTAATTGCTTTTCTGTTTGGAAAATCATTCCATCAGCTTCGTTTAATTTATCAGCAGTTTCTTTTAATTTCTTATCAGATTCTGCATTAGCTTCAGCTTCAGCTTTCATTTTCTTGATTTCTTCTTCTGTTAAACCTGAAGAAGCTTCAATTCTAATGTCTTGCGTTTTGTTAGTAGCTTTATCTGTTGCTGATACTTTAATAATACCGTTAGCATCAATATCGAAAGTTACTTCAATTTGAGGAACTCCTCTTTGTGCTGGTGGAATACCATCTAAATGGAAACGTCCGATATTTTTGTTATCAGCTGCCATTGGTCTCTCTCCCTGTAATACATGGATTTCAACTGAAGGCTGATTATCTGCTGCTGTAGAGAATACTTGAGATTTCTTTGTAGGAATCGTAGTGTTCGCTTCAATCAACTTAGTCATTACACCACCCATAGTTTCAATACCTAAAGATAATGGAGTAACATCTAATAATAATACATCTTTAACATCACCAGTTAATACACCACCTTGTATTGCAGCACCTACCGCTACAACCTCATCAGGGTTAACACCTTTTGATGGTTTTTTACCGAAGAATTTCTCAACAGCTTCAACAACAGCAGGGATTCTTGTAGAACCACCAACTAAGATAATTTCATCAATATCACTCTTAGATAAACCTGCATTTTTTAATGCTGTAGCACATGGTTCGATAGTTCTTTTTACTAAATCATCAATCAATTGATTGAATTTAGCTAAAGTAAGTGTACGAACTAAATGCTTAGGTCCGCTAGCAGTTGCTGTTACGTATGGTAAGTTAATTTCTGTTGATGCAGAAGAAGATAATTCAATTTTAGCTTTTTCAGCAGCTTCACGTAAACGTTGTAAAGCCATTGCATCATCACGTAAATCAATACTTTCTTCACCTTTAAACTCATCAGCTAACCAATCAATAATTTTTTGATCAACGTCATCACCACCTAAGTGAGTATCACCGTCTGTTGCTAATACTTCAAATACTCCATCACCTAATTCAAGGATAGAAACATCATGCGTACCACCACCAAAATCAAAAACAACTATTTTTTGATCTGTATCTTTCTTATCCATACCGTAAGCTAACGATGCAGCTGTTGGTTCGTTAATGATACGCTCTACTGTTAAACCAGCAATTTCACCAGCTTCTTTTGTAGCTTGTCTTTGCGCATCGTTAAAGTATGCAGGAACAGTAATTACCGCTCTTGATACTGATTGTCCTAAATAGTCTTCAGCTGTTTTCTTCATTTTCTGAAGAATCATTGCTGAAAGTTCTTGTGGAGAATATAAACGACCATCGATATCTACTCTTGGCGTGTCATTATCACCTTTAACTACATTATAAGGTACTCTTTTAGCTTCTGTGCTAGATTCTGAAAATTTGTTACCCATAAAACGTTTAATTGAATAAATCGTTTTTGTAGGGTTTGTAACTGCTTGTCTTTTTGCAGGGTCACCAACTTTAATCTCTCCTCCTTCTACGAAAGCAATAACAGATGGTGTTGTTCTTTTACCTTCTGCATTAGGTATTACCACTGCTTCATTACCTTCCATTACAGAAACGCAAGAGTTTGTAGTTCCTAAATCAATTCCTATAATTTTACTCATTTTATTTTAGTTTAATTATTAGTGCATTTTTTTATCATTATACCAAAAGACAAACAATATGCCAAGACATAAAAACTGACATCATGTCATTTTTAATCTCTAATACTAAAATTGAAGAGGACTAACTTGCCATAGCTGACACCTTTATAGTCATAGTTATAACGGAAACACCTATTTATGACATCTTTTTAAAACAGAGTAACTACTTTTTTTGCTATACTTATCCTTTTATATGCAACATTTCATTCCATTGTGTTGTATATCGAGGGCTACGTTCTTCTTTTATCAGCTCCCATTCTTTAATTCGGGTGCCAACTAATGCCGAAGACACTTTTGATTTTCCGAATTTAATATTCAAATCATCTACCACCTTTGTTAATGCACTTTTTGATGCTGTTGGAGTTTCAAATAAATTGCCCTGCACATACTCTTCAGGTATAATACCTAACAAATTTACACCTACCTTTTTATATCTATAGCCTGATTTGTATATTTGATATAATGCCTTTTTAGCTTCTTTAATTAAAACAAACGTATCGTTTGTTGGTAATGACAATTGTACGGTAATACTATTCGAGTATTGTTTATCCCGATTGCTATGGTAATTAGTCGTTAAAAAAATATTTAACGTACTGGCACAAGAACCTTGTGCACGTAACACTTCTGTCACTTCTCCTATATAATAAGAGCACGCTTCTTCTATAATATCTAAATTCTCTAATTTTTTTCCGAAAGATTTTGCTGTTCCAATCGCTTTTTTCTTTTTAGGCTCAATACAAAATTCCATGGCAGGTTCTCCATTTAACTCACGCCATATACGCTCGCCCACTACTGTCATTTCTTTTCGCACCCATGCCAAAGGCAATTTAGTAAAATCGTAAGCTGTAGCAACACCTGTTCTCATAATTCGCTCACTATGCTTACGCCCTATTCCCCAAACATCTTTTACCCCACACCATTTTAAAGCTTCTATCCTTTCTGACTCTGTGTTAATAATACAAACATGGTTTTTACTTTCTATTTTCTTTGACATTTTATTTGCCAATTTCGACAACACTTTTGTTTTTGCAATACCGACACCTACCGGCAAACCAGTGTACTTAAAAATAGCATCCTTTATTTGATGCCCATAATTTTCAAGTTCTTTTTCATTAATATGACCTAAATCAACAAAAGACTCATCAATACTATAAATTTCTACACTTGGCGAAAAGGTTTTTAAAATATTGATTACACGTTGCGACATTTCGCCATACAAGGTGTAATTCGAAGAAAAAAAAACTACATTATTCGCGAGTAATTGTTTTTTAATTTTAAAAACAGGCTCAAACATAGGTATGTTAGTAAGTGCTTTAGCTTCTTTATTTGCCGCAATAATACAACCATCGTTATTGCTTAGTACTACTACTGGCCTACCTGCTAAATCTGGTCTAAAAACCAATTCACACGATGCATAAAAACTATTACAATCTACCAAAGCTATCATTTACATGCATGTATTACATAGGTAATTACTCCCCATAATTGAAACTCTTCTCTTTCAGCTTTTGGTGGAATTCGAATTACTTTAAACTCTCCTTCCATTACAACCATGGCTAAATTATTTTCCTTCGGATAAAAAGAGCGATCTATAATTAAAACATCATTTTTATGTATATTAAAATCAATAAGCTCATCACTATCTATCCGAACATAAAAAGTAGCGTCGCTATTGGTAATTAATTCTTGTTCTAAACATATAGAAGGTTCTAAATAATGTGTTGCAGGACTAGGAAAACCTGTCTGCTCAGATACTTCAGGAGTGTATCTTTTTTCTACTCTTTTTATTTTACCATGAGAAAACAATTCCATGAAACAAAAATATGGATATATTCCTAATTAATGGATTAAATCCTTATAATAAATAAATTTAGAAACAACGAAAAAAGGCAAGACTTACTTCATCTATCTAACTATCTGGTAACTAAAATTTTATTTAATACGGTATCAAATAGTATTAGATAAGAAATGGTATTAATTTTGATAAACTAAACAAAACGACTCGTATTAATCAAATACACAGTTATCATATTTGAAATAAAAAAGAATGAAAAAAATAATCTTACTATTTCTACTTACTTCTGCTTCTATTTTTGGTCAACTAAACACAGAGGTTACGGAGTGGAAAAACAAATTTGATACTCGATATTTTTTCAAAGGAAATTACGAAGAAAAAGGATGGAGAGATGCTTTAAATGTTAGCCGTGACAATGGAGATTTATACATTACCCAGTATGCTGTAAACGGTTTGCTTTTAATGTGGCAAGCAACTGGTGATGATTTTTACATACAAGAATTTATAGCTTTTTATCAAGGATGGTTTGATAGAGCGAGACCTGCAAATGAAATTGGGCTAGGAATTTATAAGGCTAATAATTTTCAACATTTCAATGATGATTTTTTGAGTTGGGTTGACTACCCTAGGGCAACAAATATGAGGCAGTCAGATGGTATGCGTGTAAATTTTATTGGTGGAAATTTAGGTGTGTCTCATTTTCAAGTTTCAAGTTCCGATGGACACCAACAATATAGTTTACCTGAAGGTACAGGTTTAAGAACAGTTACGGATGCACTATATGTAATGTTTAAATCTCCAAAATGGAGAGCAGAAGGTACCAATCAAAAAAAATATGAAAGCTTATTAAACTTTATAGAAACTAATGTTTGGGAAAAATGGGAAACTAGAGCTGGTGACCACCTTTATAGAGAAAGAACACATATGAGCAGCCATTATGCAGATATGGCTATGAATTTATATTTAATAACAGGTAAACCTAATTATTTTATTGTTTTTGATAGATGGTTTACTAATATGGGAGCCTGGAATAGCTACCCTGGTAAACGTAATTACCCATATTATGGAATGGCTAATGGTCAACTTCGTATTCATAATGATGGTGGGTATGTATGGGATGGTGTTTGGGGTGGAAAAGGCGTAAATGATGCAAACCACTCAAATGCAGAAGTAGGTACAATTATAAGAAGTATTGAATTAGGGTTTAATTATTTCTCATTAAAGGATTTAAATAAATTCAAAATTACATTTGATAGAATTAAAAAAGACGATACACATGGTTGGTTTTTCATTGACGGTACATCACATGGCGTAAAGGATTCTTTTTTAATAAACACTTTTGACGCTACAGGCTGGTTAATGTTAGCTGGTTACTACCCAGCTATTTTAAAAAACATGAAGAATTTTAGTATAATAGGTAGTGTTTTTAGAGCTAGGCTTTATGCATCAGGAGCTTATTCATGCGCAAAACTAAACGGTGATTTATTTTACCCTGAGCAAAAACAAAAATAAATTTAGAAACATAGAATTTTATAGTTGTAAAACGAATTACCTTAATAATAAATAAATTTAGAGATTGTTAAATTAGTCTGTACATTTACCCGTACAAGTAATTTTTATAACAATATATGGAAGCAATAAGCACTTTTGACATGCTGAAAATAGGAGTTGGCCCATCTAGCTCCCACACACTAGGCCCATGGCGTGCTGCCGAAAAATGGATCAAAGAGCTTAATGATAAAAATGTATTTAAACAGGTAGCTGCCATAAAGGTTTACATATACGGATCTTTATCTTTAACAGGAAAAGGACACGCTACAGATTACGCGATACAATTAGGTTTATCAGGGCAAGACCCAGAGTATATCCCTATCGAAAACATACATGGTATTGTTGCTAGAATAAAAGAAGAAAAACAAATTGAGTTTGATGGTAAACTTACAATACCTTTTTCTCCTGAAGTAGATATCGTTTTTAAAAAAGAGTTTCTTCCATTTCATGCCAATGGGATGATTTTTGAAGCCACATTATATACTGGGAAAAAAACAAAAGCCACATACTACTCTATAGGTGGTGGTTTTGTTGTAAAAGAAGAAAGAAAAAGGGCTAAAAAGAATATTGAAAAATTTAAAGATTTCCCTTTTCCTGTTACCACAGGTGTAGAATTATTGGCTTTTTGCAAGCAAGAAAATAAGTGTATTTCAGAAATTGTTTTAGAAAATGAACGCTCGTTACGAACAGATGATGAAATAGATAAAGAACTACATCGCATTTGGAATACCATGTTAGAGTGCATGTACACAGGCTGCCATACTGAAGGCTCTTTACCTGGTGGGTTAAATGTACGCAGACGTGCTTTTGACATACACCAAAAATTAAAAGATGACAACCCATACAGTAACCCACAAGAATGGTTAGCATCTATACGAGATACTGAAGTTAAGTTTCGCCAAATTTTGCAATGGGTAAGTTGTTTTGCACTTTCCGTAAATGAGGTAAATGCATCATTGGGGCGTGTAGTAACAGCACCAACTAATGGTAGTGCTGGTGTAATACCTGCCGTATTAATGTACTACCTAGTAATAGAAAACCATGATTCAGGTTTTCAAGAAATAAAAAAATTCCTACTAGTTGCTGGTGAAATAGGTAGCATTTTTAAGAAAGGAGCTACTATATCTGCTGCAATGGGTGGCTGCCAAGCTGAAATAGGAGTATCGTCTGCTATGGCTGCAGGCGCACTAACAGAATTACTCGGTGGAACACCCGAACAAGTATTAATGGCGGCAGAAATTGCAATGGAACATCATTTAGGACTAACTTGTGACCCTATCGGTGGCTTGGTGCAAATACCGTGTATTGAGCGAAACTCAATGGGCGCTATAAAAGCTATAAATGCTGCTGAGCTTGCTCTCGGATCAAACCCTGAAGATGCTAAAGTACCATTAGATAAAGTTGTGAGTACTATGTGGGAAACCGCAAAAGATATGAGCTCAAAATATAAAGAAACTTCAGAAGGTGGACTTGCTGTTGGTGTATTTTTGAGTGATTGCTAATTAATACTAAAAAAAATAAATTATGGCTAAAAGTAAAGATGCTAAAAAAAATGTAAAAAAAGAGCCCTTAAAAACAGCTAAAGAGAAAAAAGAAGAAAAAAGAGCTAAAAAAAAGTAACATTATTATTAAATCTCTGAAAGATTATTTCTTCAGAGATTTTTACTTTTTAAGGATAAATTTTAATTTATTTTTAAACGAGTTTAATTGATTTTCTTGTTACTTCGCGCAAAAAAGCCTCAAGAAGATGAATAGATTAGAACATATTGACAAGGAACTAACTGACTTACGAAATCAATTAAAAACACATAAACTTTACAGTAACCTTAAAAACATTAATGATATTAAGATTTTTATGGAAAACCATGTGTTTGCCGTATGGGATTTTATGTCACTATTAAAGGCTATACAAATACAATTAACTACTGTTACTACTCCTTGGATTCCTAGAAAAAATGCTACACTAGCTCGTTTTATTAATGAAATTGTACATGGTGAAGAAAGTGATGTTAATGAACTAGGAGAGCCTAAAAGTCATTTTGAAATGTACCTAGATGCCATGAACCAAATTGGCGCAAACACAAAAACTATAGAACAATTTATAACTATTATTAAAGCTGGAAAATCAGTATCTTCAGTTTTAGATTCGATTCAAATAAACCGTGGTGTTTCTGATTTTGTAGAATTCTCTTTTAAAATTATTGATACGAAAGAAATTCACTTAATTGCTTCTGCTTTTACTTTTGGCAGAGAAGATTTGATTCCTGATATGTTTTTTGAAATCTTAAAAAATGCTGATTCTGAAAATAAAGAATACAATAAGCTTACATATTATTTAGAAAGACATATTGAGCTTGATGGCGATGAACATGGGCCGCTTTCATTGAAAATGATTTCTGAACTTTGTGGTAATGATGTTAAAAAATGGGATGCAACTTTAGAGGTTGCTAAAGAAGCATTGAAAAAACGTATTGAATTATGGGACAGTATTAATGAAATAATCTTAAACCAGAAAAAGGCTTAAAATATGAAACATCGTATTGAAATACTATCTGAGAAAAAACTAGTTGGTAAATGGTTAACAATGTCATACGTTGATAATAAAACTCAAGCATTATGGAAAAGTTTTATGCCGATGAAAGAAAATATTCAAAATGTAGTTTCAAACGATTTGTATTCTATGCAAATTTATAAAACCTCTTTAGTATTTAAAAACTTCAACCCGAATGAAAACTTTATAAAATGGGCTGCTATTGAAGTTTCTGATTTTGATCAATTAAATGAAAATTTAGAAACTCACACTTTAAAAGGTGGTTTATATGCTGTTTTCAACCACAAAGGGAATGCTGAGCAGTTTCAAAAAACATTCAATGCTATTTTTCAGGAGTGGTTACCAAAATCTGATTACGTTATAGATAACAGAGAACATTTTGAATTGTTAGGTGAAAAATATAGCAATACATCCCCAGATTCTGAAGAAGAAATTTGGATTCCTATTCAACTTAAATCTGATTTAAATTAAATTATAACTCTTTCTTAATCAAAACATCAAGCTAGTAAAAGAATTACTATAAAAACTCAACGACGGCTATGCTTAGATATACTAAACAATTTCCTTACTTTTAACGCACCAAATAAAAGAACTAATGTCAGTAGCAAAAAAAGAATATAAAAGAGTCACTGTTAAATCTCTAATCGAGATGAAAAAAAACGGTGAAAAAATATCTATGTTAACCGCTTACGATTACTCTATGGCTAAAATTGTTGATGCCGCAAATGTAGATGTAATTTTGGTTGGTGACTCGGCAAGTAATGTTATGGCTGGGCATGAGACTACTTTACCTATTACATTAGACCAAATGATTTATCATGCATCTTCTGTAATTAGAGGTGTCAATAGAGCTTTGGTTGTTGTTGATATTCCTTTCGGGAGTTACCAAAGTGATCCTAAAGAAGCTTTGCGTTCTGCTATTAGAATTATGAAGGAAAGTGGCGGGCATGCTGTAAAAGTTGAAGGTGGCCTTGAAATAAAAGAACCTATCAAACGTATTTTAAATGCTGGTATTCCTGTAATGGGGCATTTAGGTCTAACTCCTCAATCTATTTACAAGTTCGGAACATATACTGTACGTGCTAAAGAAGAGGAAGAAGCTGAAAAATTAAAAGCAGATGCATTAATGCTTGAAAAAGCAGGTTGTTTTGCTATTGTTTTAGAAAAAATACCCGCTGCACTGGCTAAAGAAGTTGCCGAAAGTGTAAACATACCTGTAATTGGTATTGGTGCAGGTAATGGTGTTGATGGTCAGGTTTTAGTAGTTCATGATTTAGTAGGTTTAACACAAGAGTTTAATCCACGTTTTTTACGTAGATACATGAATTTATATGAAGAAATGGGAAAAGCCATTTCAGATTATGTTTCCGATGTAAAAAGTCGTGATTTCCCTAGTGATGATGAGCAATACTAAATTATAATTTTGAAAAAATTCGCTATTCTTATTCTTGTTTTTTTTAATGTTGGCTGTGATCAGGTTAGCAAAAAACTAGTACAAAATCAGGTTGAGAAGAATGATTATATTCAATTAATTAAAGATAATTTTATACTAACGCATGTTGAGAATAAAGGAGCGATGCTAGGCTTTGGGGAAAGCTTCCCTCCTTTTGTAAAAATTATTCTATTACAAGTTTTACCTGTAATTGTACTTTTACTTCTATTAATCAATATTTTAAGAAAAGATAATCTTAACCGCTGGTTGGTAATTGCATTTGCTTTTGTTATTGGCGGAGGTATTGGTAATTTAATTGATCGTATTTTACACGGAAAAGTAACTGATTTTTTTATTATTAAATTAGGCTTTTTAAAAACTGGAATTTTCAATATGGCAGATGTATCAGTAACCACAGGGGTTATATTGATACTGCTTTTAAGTATTAAGAACAAGAAATTAGAATTTTAGTGGAAAAAAAGATACGTTCTACATCAAAAAATCTTCAAGTAATTTACGAAGACAATCATATAATAGCAATAAATAAACGACCAGGAGATATTGTACAAGGCGATAAAACTGGCGATGCCCCACTTAGCGATGTTGTTAAGGAATATATTAAAATAAAATACGATAAACCTGGTAATGTATATTTAGGTGTACCGCACAGATTAGATAGGCCCACATCTGGCATTGTAATTTTTGCTAAAACATCAAAAGCTTTACCTAGGCTGAATAAACTTTTTGCAGAAAAAGATGCTAAAAAAACATATTGGGCTGTTGTTAAACAGCAGCCTCCGAAACAGAAAGACCTATTAACACATTATTTAAAAAGAAATACAAAACAAAACAAATCTTACGGGCATATAAAAGAAGTGCCTGAAAGTAAAAAAGCAATTTTAGAGTACTCAGTTATAAAAAAATTAGACCATTATTATTTACTAGAAATAGATTTACATACTGGCCGACACCACCAAATACGAGCACAATTAAATGCTATTGGTTGTTCTATTAAAGGAGATTTAAAATATGGGTCTGACAGAAGTAATAAAGACGGCAGCATACATTTACATGCCCGAAAATTATCTTTCATTCACCCTATAAAAAAAGAAACTATAGAGATTGTAGCACAGCCTCCAAATGATCCTATTTGGAACGCCTGTTTCTAAATTTTATGTACTTTTAAGTAAAATATTATACCATGAGTACGCTTAAAAGAACAACTTTCTTTATTTCTCTCTTACTTTTAATGTCTTGCGGAAGTTATAATTCTATCGATACTTTTTATAATTCACATAAAAATGATAATCAGGTAACTGCCGTGCGCGTGCCTCAGTTTATGCTTTCGCTATTAAGTGATATTAGCCCTGAAGTAGAAACTTTAATCGGTAATACTAAAGATTTACGTTATATGCAATTTCCGAGCACTACCGCTGCAAAAACAGAATTTTTAAATAATCAAATGAACTCAATTACTGGAAATAATTTTATAGAAGTTTTTCGAAAAAATGACAATTTAAAGCAACATAATTTCTATTCGAGAGAAAAAGAATTCAGTAAAGGAAATTTTGATATATAATAACAACAACCAACAAGGCTCTTTCTTATATTTTAATGGTGATTTTGATCCTGTTAAAGTTCGAAATATGGCAAAAAATGCAGAGTTTGATAAATTAACGGATGGCTTGATTCAACAGTTTAATGTAAAAATGCCAGAGATTAATCAGTAATTTTTGTTTTTCTAGAAGATCTAACGCTTTCAATAACAACAGAACTCAAAATCAAAACCCCTCCAATTATCGTATTTAAATTAGGTATTTCGCTTAAGAAAAAGGCACCAATTATAATTCCAAAAATAGGCTGTACACTGCTTAAAATACTTACTGTCGTAATAGAAAAATGCTTAAAACTATTTAAAAAAAGTGTATGACCAATAGCTGTTGTAATTAGTGCTAACGCGGCAATACCTTGCCATTGATCTATTACAGCATCTAATGCTACTGAAAAATAAAAAGGTGAAAGCATTACACCAACAACTCCTAATTGGTAACACATTAATACAGAACCATCATAAGACCCCACTTTTGTTTTTAAAATAATATTACGTAAAGCATAAACCAAAGCCGAAAAAACACCTATAACTACGGCTAGCGTATAATCATTTTCTATATCAAAATTTGGCACTAAAAAATAAATACCTAATAGCACCAATAACCCGAGTAATAAATGAACTCTTTGCAATTTTGTTTTAAGCAAAATAGGTTCTAAAAAAGCAGTAAGTATTGGGTATGTAAATAAAGAAATCATACCTATTGCCACATTTGACAATCGCAACGAGTAAAAATAAGTTAGCCAATGCAACCCTATTAACACACCACTAGTAACAACAACAAATAAATGCTTTTTTTCTATTTTAAATGAAACTCCTTTCCATTTACAATATAAAACAAGAAGCAACAAAGCTAAAACAGCTCTAAAGCCTATGGTAACAGTAACAGGTAAAGAAACATACCTTCCTAAGGCACCAGAAGTACTAACAAAAAGCATTGCTATATTTATCTCTAAAAGGTGACTTAAATGATTTTTACTTTTCAATAATAAAAAATTATCTGGTTAATGTAGCCGCTTTTTCTTTAATAATTTGAGCTACAGGTTTGTTCTGCAGGTGACTTTCTAACCAAGAAATTATATCTAAATATAAAAAGGCTCTTTTCTCATAAGGATGGTTCTCATACTTTTTAAGCTGATCATATAATTTCTGAAATTCAATTTTAAGTTCATTTGGATAAATATCTCCTAGCCCGCGTAAAAACTTAATCATCTCTTTTTGAACTGCATGTAAATCATTCATTTTCAATAGAAACTTATATGTGCTTTTTAGTTGAACTTCTAAATGGTAATCCATACCTGCCTCATAATGGGCAACTAGACTTAAAACCCTTGCAAAGCACATAAGGTCTTCGCGCATTTTTAAATTTTTATTATTAATTATTTTTTTTAGATATTGAATACATGTTTTATTATCACCCATACCAAAGTACAAACAGGCAATTTTATAATAAAATAACATAATGTGATGCACATCGATACGATCTTTATGCTTCGCTATACCATATTCTATAATCTTAACTAAATAAGTTCCTTTTTCAAAAGTACCTTCTAAAAAGTGTAGGTTTAATTTATTACTATTTATATATAAAAAAGCTAATGATGTAATATTATCATTCTGAGGAAAGTCTTTTTTATTAATAGTATTCTCTAATTTCTCTAATACTTCTTTAAATTGAGAACTATATCGTACATAAAACAGAGATTCTAATAAATAATTATTCCCTTTTAAGTAAAAAACAGGATTTAAATAAATCATCTCTTCATGTTCATAAAACAAATCAGACCATTTACTTGAATACTTGTAACATGATAAAAAATCTTGTGTTAAAAAGCTATACCACAAATACGCCTTGTACAGCCAAAGTTTTTCTCTGAATCCTAAATTTTCAATTTTATATTTAGGCAGGTGGCTTTCAAAATATTTTTTAACGAACTGATAATCTTCATCACTACGTACATACCCCATCTTCAGCATTTGACCGTACAATTGCAATGACAAGTTCGATAGCTTACTTGTCATTACGTTTTGAGCAGAAAGTTCTTTTGCTTGTATCGCTAATTCATCAGCTCTATCAGGTATACTTCTAGTAATATATTGCGTTTCAATTAACTTTTCTAATTCTACAATTTCGTACGCAATATTTTTTTCTTCGTTTTCAATTGCTGTTGTTTTTGCTTTATCTAATATTTTAAGACTTTGTTTATACAACCCTTTTTGATAAAGTATTGTAGCAAAATCTAATTGCTCACGTATCTGAACTCTTATATTTTGATTTACAGGGTTAAGCCTTAAACTAACTAGTATCTGCTTATACAAATGAGCTTTAAGATTAGATAGTTGTGCTTTTTTTACAATTCCTGTTTCTAAAATTATTTTTTCATCATACCCCTTTACTTTATCTAATAAATTAAATAATGCTAAAAATTTAGCATCTGTATTTACCCCTAACCGTCCCACATAAAGCTTGAATTGTCTTTTTTCAGACTTAGAAAGCGACTTTATTAAAACAAATAATGAATCTTTATTAGCATTTGTCATCGTAAAAAATAATGTTTAAATATTTGTTATTCAATTAGTTAGGTATTCTCAAAACTAACTTAACGTTGTAAATGATTTTTTGTAGCCCATTAAAATAAATAGACTAATCATATATTCGTAATGACTAGTAAAATTACGCAAATATAATGAGCAAAGATATAGTACAAATTTTTGATACGACACTTAGAGACGGAGAACAGGTACCAGGTTGTAAATTAGACACAACACAGAAATTGGTTATTGCAGAAAGATTAGAACTCTTAGGTGTAGATGTTATCGAAGCCGGTTTTCCTATTTCAAGTCCAGGAGATTTTAATTCTGTTCAAGAAATAGCAAAATTAGTAAAGAATGCTACTGTCTGTGGACTTACTAGAGCCGTTAAAAAAGATATAGAAGTTGCTGCTGAAGCATTAAAGTACGCAGTAAAACCAAGAATTCATACAGGTATAGGCACCTCTGACTCTCACATAAAGTTTAAATTCAATTCTAATAAAGATGCCATTATAGAAAGAGCTATTGAAGCTGTTTCTTATGCAAAAACTTTTGTAGAAGACGTTGAGTTTTATGCTGAAGATGCAGGAAGAACAGATAATGAATTTTTAGCTCGTATTTGTGAGGCTGTTATTAAAGCAGGTGCAACAGTATTAAACATACCTGATACAACAGGTTATTGTTTACCTGACGAATATGGTGCAAAAATTAAATACCTATACGAGAATGTAAAAGGTATTGATAGAGCTATACTTTCTTGTCACTGCCATAATGATTTAGGCTTAGCTACAGCTAATTCTATCGCCGGAGTAACTAACGGTGCTCGACAAATAGAATGTACTATAAACGGTATTGGTGAAAGAGCTGGAAACACAGCTTTAGAAGAAGTAGTGATGATTCTAAGACAGCACCCTACTTTAGGTTTAGATACAAATATTAATAGTAAATTATTGAACGATACAAGTAGAATGGTTTCTCAAAAAATGGGAATGTTTGTTCAACCAAACAAAGCTATTGTAGGAGCAAATGCATTTGCTCATAGTTCAGGTATTCACCAAGATGGTGTAATAAAAAATAGAGAAACGTACGAAATTATTGATCCTGCTGATGTTGGAGTTAATGAATCGTCTATTGTTTTAACTGCACGTAGCGGTAGAGCTGCTTTAGCTTATAGAGCAAAAATTGTAGGTTACGAACTTACAAAAGTGCAATTAGATGTTGTTTATCAAGAATTTTTGAAATATGCTGACAATAAGAAAGAAATACTTGACGAAGACATTCATAAAATTATAGAGACAAGCAATATTAAAATAAAAATTGTTGCTTAGATGGAATTAAAAATAGCATTATTACCAGGAGATGGTATCGGACCAGAAGTTGTTGCACAAGCAGTTAAATGCTTGCGTGCAATAGAAGAAATATTTAATCATAAATTCACTTATACAGAAGGGCTTATTGGAGCCACATCTATATATCAAACAGGTGTACCTTTATCGGAAGAAACTATAAAATTATGTAGTGATTCTGATGCTGTATTATTTGGAGCAATAGGTTCTCCTGAATTTGATGATGATCTAGATGCAAAGGTTAGACCTGAAAGTGGTTTGTTTCAGCTTCGTAAAGAATTAGGTGTATTTGCAAATATTAGACCCGTAGCTGTTTTTCCTACTTTATTAAAAAAATCACCATTAAAAGAATCTGTTTTAAGAGGTACCGATTTTGTAATTTATAGAGAGATTAGCAGTGGCATCTATTCTGGTGATCGCAAACTAAGTAAAGATGGCACAACAGCATCTGATTTATGTGAATATTCAGAAAAAGAAATTAGCAGAATTACTCATTTAGCATTTAAAGCTGCCAAAAAAAGAAGAAAAAAGTTAACTTTAATAGATAAATCAAATGTTTTAGAAACTTCTCGTTTATGGAGAAGAGTTGTAAAGCGTATAGCGGAAAGTTATCCTGATGTTGAATTAGAGTGTTTATTTATCGATAATGCAATCATGCAAATGATATTAAACCCTAGTAAGTTTGATGTTATTTTAACAGAAAATTTATTTGGTGATATAATATCTGACGAAGGAAGTGTTATTGGAGGCTCTATCGGCTTATTACCATCTGCATCTATTGGAGAAGGCAAAGCAATGTTTGAGCCAATACACGGTTCTTACCCGCAGGCTAAAGGAAAAGATATTGCCAACCCAATTGCTACAATTTTGTCTGCAGCAATGTTATTACAACATTTTGGCTTGGAAGAAGAGTCAAGAGCAGTAGTATCTGCCGTAAACAAAGCTTTGAAAAAAAATATAGTTACCCCCGATATTAACATTAAGAGTAAGTTTGGAACCAATGATGTAGGTGATTTTATTGCCACAAACATTGTTGATACCGATGAAACTCTTAACATGAATTATGAAAACATAGGTTTAGGGAAATCTACTATCATTTAAATAAGTAGAGTAATTAGTCAGCTAAAATGCCTTTTCTTTATTGAAAAGGCATTTTTTATTCACTAATTAAAGTTGATACCAACTTCTCAAAATCATTCTTAAAAGCTTCGAATTTATCACCAGTAGCAGGTCCATTAAAACCTGTTTTAATTTTACGTACCTCTCCTTTTTTATCTATAAAAATTGTTGTCGGATATGATAAAACATGATTAAGCATTGGCAGTTTTTCTTGTGCTAAATCTTTATCAATGCTACCATATTGAGCTAATAAAATTGGATATTTAACACCTACTCTATCTTTCAATCTGTTTATACTTTTAAAAGCTAAAGTATCTGTCTTTGCATATTCAAAAGCTAAAGCAACTACCTCAATCTCATTTTCTGGATTCTCATTTAAGTAATTAGTTAAATATTTAGTTTCATCTAAACAATTAGGGCACCATGTACCCATAATTTGAACAATTACAGGTTTATCTATAAATTGATCATCTGACAACGATATAAGCTTACCTGTTTCGTCTGGAAAAGAAAAATCAAACACATCAAAACCATCCTTTAAATAAGTAAGATTATCTTCATTTGGTAATTCAAAAACTTCATTTCGCTTTGCTACAAAAGGTTCTTTAAAATGATTTCCAGAATAAAACACCCCATTTAAAGTACTATCGGTAACTTTTGCTGTGAATAAAAAAGCATGTGCTCCATCAAAAGTAGATAGCTTTAAAGAGTCGCCAGATACTACACCTTCTAAAAAACGGTAATCACCAGTTGTTGTTCTAAATGTACCTGTTACTTTATTATCGTTTTGAATAAAAATACCTTTTCCTAGATACGCATCATCAGTACCTTCGCTAAAATTGGTTTCCCAAATACCTGAAATAGAGACTTCTGAAGGCTCATTTGATTGAAACCTGCTCGTTACACCATGTTCTGCTACAAAAGGCACACTTCTATTCAGGCCTTCTTTCACAAAGCTACCTTCTATTCTATTTAATGTATAAGCTCCTTTTAAATATCCTTCAAAAACAGGCATTTTAATTAAAATAGAATCTTTAAAAAAAATAACCTCTTCACTTAAAATAATCTCCTCTCCATTATAAATTTCGGCACTATAACTTGTGTTTGTTTTAATCAACTTAAAATTAAAAGGTAGCGTCTGGTTATCCATAACTTTTAATTTTGCCAACCACATTCCATCATTAATTTGTTTTTCTTCTTTTTTGCATGAAAAAATTATAAAAACTAAAAAAAACAATACTCCCCAACTTCTCATAACTCACCTTTTTAAATATTAACCGAAATAACAATTAAATAATCAAAATTAAAAAACAATTCGACTAAATACCTTTTGAAACTAAACCTACATTGTTTTATCTTTGTCGACTATTGTACCTATAAATTTAGTAGGCATAACAATCAAAAAAACTATAGTCAAACAAACTAACGTTCTAATTATTACAGTATTCATCTTTGAGAATATACTTTATAAAATAGAGCTTGCAAACACTTATTAATGAAAATCTCTTACAACTGGTTAAAACAATTTTTACAAATTGGCTGGGAAGCTGAACAAACCGCAGATTTATTAACAGATTTAGGGTTAGAAGTTGAAGGCATAGAGTCGTTTGAATCTATAAAAGGTGGTTTAAAAGGTATTGTTGTAGGCCATGTGCTTACATGCACAAAACACCCTAATGCTGACAAATTAAAAATTACAACTGTAGATATAGGCACTGAAACTCCGCTTCAAATAGTTTGTGGAGCAGCTAATGTTACCGAAGGTATAAAAGTGCCCGTAGCAACTATTGGAACAAAGCTTTATACGAAAGAAGGTGAAGAATGGACTATAAAGAAAGGTAAAATTCGTGGTGAAGAAAGCTATGGAATGATTTGTGCCGAAGATGAGATTGGAGTTGGTGAAAGTCATGATGGTATTATGATTTTGAATGATGATATTGCTGCTGGAACTTTGTGCGCTACAATTTTTGAAGTAGAAAGCGATATTGTTTTTGAAATAGGTCTTACCCCTAACAGAGCAGATGCAATGAGCCATTTAGGTGTTGCAAGAGATTTAAAAGCTGGTCTTAAACAGAAGGAATTACAATTAGAACTTATAACACCATCTATAAGTAATTTTTCAGTAACTAACCGATCTTTAAAAATTGACATTGACGTATTAGATAACAAACTTGCTCCTAGATATTGTGGTGTTACCATAAGTAACTTAACAGTACAAGAATCTCCTACGTGGTTAAAAAATAGGTTAAAATCAATTGGTTTAAGTCCTGTTAACAACATTGTAGATGCAACTAATTATGTATTACATGAATTAGGACAGCCTTTACATGCTTTTGATGCTAATAAAATAAAGGACCATAAGATTATTGTAAAAACATTACCTAAAGGCACAAAGTTTAAAACACTTGATGGTACTGAAATAGAATTACACGAAGATGATTTAATGATTTGTGATTCTGAAAAACCTTTATGTATTGCTGGTGTTTATGGCGGATTAAACTCAGGTGTTACTAATGAAACAAAATCTATATTTTTAGAAAGTGCTTATTTCGATCCAGTTTCTGTTCGTAAAGCATCTAAAAGACATGGCTTTAATACAGATGCTTCTTTTCGTTTTGAAAGAGGAATTGATATTAACAATGTGGAATATTGCTTAAAAAGAGCTGCAATTTTAATTCAGCAAATTGCAGGTGGAGATATTACATCTGATTTAATAGATCTTTACCCTAACAAGCAAAATGATTATCAAGTTTTCTTGACTTATAAAAAAATTAATGGATTAATCGGTCAAGAAATTCCTCAAGATACTATTAAATCTATTTTAGCTTCTTTAGATATCAAATTAAATAATGTTACTGAAACTGGTTTAGGATTAACAATTCCTTTTTACAGAGTTGATGTACAAAGAGAAGTTGATGTTATTGAAGAACTATTAAGAGTTTATGGCTACAACAACATAAACTTTAAACAAAAGTTGAATGCTTCAATTGCTACTACGTCGCCTTTTGAAGATTATAAAATTCAAAATATAATAGGTGATTTTTTAGCTGCCAAAGGCTTTTATGAAATAATGACTAACAGTTTATCTACTACTTCTTATAACGATTTAAATGAAGATTTAAAAGAAGAGCAAACTGTAAAAATTATAAATCCTTTAAGTAGTGATTTATCTATTTTAAGAAGGTCTTTACTTTTTACAGGTTTAGAAGCTGTTGTATATAATAGCAATAGAAAAAGACAAAACCTGAAGTTTTTTGAATTTGGAAAAAGCTATCATTTATACAATAATAAACAAGTTGAAAATAAGCATTTAGCTTTGTTTATTACTGGTAATAAAAATGAAGACAACTGGACAGGAGCTTCCGAAAAATCAAACTTTTTTACGCTAAAATCTAGTGTTGAAAGTATTTTAGAAAGACTTGGAATCACAAGAACAACAGCTACTGTTTCTGATAGTAAAGAATTATCAGAAGGATTATCTATAAAATCTCAAAAAACTAATTTAGTTGATTTTGGTATTGTTAAAAAATCTGTCTTAAAAAAGTTCGGAATTAAAAACGAAGTACTTTATGCTGATTTTAAATGGGATGCTATACTAAGTTTAATTGCTGAAAAAATAACATATCAAGAAATATCTAAGTTTCCTGAAGTAAAAAGAGATTTCGCTCTCTTACTTGATAATAGCGTTAATTTTAAAGACATACACGAAACTGCTTTTGCTACAGAAAAAAGTCTTTTAAAAGAAGTTAGTTTGTTTGATGTTTACACAGGTTCTAAACTCCCTGAAGGTAAAAAATCATACGCAATTAGCTTTACCTTAAAATCTGAAAAAGCAACGCTTACAGAAAAGCAAATTGAAAAAATAATGAATAAGTTTCAAGATAAATTTGAAACTAAATTAGGTGCCGAGCTTAGGTAGTTTTTATAAACTGCTTAAGCTTTAAAAGGTTTTATACTATCAATTTCATGAATAATACCATTGCATTGGTCTGCATCTGCTTTTATGATTGTAGATTGATGCCCTTGTTCATCTGTTAATATAATATCCAACCCTTTCATAGTAGCATTTAATATTTCACCAGAAATTGTAGTGAATTTGGCTTTTCCTTTACCTCTGCATAAGGCTTTTAATATTTTTGAAGCTGTAATTTTACCTGCAATAATATGATATCCTAAAACTGATTGTAATTCCTTTTTATCTTTTTTCTCTAAAAGCTCTTTTACCTTCTCTTTAGTTGTAATATCAAAATCTAAATCATTAGGTGCAAAAACAGTAAAAGGGCCATCGTTATCTAAAGTTTTCTCTAAATCAGAAGCTCTTACTGCTGCTAATAATAAATCATGCTTACCAGAAGCTTTAGCATTTTTTATAATTGATTTATCTGGGTCCATTTTAGGATTAGAAATAGTAGAGTTTTGTGCTTGAGCATTAAACATGAAAAACACAAGAAGTAATAAAACGGGGAACTTTAAAAAACTCATAAGTAGTAAAAACTTGTTAAATTCAAGGAATCTAATTTGGGGTCAGATGCACTTATTTGATGATTATTAATATAACTAACGGCAATATACACCTAAAAAGTGTTTTTAAAGTGATAAAAATTACCATTCATCGTAATTAACAGTATTTTAACGCAATTAAAACTGATTAATTATATATAATTATTTTTTATTGAAAATTAACAAGCTAAATTATAAACCAAAACTGTATTAACAAAAAAAAGAGCTCCATTATGGAGCTCTTTAAATTTAAATATGTAAACTATATTTTAAGCTTTAACAGCATACATTTTCTCTCTTTGTTCTTTAATAGATTTATCTGACATGTAATCATCAAAAGTTAAATATCTATCAATAGCTCCATTTGGCGTTAATTCTATTACTCTATTTGCTACAGTTTGAGCAAATTCATGATCATGAGTTGTAAATAAAATTGTTCCTTTAAAGTTCTTTAACGAGTTATTAAACGCTGTAATACTCTCTAAATCTAAATGGTTTGTTGGCTCATCTAACATTAAAACATTAGCACGCAACATCATCATTCTACTTAACATACAACGAACTTTTTCTCCTCCAGATAATACAGAACACTTTTTCAAAGCTTCATCTCCACTAAAAAGCATTTTACCTAAAAAGCCACGAACATAAACCTCTTCTCTTTCTTCTTCAGTTTTTGCCCATTCTCTTAACCAATCTACTAAACTATCTTCACTTTCGAAAAAAGAATGATTGTCTGCTGGTAAATAAGATTGATTTGTAGTAATACCCCATTGATACTCACCCGTACCTGCTTTTCTGTTACCGTTTATAATTTCGTAAAAAGCAGTTGTTGCTCTAGAGTCTTTTGAAAAAACAACAACCTTATCTCCTTTTGCTAAATTTATATTTAAATCATTAAATAATAAATCACCATCTTCAGAAGTAGCAGATAAATTTTCTACATTTAATATTTGATCTCCCGCTTCACGCTCTCTTTCAAATATAATTGCAGGGTATCTTCTACTAGAAGGCTTAATATCTTCTATTTTTAATTTAGAAAGCATTTTTTTACGAGAAGTTGCCTGCTTACTCTTTGCAACGTTTGCGCTAAAACGCATAATAAACTCTTGTAATTCTTTTGCTTTCTCTTCTGATTTCTTATTTTGTTGAGCTCTTTGTCTTGCAGCTAACTGGCTACTCTCGTACCAGAATGTATAATTACCCGAAAATAAATTTAATTTTCCGAAATCAATATCTGCTATATGCGTACATACAGAATCTAAAAAGTGACGGTCATGAGATACTACTATTACTGTATTATCGTAGTTTGCTAAAAAGTTCTCTAACCAACTAATTGTTTCATAATCCAAATCGTTGGTAGGTTCATCCATTATCAAAACATCAGGATTACCAAATAAAGCTTGAGCCAATAACACTCTTACTTTTAATTTAGAATCTAAATCGGCCATCATCGTATAATGAAGGTCGGCTGGTATACCTAAGTTTGATAGTAACGCAGCAGCATCACTATCTGCGTTCCAACCATTCATTTCTTCGAACTGAACTTGTAACTCCCCTATTCTATCTGCATTTTTATCATCATAATCTGCATACAAGGCATCCATTTCCTTTTTTATAATAGCTAAAGGCTTATTACCCGTAACTACTGTTTCAAGTACATTTATTTCATCATACTCATTATGGTTTTGCTCAAGAATAGACATTCTCTTACCTGGCTCCAGGTTTACATGGCCAGATGTTGGATCCATTTTGCCAGCCATAATTTTTAATAAAGTAGATTTCCCTGCTCCATTAGCACCAATAACTCCATAACAGTTTCCTTGAGTAAATGAAATATTTACATCATCAAACAAAACTCTTTTTCCAAATTGCACCGATAGATTAGATACAGATAACATACACAGTATTTTAAAATTTGCGCAAAAATAAGGAAAATACCCCTGAAAACCAGTAATCTTTTCAATGAAATAAGAGATTATAAAGTATCCTATAATTTTTTAACGGTGCATTAACAGGTTGTAGCATACGTGTTTATTAAATTCGCTTGTTGTAGAATTATATCATTGTATGAATAAATATTCTTTTTACTTTTTTTTCTTAGCTCTTATCGGGTGTAATATAGACAAAAAAGAAACCTTAACAGTTTTAGCTGGACAGATTATAAACCCTACTAGCGAGACCGTTATTTTATATAAAGATGAGATTGCTATTGACTCTGCTAGGCTAGATACTCAAAATAGATTCTCAATTACTTTAAAAAATATCGACGAAGGCTTATATAATTTTCGTCACGCTCCACAATACCAATACGTATACTTATCTAAAGGAGACAGTCTTTTAATTAGACTTAACACTATTTATTTTGATGAGTCTTTGGTTTTTTCAGGTAAAGGAGAAGAAATAAATAACTTTTTAGTAGAAATTTTTCTAACAGATGAAGATGAAGAGTCTTTAATCAATAAATATTATAAATTAGAATCAACTGCTTTTTCTAAAAAAATAGATTCACTTAGAGAGTTAAAGTTAAAATTATTAGCTGAATTAAATATAGAGAATAACCTTTCTGAAAAATCATTAGAAATAGCAAATGCAAGTATTAACTACAATGCTTATATAACTAAAGAAAAATATCCTTTTAAAAATGCAAAACGAAATTCGTTTTCTGAAATTGACAAGGATTTTTATGATTATAGAAAAGAGCTAAACTTCAACAATAAAGAGCTTACATACTTTACACCTTATTATGACTTTATGAAACGTCATTTTGATAATTTGGCGTTCGAAGATTGTACTAAAAGTTGTAAAGCTGGAGAATTGATTATAATAAATCAACTACACTTCAACAACCACAAACTAGAACTTATCGACAGTATTGTTAAAGAAAAAGACTTAAGAGATAATTTGTTTAGAAATGTAGCAATGAGCTATTTTTTAAAAGTGCACGATACACCTGAAAATAATAAGCAGTTTTTAGATGAATTTCATAAGCTTTCAATAAACAACAAACATAATAACGAAATTCATGATTTATATGAAGGTGTAATTAATATGCAACCTACTAACCATATGCCTAATGTTAATGTATTAGATAGTATTGGTAATGTAATTTCATTAAAAGAAATATCGGAACAAGATAAAGATGTTGTTTTCTATTTTTGGTCTAGTAAAAACAAAAGACATTTTTCTAATATCACAAAACAAGTTACCAAACTATCTGAAGCTAACCCTAACTTAAAGTTTATTGGTATTAGCCTTACTCAAGAACAACAAGAGTGGCAAACGATGGTGAAGTCTTTCAATAAAAATTTTGAAAACCAATACCAAGCAGAAGATATTGATAAGTTACGCAGAACATTAATTATAGATGGTTTAAATAAAGCTATTTTAATTAAAGATGGCGTTATTTTAGATGCTTATAAAGATATGTACTCTAAATTTTAATAACGTTTAAACAACACACAATAGAAGCATAAAAAAACCCACTCTAAACTTAGGTTTAAAGTGGGTTTTTTATGTATTAATTAAAAAGGAATTTATTAGTTCCCTTTCTTATAATCTTCTAAGAATTTAGCAAGGCCGCTATCTGTAAGTGGATGCTTTAATAAACCTTCAATTGCAGATAAAGGTCCTGTCATTACATCTGATCCTAATTTAGCACAATCGATAACATGCATTGTATGTCTAACAGATGCTGCTAAAATTTGAGTTTCAAAACCATAATTATCGTATATATGACGAATTTCAGCAATTAAATTTAAACCATCTGTAGATATATCATCTAAACGACCAATAAAAGGAGATACATAAGTTGCACCTGCTTTAGCCGCTAATAATGCTTGACCAGGAGAGAAAACTAAAGTTAAGTTAGTTCTAATACCTTTATCACTAAAGTACTTACAAGCTTTAATACCATCTTTTATCATTGGTAATTTAACAACGATTTGATCGTGTAATTCAGCAAGTTCTTCACCTTCTTTAATCATTTCTGATAATTCAGTTGAAATAACTTCAGCAGAAACATCTCCATCAACAATATTACATATGTCTACATAATGTTTTAGAATATTATTTTTTCCAGTAATGCCTTCTTTAGCCATTAAAGATGGGTTTGTTGTAACACCATCTAAAACACCTAATTCCTGAGCTTCTTTTATTTGTGCTAAGTTAGCAGTATCGATAAAAAATTTCATTCTTGAATATTTATATTAATAATTAACTTTTGTTACTTACAAAATTACAATTTATAATGGTTTAAAAGTAATTTCTCATACACTTTATCAGGAAGTATATTTTTTAAAATAAGTGAAAATTTTTGCATAAAATCACCCACTTTATAATGTATTTTAGGCTTTTTGGTATTTATAATCTTAAAAATTAAATGAGCTACATTTATAGGGTTTCCTCCACTATCAACATCATCATTTATAGCCTTTAATGTGTCGCCATATGGCTTTTTATAAGGAGAATCGTTAAGAACAGGAACATGGTATCTACCAGAAGCTATATTTGTTGCAAAATCTCCTGGTGCTACATTTGTCATGCTTACACCAAAATCTTTAACCTCCATTCGCATAGCTTCTGTAATTAATTCTAACGAACCTTTTGTTGCAGAATAAATTCCTCTATAAGGTAATCCCATAAAACCAGCTATAGATGTTATATTTATAACAAGTCCTGACTTTTGTTTCCTCATAGTCGGTAGTACTGCTTTTATGACTCGTATTGGCCCATATAAATTAGTTTCGAAAGCATTTGCTATTTCTTGATCGGGTGTTTCTTCTATAGGTCCTGTAATACCAACACCTGCATTATTTATCAATACATCTACCCTACCTTCTTTTTCTATTAAATTGGAAATAGCCAAATTAATAGTATCCGGTTTACGAACATCTAACTCTAACAAATTAAACTCCTTAAAATTTGGGTATTTAGCTAAGCTTCTGGTTGTACCATATACAATATAACCTTTCGATTTTAAGTATACACCTATAGATTTTCCTATACCAGAAGATCCGCCTGTAATTAAAACTACTTTACTTTTCATATAATAAATATATTGGCAAAGAAACAAATAATAAAAAAAGGAAAAAAGAAGTAATTAACAAATGCGTTAAGCAAAAAAAGAAGAAATAAAAAAAGGCAAGCTACCTACGTCGCACCGCTCAACCATATACCCTTGCTGCGTTCCCACCCTGGGGGATTCTAAAGGAGCTGGTCGCGTAGGACTTGCCAGCTGCAAATATACAATGTTTTAATTTTTTCACAATCATTTTAGTTTCTAAATTTAAATAAATACCTTGCTCAAAATACACATTTAGGCTATCTTACTGATTGCCAATTTTTTGGAGTTTAAAAATTTTAAATAAGTTAATATATTTTATAATGAAAATAGTTAGTATCCTCATTTTTACATGTATCTCGTTATTATTTTCAGCATGTGGTAGCAGTAATACTCCAGCTTCTGAACTTTTCGAAATTCAATTAAACGGAAAAGAAAGTGAGTTTCAACAAAATGAAAGCGTAGTCATATCATTAAAAAACGTAAAAAATAAAACTATTGAAAATGTTTCTTACACTATAGATGGTAAAGCTTTAGCTGTTTCAGACAATACTATTCAGCTAGATATACTTAAATTAGGTAACAAAACCATTATTGCTACTGTAAATTATGAAGGTAAATCTGAAGAAGTATCAAAAAATTTCAAACTTTTATCTGCCAATGCTCCTGAAATTTATACCTATGAAATTATAAATGAATTTCCACACGACCAAAAAGCATTTACACAAGGGCTTGAGTTTTATAAAGATACACTTTACGAAAGTACGGGTCGAAAAGGGCAATCTTCTTTAAGAAAACTTGACTACAAAACTGGTGAAATATTAAAAAAAGTAGATTTAGATAACACTTATTTTGGAGAAGGTATTACAATTTTGAACGATAAGATATACATGCTTACATGGCAAAGTGGTTTAGGTTTTATATATGATGCTAAAAATTTAGATAAAATAGATAGTTTTAAATACGGAGCTAGTAAAGAAGGTTGGGGTTTTGCTAATAATGGTGAAAAGCTTTATAAGAGTGATGGTACTGAAAAAATATGGCTTTTAAACCCTGATAATTTAACAGAAGAAACACATATTGAAACCGTAACAAATAAATCTATATTTAATAAAACCAATGAATTAGAATATGTAGATGGTAAAATATATGCCAACGTATGGCAAAAAGAAAGCATGATGATTATTAATGCAAAAAGTGGAGCTATTGAAGGTGTTATTAATTTTGGAGGCTTAAAAGATAATGTTACAAAGCATGCTGATTTAGATGTATTAAATGGTATCGCTTATAGCAAGGAAAGAGGAACTTTTTTTGTGACTGGAAAAAATTGGGATAAGTTATTTGAGGTTAAAATTATGAAAAAGTAATGGTGAAAACCTTTGACAAAATCATTAAAGTTACTCAAGAAGATTTAGATGATTTAAACCACGTAAATAATGTACGCTATGTTCAATGGATACAGGATATAGCAAAAGAACATTGGCAAGAAAAAGCTTCAAAAGAAATTATTGAAAAAAGTATTTGGGTTGTAAAAAGTCATTTTATAGAGTATAAAAAAGCTGCTGTTATAAATGATATTATAACAGTTAAAACATACATAAAATCATCTAAAGGAGCCTTATCTATCAGAATTGTAGAAATGTTTGATAACAAAAGTAATGAGTTGCTACTTAAGTCAAAAACAGAATGGGTATTATTAGATGCCATTACCTATAAACCTATTCGAATTTCTGAAGAAATTATAGCCGTTTTTAAATAAAGTCAACTAAAATGAATCACTCTAAAAGAAATAAGTACTTTCTATTTTTATTGTTGATTGCTTGTGTTTTATGGACTTCATGCCGAAAAGATTTTAATTACGAAACCAGTACAGGTAATTTATCTTTTTCAAAAGACACCGTGTATTTAGATACCGTTTTCACCACTATAGGAAGTAGTACATACTCCTTAAAAGTTTATAACAATAACGATACCGATATTCAAATCCCATCCATAACTTTAAAAAATGGTTTGAGTAGCAAATATCAAATAAATGTAGACGGACAGGCAGGTAAAGAGTTTTTTAACACCCCACTTTTAGCAAAGGATAGTCTTTATATTTTTATCGAAACTAATTTTGATATTAATACCGTAAGTGAAACTGAATTTTTATATACCGATGCCATCGAGTTTAACCATACTAACAATACACAATCTGTTTCATTAGTTACTCTTATAAAAGATGCTACTTTTCTTTATCCGAAAAAAAGCTCTACAGGTTTTGCTGAACAAATAACTATAAACCAAAACAAGAATGGAGAAGAAATAGAAACTGCTGGCTTTATACTTAATGATAGCCTATTAAATTTCACGAATAAAAAACCCTACGTTATATATGGCTATGCTGCTATTCCTGAAAACAACACATTAAATATTGATGCTGGAGCAAGAGTTTATTTTCATCAAAACTCAGGAATTTACGTTCAAAAAAATAGTTCATTAAATGTTAATGGAGAACTTAGTACAGATCAAAACAATCTTGAAAATGAAATTATTTTTGAAGGTGATAGATTAGAATCTAGCTATGATAATGTTGCTGGTCAGTGGGGTGGCATTATAATTAATAAAGAAAGTAACAGTAATTACATTAACCATTTAACTTTAAAAAATGCCATTACAGGTATTTTTATAAACGGAAATACAAATTTGAACTCCGAAAGCAATTTAATTATAAAAAATACTCAAGTTTATAATAGCTCTAATATTAATATCTGGTGTAATTCATCTAAAGTAATAGGCGAAAATTTAGTTATCGGAAATGCTGGAAATACTAGTCTTTACCTTAATGGCGGTAATTACAAATTTACTCATTGTACCTTTTCAAATTATTGGAATAGCTCTTTTAGGTTAGGAAAAACATTACATGTAAATAATACGAATGAACAGATTTTAGTTAATGCTGATTTTTTAAATTGTATTATAGATGGTAACACTTCTTCTGAAGTTCTACTTTCTAACTCCTCCTCTACTTCTTTATTAAATTTTAACTTCGAAAACTGTATATTAAAAGAATTAAGCACTGCTTATAACTATAATGACACTAATTTATTTAATTCCATTTTTATAAATGAAAATGCTTCATTTATAAACCCTAACGGTAATAATTTTAAATTACAAGAAGATTCTTTCGCAATAAATAAAGCTAACATAAGCGGTTCTCAAACCGTTCCTTTTGATATTTTAGGGAATAGCAGAAATAAAGAAAATAACGATATAGGTGCTTACCAATTCATATATAATTTTAAAGTAAAAAATAACTAATTTAATTAATTATCAAATAGTTAAATCATAAAAACCATAAAAATTCTATGGTTTTTGTATAGTCTGTTCTAATATAGGAGCTGTAATTTTACATTTTAAAACCTATATTATGGAGTATGAATACACTATTATAAATTCAGATGCATCTTCTAGTCATGAATTAAGGTCTCAGTTATCAAATTTCTCTGAATTTATTTGCGCTGGTGTTTCTAACAACTGCACAGATGGTTTAAATTTAATATTAAAAGAAATACCTGAAATTGTATTTATTAACCTCTCTAAAGATAGCATTAGTTGTTTTTCGATGATTGCTGAGCTACATCAATATCTAAAATGTACACCCCTAATAATAGGCTACTCGAACACTAAAGACCAAGCATATGATGCTATAAAAAATGGTTTTTTTGATTACTGGATACTTCCTTTGAATGAATTTGATATCAGAAAAACATCTTTTAGGCTTCAAAAAACTCAATTAAAAGTAGAAAATCCTTACACGACACTCTGCCTAAAATCTTATCGAGATTATAGATATATTGATACTAATGAGATTATGTATTTAAAAGCTGATAATAACACTACCGATGTAATCATGAAAGATGGATCGATTATAAATGCCTATAAAACACTAAAAACTTTTGAAAATAGATTACCTAATAATTTTATAAGAATACACCAAAGCTATATTTTAAATACAAATTACATAAGCAGAATTAACTATGGAAAATCTATTTGTGCTTTAAAAGGAGAAACTCAACTACCTTTTTCAAAATCGTATAAAGAGAATATTGATAGTTTAAAAAAAACATTAACCAAAAGTACAATAACCACATTAAATTAAGATAATTCTTACAAATTATGTACATATACTCGTAAAGGTACATCATTAACTAACAAACATTTTTATGTAATAAAAACACTACGCTGTCCGATTAATTTTGATACCAGATAATTTACTAATCAATTAATATCAAAATAATTATGAAAAAAGTAACAGCAATTTTAGCAGTAGTAGTTTTAAGTTTAGGAATGCTTTCTTGTGAATCAGATGCCAATCAAGACGATGATCAAGTTTATGTAGATTCATTAAATTCTTGTGATGATTGTGGTGAAGTGACTACAAAAGGTAATTAATAGTTCAAAATATTCATAATAGAAAGCTTTAAATAAATCATTTATTTAAAGCTTTTTTTTTATCTTGTTGTTTTAAATAAATCAATGAGAACAACTAAAGTTATATTTCCTTGCGGGTTTATTTATATAATTTTTTCTGTAATTTTTATTTCTTGTGGAAAAAAAGAAAAGTTATCTCAAGAAAAGGTTACTACTCAAATTAATCAAGATTCTCTCTACACACTTATCGAAAGTAGTACTAACTCTGACTTTGATTTAGAGCAACGAAAAAAAATAGCAAAAGAAGCTGCTCACAAAATTAATTTGATAACTACTGATTCTATTCAGTTAAAACATTTATCTAATTTATCTTACAAATCAATTAATTTAAAAGATTCTTTATTTTTTAGAACTATAAATAAACAAACTATTGTTTTAGCCAAAAAACAAAAAGATTCTATTGCATTAGCAGAAGCTTATTGGGATTTAGGTATTTTTTTAGATAATACCAAATTAATTGATAGCACCTATTATTATTATAATGAAGCGCTAACCATATATATAAAAAGAAATAAAAAGAAAACTGCTTTTTTATATATTGGTATAAGCTCCATTCAACGAAAATTAGGAGACTATGCAGGTGCCGAACAAACAACAATTAAAGCTCTAGAAATTTTTAAAGAATCAAAAAATTTTTTAGGAATGTCTAACAGTTATAATAGCTTAGGGTCTATAACACATTCCTTAGGAGATATAAAAAAAGCGATTCAATATTATGAACAAGCTAGTAGTTATTTAGATTCTATACCTAAAGACATGTCTTATAATAGAATATTCATCACTAACAATATAGGTGTATCTAATATGCTGTTAAATCAATATGGAGAAGCCGAAAATAGTTTTAATAAAGTCGTTAATTTTAAAAATTTAAGAACCTTAAACCCTGAATTCTTAGCAAAAGTCATGGTTAATTTGGCCAATGCAAAAAAAAAGCAGCTTAGTACAGAGGATTTAGAACCTCAATACTTAGAAGCTATCGCTATTACACGTGAATATAATAATACATTTAGTGAAGCTACTTCAACAGGTTATTATGCACAATATTTAGCTTATAAAAATGATACTTTAAAATCTAAAAAAATAGCTACTAAAGCATTAGCATTGTCAGAAAATTCTGAGAATTTCGAGAGCTTACTTAGAACGTTAGATTACCTAACTTTAATTGATAAAAAAAATGCATCTATATATGCTCAAGAATATTTTGTTGTAAATAAAAAATTACAAGAAGACGAGCGTAAACTAAGAGATAAATTTGCACGAATACGTTTTCAAACCGATGAATTTATAGAACGTAATCAACTATTAGGCAGGCAGAATGAATTATTAACTAGAGAAAAGCGCTTATGGAGTGCTCTTGCAGTATCAGGTTTAATAGGTATTGTAGCTATATTAATTATCGTGATACAACGTATTAAGAATAACAATCTTCGTTTTAAACAACAGCAACAAGAAAGTAATCATGAAATTTTTAACCTTCTTATGACTCAACAAGAGAAACTAGAAGAAGGTAAAAAAATTGAACAAGAACGAATTTCACAAGAGTTACATGACGGAGTTTTAAATAGAATGCTAGGCATACGCCTTGTATTAATTGGCCTTAATAAAAAAACAGACCCAGAATCAATACAACAAAGAGGACAGTTAATTAAAGAACTAGCAGACCTCTCTGAAGAAATTAGAACAGTCTCTCATGAGTTAAATAAAGCTTCATATCAAAAATTTCAAAATTTTATTGAATCTATAAAAGCTCTTATAGAAACTTTTAAAAATGGAACTGAAAATATTAATTATACCTTTACTTTTAATGATGATACTGAATGGGATAGTTTTGATACTAAAATTAAAATTAACCTGTACAGAATTTTACAAGAATGCATACAAAATTGTATAAAACATGCAAATGCAAGTCGTATTAATATTAATTTCGATACTCTAGAAAAAGATATTATTGTAATTATTAGTGATGACGGAATAGGTTTTGATGTAAAGAAAAAGAAAAAAGGTATTGGAGTTAAAAATATTACCTCTAGACTGAGTAAAATAAATGGAGATTGGCAAATTAATAGTAATCTAGGAAATGGAACTAAAATTACTCTTAAAATACCAATAGAACAATATCCAAAAGCATAGATAACTAATGAAAACAATTCGAATTTTAGCTGTAGATGACCATATTATGACCATGTTAGGTTATAAGTATATTTTAGAAGAGGCAGATTTTGATAATTTTAAAGTTGAAATGGAAACGGCAAATACCTTTGAAAAAGGTAAAGCTATAATAGAAATATCAAAAGGGGAACTAGCTTTCGATATCATTTTGCTAGACATACAACTATCGCCTATGCAAAAAGGAATTGCATCTAGCGGTGAAGATCTCGGAGTTATTGCTCGTAGGGTAAGTCCTAAATCTAAAATTGTTTTTCTTTCTTCTTTCAGCGATAACTACAGAATAAATAGCATCTTAAGAACGGTAAATCCTGAAGGATATATGGTAAAAACCGAAATTAATGAAGATGCATTAAAAGAAATGGTTGAAACCGTTTTAACAGAACCTCCTTATTATACTAAAAAAGCACTTATCGCTATTAGAAATAAAATGTCTAGTGATATTTACTTAGATGATAATGATAAAAAAATACTTTACTACCTATCTGTTGGCACAAAAACTAAAGATATGGTAGAGCATATTTCTCTTTCTCTGCCAGGAATAGAGAATAGAAAACGTCAATTGAAAGAAATATTTAACGTAGGGAAAGAAAATGACTACGCTTTAATAACAGCCGCGAAGGAAAAAGGGTTTATTTAACAGCTTATTAACACTTATATCTATTATAAACAACTAATAAACAGCATTTTAACATCAAAAAAATAAAAACCATAAAAAGTCTATGGTTTTTATATAGTCTGACCTGACATATTAAAAGTAAGTTTG
Organism: Cellulophaga sp. HaHaR_3_176; assembly: GCF_019021925.1. Classification (NCBI taxonomy): domain Bacteria; kingdom Pseudomonadati; phylum Bacteroidota; class Flavobacteriia; order Flavobacteriales; family Flavobacteriaceae; genus Cellulophaga; species Cellulophaga sp. HaHaR_3_176. Next base: position 1,756,023 of record NZ_CP058990.1, read on the forward strand.
TTTTAACAAATCTCTTAACATATGTCATATAAAAAAAATAACCATCGAAAAGGTATTACTTACGGTCCTTCTCAAAAAAATTTGATTGTTGGGTTAGAAGCTTTTAGACTAAAAGTAGAAAAAGAGTTTTTCTGTGTTTTTAATATTACATGTTCTAAAGGTTTAAATGAGTGTAACAACTTTATACTTGATCTGAAATTCAATTTTGAAATGTCAGAAGGATTACATTTTCTTATAAATAGAAAAATTGGAGAATTAGATTTTTGTAAAAATAAAGAATCTAATATTTTATTTTTAAATGTATTAAGTGAAATAGCAACTAAAAATAATATAGAAATTGATATTCAAGAATTGAATCTTATTTTCAATGATTCTACAATTGTTATCCATAAAATATTTAAACAAAGCATTTTTATTGAATTACATAACTTAGTATCCGAAATTTTTCAAAATCAATTATTACTTTCTCGTTATCTAGAAAAAATTCCAAATGAAATACATGTTCCTGTTTTTGAAGAGCATACTATAGATTCTGATTTTGACTTATTAAATTTGAGAATGAAAACCATAAAAAGACAAGACTATTTTGCTTTTTGGGGCTTATACTTTGATAATTGTATAGAAGCCGATATATATGATTTTGAAAATAAGCAAATTATATCTGGAGAGTTAACAATGATAAATTAAAAAATTACACATAAATAATTACACAAAGCCACTAAACCAAAAAGCCATTACAATTATTGTAATGGCTTTTTTTGTAAAAATCCCATTTTATAAAGTCATCAAACAACCTGCAACTATAATATAGTGAGTATTGCCTATTTTGCGTTTAATAAATTTTAAATTAAAAACAGCTACTCTCTTCTAAATTAAACTTTTACCACAACATACTCTTAATAGGCAACAAAAAATTTATATCATATAATTAACATTTGTAAATTGTAAGTTTTAACTTACTTTTAAAGAGGCTTATATTATTATTATGGTTTTATCAAAGCAATTTGCTGCATTAGTATTATACACTTCTTTACTGCTATTATGTTGTAAGCTTACATTTGCGCAACAAAATCAAACCTCATTATCTTTTCAACACCTACCAGGAGGTTTATCTCAAAGCTCTGCAAATGTAATTTATGAAGATAGTTTTGGATACCTATGGATTGGTACTAGAAATGGACTTAATAAATACGATGGTAAAAATTTTCGAATATATGAACAGGCTCTAGATAATAAAACAGGTCTTACCAATGGCTATATTGAAGATATTTATGAAGATGATGATAGACAATTATATATAGGTACCGTTCAGGGCTTAAATGTTTATCATCGAGATATGGATATATTAAAGCCTTATCCATTTATCGGAGAAGGTAAAAAAATAGCTTTAGAACACTTTTATTCCGTTGTTAAATCTACAGATTTTCTTTGGTTAGGAACTACTAGTAGTTTATTCAGGTATCATATTACAACAGGTAATATTAAAGAATTCAAATATCAAGAAGCAACAAGTAACGTAGAAAAAAGCAATTATTTTGTAAAAATCGTAAAACTAGATAGTGAAAAAACTGTAGTTATAATCGATAAAGACATTTGGTTATTAAATAATGAATTACAAGTTTTATCAAAACTTCACGAAAATCAAAGAATACGAAGTGTAATACAGCAAAGCTCATCAACGTTTTTAATTGGCTTACATAACGGTGAGCTAATTGAATTAAAAATCAAAAATGACAATTCTTTAAATGTAGAAAGAAAAAATATATGTAATGGTTATCCTATTTTATCACTAGCAATTGCTAATAATGGTGATTATTGGATAGGTAGTGAAAATGATGGTCTTTTTATTTACTCTAAAAGCACCAAGCAATTATCAAATTTAAAATATGATAATACAAATAACAACTCTATCTCCAGTAATTCTATTTGGTCTATATACAACAGCAAAGGCATTATGTGGTTAGCACCTTATAGAAAAGGGCTAAGCTTCTACGATCCTATTTATCATAAATTTAAACATATTAAAAATCATCCCTTTGATTCTCAATCTTTAAATAACAATAATATTAACTGCTATATTGAAGATATAAATAATAATACAGACCATCTTTGGATAGGAACAGATGGGGGCGGATTAAGCTACTGGGATAGAACTACGAATACTTTTGAAAAATACAGTTTAGATCATAAAAATCTCAATGCAAATGTAGTAATCTCTATACTTCAAGATAAAAAAAATAAACTATGGCTAGGATCTTGGGGTAAAGGAATTACAATTTTTAATCTTAAGAATAAGAATTATGAGGTATTAACTAAGGAAAACTCTTTTTTACTATCTGATAATGTATTCAATTTAAAGATGGATAGTAAAGGACGCATATGGATTGCTACTTTTTACGGAGGCTTGCAACTTTATGATCCCGAAACTAAAACACATAAAAACATAAATCTTAAAAACACTATTAATAATACTAAAGTCTCTACTATAACAAACATTTCAGAGGATACAAAAGGAAATATTTGGGTTGGAACGCAGATTTCAGGGCTTTATAAACTAGTTGAAACAAACGACGAATGGCAATTTAAAAGTTATAATAGTCAAGAGAATGAACATTTTATAAGTAACGACTTCATTAATGCTATTGTAGAAGATAGCAAGGGTACTTTATGGGTTGGCACTCAAGCTGGTTTAAACAAATATGATTACAAAACCGGTTCTTTTCAATCGATAACACGCAAGGATGGATTAAAAAATGATGCCGTAAAAGGAATTATAGAAGACGAGAATCATTTATTATGGTTAAGTACAGGTTTTGGAATTATTCAATACAATCCTGAAAATGAAGTATCTATAAATTATGATATTAATGATGGTTTACAAGGCAACGAATTCAACTCAAATTCTTTTTATAAAACCAGAAATAATGAGTTGATTTTTGGCGGTAGTAATGGTTTCAATTTATTTAAAGCAAAAAACATTAATAAAAGACAAGATAAACCTAAAGTAAATATCACCAGTCTAAAAATATTCAACAAAACAATTTACGCAGGTGATGCATCTAAAATATTAAAACGACACATCTCACAAGTAGATTCTATTACCCTATCGTATGATAATGATGTAATTAATTTTGAATTCAATGCGCTAACTTTTCGCCACCCTGATAAGGTTAACTATGCCTATTTCTTGGATGGTTTTGAAACGGACTGGAATTATGTAGGACATAAAAAAAACGCTACGTACACCAGTTTAGAACCAGGAGAATACATTCTTCGAATAAAATCAAGTAATTCTGATGGTATATGGAATAATAACGAAACAAAACTACATATTACGATTACCCCTCCATATTGGGAAACCTGGTGGTTTCGCTTACTCATAACAATTTTGTTAATTTCAAGTATCTATTTATTCCTATATCTTCGGGTTAAAAACATAAAAAAATACCAATTAACACTCGAAAAAAAGATAGACGAGCGTACTCAACAATTACAACAACAAAAGAAAGAACTTAAAAAAGTAGCTGATGAATTAATCACGAAAAATAAAGAAATTCAACGTTTTACTTTTGCTGTTTCCCATGACCTTAAAAGCCCTTTGAGCGGAATTAAAGGTATTGCAAGCCTAATTCCTAAGAAAGATTATCCTGAATTAGAAACACACCTAGATATGATTAATATTTCATGTGATACTATGAATAATCTTATTGCTGATATTACTAAAATTGCAAAAATTGGAAAAATTGAGAACAAAAATGAAATACTTGACACAAATGAAATTGTAGCACTCTCAACCACCTTAGTCAAAGGAAAATTAGAAGTCTCTAAAGTGAAACTCATAGTTGAAAATAACTTACCGAATATTTATGGCGACAGAAATAGAATTATACAAGTCTTTGGCAATCTTCTAGATAATGCCATTAAATATATGGGTGATCAAAAACAACCTGTAATATATATTAAAGCTCAAGAAAATGGAGAAAAAACACAGTTTTCTGTTTTAGATAATGGTTCTGGAATGGATGAAAGGTCTTTAAAAAAGCTTTTCACACCTTTTGAGCGATTTCATTCTAACGTAAAGGGTACTGGGCTTGGCCTTTACATGATTAAGGAAATTATTGAATCGCATAATGGTATTATCTATGCCGAGTCTGAAGGGAAAGAGAAAGGAACAACATTTACTGTTATTCTCCCAAACATTAAAAGCCAACAGATAAAAAATAAAATTAATAATGATATTATTACTAAAAATACTGATGATTAAAACTAATTTACTATAAAATATTGGCACAAAAAAAATAGCTTGAGCACATTGCCCAAGCTATTTTTAAAATCTAAAAATGTTCTTTATTATTTGCTTAAATACATTTTACGACGTGCATATAAGTTGTAAAATTCATCGTCTTTCAAACTATCAATAAATAAAATACTCTCACCAGTACTTTTCATTTCTGGTCCTAAGTTTTTATTTACATTATGGAATTTCTCAAAAGAGAATACCGGTTGTTTAATTGCATAACCTTCTAATTGAGGGTTAAAATTAAAGTCTTTCACTTTTTTCTCTCCTAACATTACTTTAGTTGCATAATTTACGTACGGCTCTTTATATGCTTTTGCTATAAAAGGCACAGTACGAGATGCTCTTGGGTTTGCTTCGATGATATAAACGGTATCATCTTTTATTGCAAACTGAATATTTATAAGACCTACTGTGTTTAGTGCTAAAGCAATTTTTTTAGTGTGATCTTTTATTTGTTGCATTACAAATTCACCCAAATTAAAAGGTGGTAACGTTGCATTAGAATCGCCAGAATGAATACCACATGGTTCAATATGTTCCATAATACCAATTATATACACATCTTCACCATCGCAAATTGCATCAGCTTCTGCTTCGATTGCTCCATCTAAATAATGATCTAGTAATAATTTATTACCTGGTATCTGTTTTAAAAGATCAATAACATGTTCTTCCAGTTCTGTCTTATTAATAACAATTTTCATTCCCTGCCCCCCTAAAACGTAAGATGGTCTAATTAATAATGGAAAATCTAACTCATCAGAAAGCGCTAGTGCTTCATCTGCTGTTTCCGCTATTCCGAATTGTGGAAAAGGAATGTTATTCTCTAATAACATTTTAGAAAAATGTCCTCTATCTTCCGCTAAATCTAAAGCAGCAAAACTAGTTCCTATAATTTTAATACCGTATTTCTCTAATTTCTCAGCAAGTTTAAGTGCTGTCTGCCCTCCTAGCTGTACAATAACACCTTCTGGCTTTTCATGAAGAATAATGTCATAAATATGCTCCCAGAATACAGGCTCAAAATAAAGTTTATCTGCAGTATCAAAATCTGTTGATACTGTTTCTGGGTTACAGTTAATCATAATTGTTTCGTAACCGCACTCTGCAGCTGCTAACACGCCATGTACACAACAATAATCAAACTCTATACCTTGTCCTATTCTGTTTGGTCCTGAACCTAAAACTACTATTTTCTTTTTATCAGTAACAACACTATCGTTAGCTACGTAGCGCTTTCCGTCGGCTGTTTCTATTTCTTCTTCAAAAGTAGAATAATAGTAAGGTGTCATAGCTTTAAATTCAGCAGCACAAGTATCTACCAATTTAAAAACTCTATTGATATTTAACGTTGTTCTTTTATTATGAACTTCACTTTCATAACAATCTAACATATGAGCTATCTGTCTATCGGCAAAACCTTTTTGCTTAGCCTCTAGTAACATATCTTTTGGTAAAGTCTCTATCGTATATGTTTCTATTTCTTTCTCTAAAACATGTAATTCTTCGTATTGCTTTAAGAACCACATATCAATTTTAGTAATTTCGTGAATTCTACTTAATGGAATACCTAATTGTATTGCATCATAAATGATAAAAACACGATCCCAACTAGGTATTGTTAGTTTACTTATAATTTTATCGTAATCTTTTAATCCTTTTCCGTCTGCTCCTAAGCCGTTTCTTTTAATTTCTAAAGATTGTGTTGCTTTATGAAGGGCTTCTTGAAAAGAACGACCAATACCCATTACTTCACCTACAGATTTCATTTGTAAGCCTAAAGTTCTATCTGATCCTTCGAACTTATCGAAATTCCAACGTGGTATTTTTACAATTACATAATCTAATGTTGGCTCAAATAAAGCTGATGTAGATTTTGTAATTTGATTATCCAACTCATCAAGGTTGTAACCTATAGCTAACTTTGTTGCAACTTTTGCAATAGGGTAGCCTGTTGCTTTTGAAGCAAGTGCAGATGAACGCGATACTCTTGGGTTAATTTCTATAGCGATAATATCTTCATTTTCATCAGGGCTTACAGCAAACTGAACGTTACATCCTCCTGCAAAATCACCAATACTACGCATCATATGTATCGCCAAATCACGCATTTTCTGATATGTTCTATCAGATAAGGTCATTGCTGGTGCTACTGTTATTGAATCTCCTGTATGAATACCCATCGGGTCCATGTTTTCAATAGCACATATTATTACTACATTATCATTTTTATCACGTAATAACTCTAATTCGTATTCTTTCCAACCCATTAGGGCTTTATCAATCATTACCTCATGTATAGGAGAAATTTCCAAACCACGACTTAATAATTCATCAAAATCTTCTGGCTTATATACTATTGAAGCTCCTGCTCCACCTAAAGTATATGAAGCTCTAATTACCAAAGGAAAACCAAATTCCTGCGCAATTTCTTTTCCTTTTAAGAATGAAGTTGCTGTGGCTTGTGGTGCCATCGGAACACCAATTTTCAACATCAACTCACGAAACTTCTCACGATCTTCCGTAATATTGATGGCATCAATATCAACACCTATAAGTTCTACTCCAAAATCTTTCCAAATACCTTTTTCATCAGCTTCAATACATAAATTTAATGCTGTTTGCCCTCCCATAGTAGGTAAAACTGCATCAATATTTGGATGTTTCTTTAAAATCTCTATAATAGATTTTGTCGTTAAAGGCTTTAAATACACATGATCTGCCATACTAGGATCAGTCATTATAGTTGCCGGATTACTATTTATTAAAATAGTTTCTATTCCATCTTCACGTAATGAACGTAAAGATTGTGAACCTGCATAATCAAATTCACATGCTTGACCTATAACAATTGGACCAGACCCAATTAATAAAACAGACTTTAAACTTTCTTTTTTTGGCATTGTAATCGTATTATATAGTGTGACTTTTTTCTAAATTAGGCAAAAAAAAAGGTGTTACTTAAAAAAAAGTAACACCTAATCTATTGAAAATCATTTCAATCATTATTTTTTATGTCTAGTTTCTGAAGATACAGTTAACTTCTTTCTTCCTTTTGCTCTTCTTCTAGCAATAACTTTTCTTCCATTTACAGACGCCATGCGTTCTCTAAAACCATGTTTATTTCTTCTTTTACGCTTTGATGGCTGATATGTTCTTTTTTGTCCGGGCATCTTATAATATCTTTAGTATCCTTTAATTCTATTCTATTTTAGTTTGGCCGATGGCTCGTCCAAAACTGGGCGCAAATATACAAAGAGTTTTTGCTTTCGCAAATCTAATTTAAAAAATATTTTAGATTGTTTTTATTACTTTTGCCAAATTCTAATTTACAAATATAAATTTATCCTTATAACACTCATAAAAATTAACTAAAAACATGTTTAATAAAATCTTTAAATTAATAATTGCTGGATTAATAATTGCATACGCTGTATACCAATTTACAGAAGGAAATATAGGTAATGGTATATTTTTAATTCTGTTTTCTTTAATTTTTATTTTTCTATACTTTAGAAACGAAATTATCTTACTTGCCTTTTTAAGAATGAGAAAGCAAGATTTAGCTGGTACAGAAAAATGGTTGTCTAAAATTAAAAACCCTGAAGCTGCTTTAACATTAAAGCAACAAGGATACTTTAACTACCTGCATGGTATTATATTTTCGCAAACAAACCTTACTACAGCTGAGAAGTACTTTAAGAAAGCCTTAAAACTAGGTTTAACGATGGATTATGATGTAGCAATGGCTAAATTAAGCTTAGCTGGTATCGCGATGCAAAAAAGAAGAAAGAGAGAAGCTACTATGTTACTTAATGAAGCTAAGAAATTAGATAAACAGAACATGCTTTCTGATCAGATTAAAATGATGAAAGAGCAAATGAAGAAAATATAAGCTTCATCTATAAAACAAAAAAAAAGCTTTAGCGAATGCTAAAGCTTTTTTTTGTTTTATTGTTTTGTGTATTGATAATAACCTTTATTCGGAATTTCAACAATATATTTTTTTCGAGAGTTATTGTTTAGGTGTGGCTCACGCAACCAAGGGTTGTGACGCTTTAGTATCTTATAATTAATTTCATATTCTTTTGCAAAATCTGCAAAATTTGTAACTGGCACATCTACTTCTACATTAAATGTTGGCACTTGCGTGTACATATCTTCTTTTGCTATATCAAAACCATATTTAGCTGGGTGAGAAAGAATTTCTTTTATGGCTAAAATTCTAAATACATAACGTCCTGTCTCCTGCCCTAACAATAAATCGTAATACGCAGCAACATCTTGTGCATTCATATATTTCTGTATACCATAAGATCCAGCATTGTATGAAGCAGCAGCCAATGTCCAATTACCAAACTTTTCTTTTGACTTTTTTAAGTACTCACAAGCAACCTCAGTAGCTTTTTCAATATGATAACGCTCATCAACATTATCATTAACTTCTAAACCATATTCTCTACCTGTTGTTTTCATTATTTGCCAAAACCCAGAAGCTCCTGCTGGAGATCTTACATTCTCTAAACCACTTTCTGCAACAGCTAAATATTTGAAATCATCTGGAATACCATTTTTTGCAAGTATAGGCTCAATAATTGGAAAATATTTATGAGCACGTTTCATTAATAAAAGTGCATTTGATTGCCAATATGTATTTACTAAAAATTCACGATCTACACGCTCCATAATTTCAGGATCTTCAAAAGGAACAGCTTCACCTGCAAAATTTAAATCTGCAGGGATATCTATAGCAGAAATTTTATAACCACCTGATTGTTGTGTTGTTGTTTTTTCTTCACTTGAAGGCTGACTCTCATCAGTAGTTTCTTGGACTGCAAATATCAATGTGCTTCCAACGAAAAGCACCCCTAAAAGCATTAATGTATTTTTCAAAAATTTCATAGCTACCATAATTTTGTGTACCAAAGATATTAAATAGAACTTGTATTTTTTAAAATAATTGTGGGAAGATGCTCATTAAACCATTTGTATCTATGAATAATCATAGTATGTGTACCCTTTGGTACTTTTATGCAGTTTTCTATGTTTTTTATAGGAAAAACAGGATCGTTATCTCCATGAATGTGGATTAAATTAAAATTATTCTTTTTCTCTTTCCAATTTACAATAATCTCAATAGACCAATCTATATATGCTTTATCTCTAACAGATAAATACTTTTCATACAAAGCCAATCGCTTAGGTACTGTTTCGCCAAATGCATACTTAGCAAGCAACTCTACATTATTGACTAAGCCTGTAGGCAGTAATTTATAAACCTTAGTCAAACTAGCAAATTTCATTCGCATAGGAAGCTCTTTTTGTAATTTTACGCTAGATATAATAATAACTTTTTTAGTCTCTATATGCATAGCCATTTCCTGTACCAACATGCCCCCAAAAGACACTCCAATCAAAACAGGATTTTTCTCTTTTATTTGTTTGCACATTTTTTTTGCATAAGCCTCAAATGATTCTCCTTTACCAGGAGCAAACCACTCTAAAAAATGCACATCGAATAGCTCTGGATCTAAAATCACGTATTGGAATATAGAAGATGCTGCTGCCAAGCCTGGCATAAAATAAACTGTAGTTTTTAAATTCATCATTTTAAGTAAACATAAGAAAACTAGGAAATTAGCAATAAAAAATGTAATTTTATGCTCTTGTTTTTTTTAAAATTATTATCTAATAAAAACTTTTACAACCCGAGAACCTGTACTTGTTTTAATTTAAAAAAACTAAAATCAAAACTATATGAATGAAGTTGAAATTAAAGACAATAGTTTTTTACGTCAGTATGAAACTAGTGTCGATAGTCATTTGGCTATAATTGAGTACTCTTCACAAGAACGTAAAGTATTCTTAACAAAGTTAATTATCCCTGAACAAATTACAAAAGAAGGTTTTAAAGAACAATTTATTGAAGCTGTTCTTGCTAATATTCAAGAAAAAAATATGCGTGTTGTACCAACGAGTCCAGAAATCGCAGGTTTTCTAAGAAAGAATAGCAGATATAAAGATATGCTTCCTGTCGGAATCAGAATCTAAAAAAATTAAAACCTCTCTTAAAGAGAGGTTTTTTTTATATTTTAATATTTTCTTCTACAAAAGAAAACCTAACAATGCCATCTTCATCAATCTCAGTAAGCTCCACTTCTTTTAATTGATTTACTAAATCTGGATTCCAAGGAGATCTTACTTTTACATAATTTTCTGTAAAACCATGTATATAACCTTCTTTATTTTCTCCTTCAAATAAAACTGTTCTCGTACTCCCTAATTGACTTTCATAAAAAGCTCTTCTCTTTTTAACTGATAAACCCCTTAGCATCTTACTTCGCTTACTACGTACATTTTGAGGCACAACATCTCCCATATCTGCAGCAACGGTATTATCTCGTTCTGAATATGTAAAAACATGCAAATATGAAATATCTAACTCATTTAAAAAATGGTATGTTTTCAAGAATAATTCATCTGTTTCTCCTGGAAAGCCAACAATAACATCAACACCAATGCACGCATGTGGCATTATTTCCTTAATTCTAGCCACTCTATCAACATAAAGCCCGCTTAAGTACCTTCTGCGCATTAATTTCAAAATCTCATCACTACCACTCTGTAATGGAATGTGAAAATGCGGTACAAAAGAATTACTTTGAGCTACAAAGTCTATTGTTTTATTTTTTAAAAGATTGGGCTCTATTGATGAAATTCTCAACCTATGTATACCTTCAATCTTATCAAGGGCTTCTACCAAATCATAAAAAGTATGTTCATGCTTTTTATTGCCGAACTCACCTTTACCATAATCTCCAATATTTACACCCGTAAGTACTATTTCTTTAATATCTTGAGCTGAAATTTCAGCTGCATTTTTTAAAACATTTTCTAAAGTATCACTTCGTGATATTCCTCTAGCAAGCGGTATTGTACAATACGTACACTTATAATCGCAACCATCTTGCACCTTTAAAAAAGCACGAGTTCTATCACCAATAGCATAACTACCTACATAAAAATCAGCATCTTCTATTTCGCAAGAGTGCACTTCTCCAAAATCATTTTTAGAAAGATCATTTATATAATCGGTAATTTTAAATTTTTCAGTTGCTCCTAAAACTAAGTCAACACCATGTACAGATGCCAACTCTTCTGGCTTCAATTGCGCATAACACCCCACAGCTGCTACAAACGCATCTGGATTTACTTTTTGAGCCTGCTTTACTATGTTTTTAAAGCGTTTATCAGCATTTTCTGTAACAGAACATGTGTTTATCACATACATATCAGCGTGTTCAGAAAAATCTACACGATCAAAACCTTCTTCTTGAAAATTTCTTGCAATTGTAGATGTTTCAGAAAAATTTAATTTACACCCTAAAGTATAAAATGCAACCTTCTTTTTCATTTTTACTCTTTTCTCCACTTTTTTGTTTCTTCAAAAACGTGTGTTAAAATTGCTTGTTCTTGAGTATCAAATTCAATTTCGCGTCTTGACATTACTATTCTGATAGTCTCAAAAGCTTTATTTTCTAAATATGTACTAAATCCAGAAGCTCCTCCCCAACTAAAACTAGGAATAAAATTTCTTGGAAAACCACCACCAAATATATTTGCACTCACCCCCACAACAGTACCCGTATTAAACATGGTGTTAATTCCACATTTACTATGGTCTCCCATCATTAAACCACAAAATTGAAGTCCTGTTTTGGCAAAACCTTCTGTTTCATAGCTCCACAAGCGAACTTCGTCGTAGTTATTTTTTAAATTCGAGTTATTTGTATCAGCTCCTAAATTACACCATTCTCCCAAAACAGCATTTCCTAAATAACCATCATGGCCTTTGTTAGAATATCCAAAAAGCACTGAATTATTAACTTCTCCTCCTATTTTTGAATACGGCCCTACAGTTGTAGCTCCGTAAATTTTAGCTCCCATTTTAACAGTAGAATAATCACATAAGGCAAAACCACCTCTTATCATAGATCCTTCCATCACCTCTGCCCCTACACCTATGTAAATAGGGCCATTAGTAGCATTTAAAATACTGCACTCTACTTTAGCTCCTTCTTCAAGAAATATATTTTGTGCATTAATTACTGAATTTGTTTCAGAAATAGGTTGACTTTCTCTTCCTTCTGTAATAAAATCAAAATCAGCCTGCAAGGCAACTGCATTTTTAGAAAAAATATCCCAAGTGTTTTCTATACGAATAACTTGACCAGAGAACTCTATAGCCTCATAAGTGTTTAAATCTACCTCTTCTTGTGTATCTTTTGAATAAAAAGCAATTACTTCATCTTCTAAAAAAATAGCTTGATTATCTGTTAACTCAGAAATCAAAGCCACCAACTCTTCATTTGGTAAAAAAGAAGCGTTAATAAGTACGTTCTCTTCCATTTCTACCATTGGGTATTTTTCCGAAAGATATTCTTCTGTAATTGTAGTTGTAGTACTTTTTAAAAAATTCTCCCACTTTTCTCTAATTGTAAATATTCCTACTCGAATATCAGCAACAGGTCTTGTGAAGGTAAATGGTAAAAGAGAATTACGAACGGTACCGTCAAAAAGTATATAATTCATTTAATCAAATTTTCTTGTAAAAATAAAAAAAGTCACACTCCGCATATTAACAGAGTGTGACTTTATTGCTAATAAAAGCGAATATTATTATTTTTCGAACTTCTTGTACTTGTTCTTAAATTTATCAATACGACCTGCAGTATCAACTAATTTAGCTTTACCAGTGTAAAAAGGATGAGATGTTCTTGAAATTTCCAATTTTATTAATGGATACTCCACACCATCAACCTCTAATGTTTCTTTTGTATCAGCCGTAGATTTTGTAAGAAAAACGTCTTCATTAGACATATCCTTAAATGCAACTAATCTATAATTCTGTGGGTGTATATCTTTTCTCATTTGTAAAAAACTTTGTAACGTGTATTTTTAGAGGTGCAAATTTAAGTTTTTTTCTTAAACCTACAATTTTTATTACTAAAAAAATACAAAAAAATAAAAACTCTACTTCTATAGAAGTAATTAAAGGCTATTTTTGCGCATTCAATCACAAAAATAAGCAGAAATTGGAAACAAATAATTCATCTTCTATTAAAAGTTTAGTAATACCATTTGCAATTATAGCAGGAATAGCTAGGGTTATATTAGATGTGTTGCCAAAAGTACTCTCATCAGGATCATTATTTTACTATTCGACCTTTTTAATTGCTTTTTTACTTGAAATAGTTGCTATCGTTTTTTTAATAAAAAAATACAAAGCTTTAAGTAATGGAGAGTTATCACTTAAAGACGCCATAAGTGTTGGATTAACTTTTATGCTTATCGTTGGTATTTTCTTTGCTACAAGTTCATATATATATGATACTTACATAGATACTGATTTTCAAATAAACACAGCTTTAGAATGGGCTGAACGTTACGGGAAAACACAAGAAGTGCAAGAAAAAATTAATGGCGATCCTGACAAAAACGGAGCTATCTTTGGTATTTTCACTAGCATACTAATGTTTTCTTTTATTGGTTTTGTTGTTTCAATACTTGCAGGAAGCATATTTAGAACTAAATAAAATTCCAATACTCAAAAAATTATATTCAATTTTAACGTTTACTAGAACAATAGTAAAATTAAATTAATTAAAAAGTAAAAGCACTCCATGTTAGATTTCAAATTTAACGAGTATAATCTTAAATTTGAGATTATACCATTACCCTTATTCATGGATTAATTATGAAGAAAGAAAACACCAGTATTTAAGCTCAAAATTGTATTTTTGAATATATTTTCAGAAGTTATACATGAATTTATCGATTATCATACCCCTTCTTAACGAAGAAGAATCATTGAATGAACTACACAATTGGATTGTTTCTGTAATGGAAAGCAACAATTTGACCTATGAAATTATTTTTATAGACGATGGTAGTACTGATAATTCATGGCAAGAAGTAGAAGAACTCTCTAACACCAACCCTTTTGTAAAAGGTATCCGTTTTTTAAAAAACTTTGGTAAATCTCAAGCTCTACATGCTGGTTTTAAAAAAGCTGAAGGTGATGTCGTAATTACGATGGATGCAGATTTACAGGACAATCCTGACGAAATTCCAGAATTATACCGATTAATTAAGGACGAAAAATATGATTTAGTTTCTGGTTGGAAGAAAAAAAGATACGATTCTATCTTAAGTAAAAACATGCCTTCTAAGTTATTTAACTGGGCTGCACGTAAAACATCAGGTGTCAATCTAAACGATTTTAATTGCGGCCTAAAAGCCTTCAATAAAATAGTTGTAAAAAATATAGAGGTATCTGGTGAAATGCATCGTTATATACCTGTACTTGCTAAAAATGCTGGTTTTTCAAAAATAGGAGAAAAAGTAGTCCTTCATCAAGCTCGAAAATATGGCAAAACAAAATTTGGAATGGAACGTTTCATTAACGGTTTTCTAGATTTAATTACCATCTGGTTTATTTCTAAATTCGGAAAGCGCCCTATGCATTTATTTGGTGCACTTGGTGTTGTTATGTTTTTGATAGGGTTCGGTTTTTCTATCTACTTAGGAATAGATAAATTAGCAATTAATAAAACAGGTCGATTAATTACTGATAGACCTCAATTTTTCTTAGCCTTAATAGCAATGCTTATGGGTTCTCAATTATTCTTAGCTGGCTTTTTAGGAGAAATTATGGTTCGATCTAGAAAAAATGAAACTCGTTATAAAATATCAGAAGAAATAAACATTTCTACTTTAGAAAATCAAATTTCTTTTTAAACTAATTATAAATATTACAATTTTAAGCTACACGTATGGACAATATTTTAAACACTGCTAAAACCTGGTTAACTGATTTTTTTGATAAAGACGTTAGAGAAGAAGTTCAAGACCTTATCGATAACAATACTGAAGAACTAAAAGATAGGTTCTATAAAAATATGGAATTTGGTACAGGTGGTATGCGTGGCGTTATGGGCGCAGGTACTAACCGAATTAACAAATATACTTTAGGTAAAAGTACACAAGGCTTAAGTAACTATTTAAATCAAACATATAAAGGTGAAGAAGTAAAAGTTGTTATTGCTTTCGATTGTCGCCATAATAGTGACACACTAGCAAAAACAGTTGCAGAGGTATTTTCCGCTAATGGAATTAAAGTTTTCTTATTTTCAGAATTAAGAACAACTCCTGAGCTTTCTTTTGCTGTCAGACATTTAAACTGCCACGCAGGTATTGTACTTACCGCATCTCATAACCCACCAGAATATAATGGTTATAAAGTATATTGGACAGATGGCGGACAAATTGTACCACCACAAGATGGAAAAATTGTTGCAGAAATAAACTCACTTTCTTTTGAAGATATAAATTTCACTGCCAATCCTGATTTAATCGAATTGATAGATAAGGAAGTTGATGAAGCTTTTATTTCTGAATCTGTTGCTAGAGGTAGTTTCAATGCAAAAGATAAAGATAATTTTAAAATAGTTTTCACATCACTACACGGTACTTCAATTACAGCCATACCTCAAGTTTTAAAACGTGCTGGATACAAAAATGTAACTATAATTGAAGAACAAGCTGTACCAAATGGTGATTTCCCTACAGTAAAATCACCTAACCCTGAAGAGCCTGAAGCACTTTCAATAGCAATTGCTAAAGCTGAAGAAATTGGAGCTGATATGGTAGTTGGTACTGACCCTGATAGTGACAGATTAGGTGTTGCTGTTAGAAACCTTGATGGTAAAATGGAAATTTTAAATGGTAACCAAACTATGGTTCAAATGACAAAATTTTTATTAGATAATGAAAAAGAAAAAGGATTTAAAGGCAATGAATTCATCGCTTCAACTATAGTTTCTACACCTATGATGGAGGCTATGGCTAATACATATGGCGTAGAATATAAAACAGCCCTTACTGGCTTTAAATGGATTGGTAAAATGATTAAAGACTTCCCGAATCAAAAATTTATTGGTGGAGGCGAAGAAAGTTTTGGTTTTATGGTTGGAGACTTTGTTAGAGATAAAGATGCTGTTACCTCTACCCTACTTGCCTGTGAAATTGCAGCAAATGCAAAAGCAAACGGCAGCTCTTTCTATAAAGATCTAATTGATTCTTATGTTGCATATGGCTTTTACAAAGAAAAATTAATCTCATTGACTAAAAAAGGTATGCAAGGTGCTGAAGAAATCAAACAAATGATGATTGATTTTAAAGAAAATCCTGTATTAAGCATCGATGGTTCAAAAGTTATTATTGTAGATGACTACAACACATCCACATCTAAAAACCTTAATACTGGTGAAGTTTCTACAATTGACATCCCTAAATCTAATGTGTTAATTTACACTACAGAAGATGGTACTAAAATGGCTGCTAGACCAAGTGGAACAGAGCCTAAAATAAAATTTTACTTCAGCATCAATACAACATTAGATAAAGCTGAAAACTTTAAAGAAGTTGATGCTAAATTAGAAGCTAAAATTGACCGTATTTTGAGTGAACTCAAATTAAATTAATGAATTATTTTAAAAAAATTATTCGCTATGCGAAACCATACCGTAAGTATGGATATTTAAATGTATTTTTTAATATTCTTTACGCTTTATTTAGCGCTTTATCTTTTGCAGCATTAATGCCTATGCTTAATGTACTTTTTGATAAAGGTAAAGCGCTATATGTAGCACCAGAGTACAAAGGCATAAGTAAGCTTAATGATTTCTTTTTAGATTATATGAACTATCGGGTAACAATATACTCTGATGGTGATAAAATGAAAGGACTTGTACTAGTAATCGGACTTGTTATTACTTTATTTCTATTAAAGAACATTGTTAACTATTTAGCAATGTATTTTATTACCTTTTTGAGAAATGGTGTTTTAAAAGATATTAGAAATGCTATGTATAATAAAATAACAAGCTTGCCTATTTCTTTTTACTCAGAAAAGAAAAAAGGTGATGTTTTATCTAGAATAACTACTGATGTTTTAGAAATTCAACATTCTTTTCTTTCTGTATTAGAACTAGTTGTTCGTGAACCCCTTACAATTGTTTTCACAATTGCTGTAATGTTTATTATTAGTGCTAAGCTAACTATTTTTGTATTTATTTTTATTCCTTTATCTGGTTTTATAATTTCTTTAATCGGAAAATCTTTAAAGAAAAAATCAGATGATGTTCAAAGAGAACAAGGAGAATTTTTATCTATTGTTGAAGAAACATTAGGTGGCTTAAGAGTCATTAAATCTTTTAATTCGGAATCTAGATTTTTTAAAAGCTTTTCTGCATCAACAAAACGTTTTTTTAAATTCAGCAATAAACTTTTAAATAGACAAAACCTAGCATCACCTTCTGGAGAGTTTTTAGGTATATTAACTATTGGTGTTTTATTATGGTTTGGTGGTAAAATGGTTTTGGTTGAAAAAACTTTAGATGCTACAGCTTTTATAACCTATATGACTTTGGCTTATGGAGTTTTAACACCTGCTAAAGCTATAAGTAAAGCATCTTACGGTGTAAAAAAAGGTAATGCCGCTGCTGAGCGTGTTTTAGAAATTTTAGAAACTAAAAATCCTATTACCGAGAAGTCTGATGCTATAACTAAAGCTACTTTTGATTCTAGCGTTCAACTTAAAAATATCTCTTTTAAGTATGAAGATGAGTATGTATTAAAGAACTTTAATTTAACTGTTCCTAAAGGTCATACAGTGGCACTTGTAGGTCAATCTGGTAGCGGAAAAAGCACTATAGCTAACCTTGTTACTCGCTTTTATGACGTTAACGAAGGTTTTATTAGTATCGACGATATTGATATCAAAGATTTTACAAAACACTCTTTACGCAACCTATTAGGCTTAGTTACTCAAGATTCTATTTTGTTTAATGAAACAGTTAAAAACAACATAAGTTTAGGTAAAGAAAATGCAACTGATGAAGAAATTATTGAAGCGGCAAAAATTGCAAATGCTCATGATTTTATTTCTGAATTACCTAACGGTTACGATACTAATATTGGAGATAGTGGTAATAAATTAAGTGGCGGACAAAAACAACGTTTATCAATCGCTAGGGCTGTTTTAAAAAACCCACCGATTATGATCTTAGATGAAGCTACTTCTGCACTAGATACTGAAAGCGAACGATTAGTGCAAGATGCTTTAGAAAAAATGATGCGTAATAGAACATCTATCGTTATAGCCCATCGTTTATCAACAATACAAAATGCAGATACAATTGTAGTTTTACAAAAAGGTGAAATTGTAGAGCAAGGTTCTCATGAACAGCTTTTAGCTGCGAATGGTGCTTACCGAAAATTAGTTGAAATGCAATCTTTAGACTAAACGTTTACATCAACTTAATAACCTTTCTTAATTTTGGTTTTTTTAATTAAATTTTAATTTCGAATTGATTTTGACATCATTCTCAAAATCAATTCGGAATATTATAGAATTGCATAATAACGTGATATAGCATTATTAATCACAATTAAAAATAGTTAATTCTAGCTCTTTACTTCATAAATTTTAACAATTTCACCCATTACAATTAAACCTTTTTATAAATTTAGAGTCATAGGTACAACTAAGGCATTAAAATTTGATAGAAGAAGCTCTCTTAGTAGAACAATTACAGACGCCTAATACACAAGCGCGTGCTTTTGAGTTGTTGGTAAACACCTACAAAGAAAAACTCTATTGGCATGTTAGACGAATTGTTTTAGACCATGATGATGCGGATGATGTTTTGCAAAATACATTTATAAAAGTTTTCAAAAGTATCAATGGATTTAAAGGAGATAGCAAATTATACTCTTGGATGTATAGAATTGCAACTAATGAAGCTCTTTCTTTTATAAAAATAAAAACTAGAAAACTAGGCTTAAATAATAATGATTTTCATGAAAAGATAGCTGACAATCTTGAATCTGACGTATATTTTGAAGGAGATCATATTCAATTAATGTTACAAAAAGCTATTGCTGTTTTACCAGAAAAGCAAAAACTTGTTTTTAATATGAAATATTATGATGACTTAAAGTATGAAGAAATTTCAGAAATATTAGAAACATCTGTAGGCGCACTAAAAGCATCATACCACTTAGCTACTAAAAAAATAGAGGCATTTTTAAAAGAGGATTAAACCTATTAACAAATTGATAGTCAAACAATAAAATGAAAAAAGCAGGTAATAGTTTCAAGGTTCCAGAAGGTTATTTTGATAGCTTCACTGATAAATTAATTAATAATTTACAGGAAGAAGCAACTAATATACCTAAAAATGAAGGTTTTAAAATTCCTGAAGGATATTTTGATACACTTAACAAAGAAATAAAACAGAAACTAAAGGTTAAAGAGCCTAAGGTTATCGCTTTAAAATCTTATAAAAAATATTATTACGCTGCAGCATCAATAGTAGCGATTATTACAGTAGTCATTGGTTTAAATATAAATAAAACGCCTGAATTAAGTTTTGATGATTTAGCAGATATAGATATCGAAAACTATTTTGAAAACAATGAATCTAGTTTAAGTAGTTATGACATTGCAGAGTTTATACCTGTAAATGAATTAGAAGTTTATGATGTGATAGACAACTATTTGAATGATGACAATGTAATGGATTATCTAGAAAATAATATTGATGACTTTGATGAATTAAATATAAACAGCAATGAATAATTTAAAAAAAATAATTCCCTTAGCCCTACTTATGCTTACTTTTTCGCTTTCATTCGGGCAAAAAAATGCTGATTGGGATAAAATAAAAACATTAAAAATAGCTTTTATAACAGAACGCTTAGACCTTTCAAGTAAAGAAGCAGAGGTGTTTTGGCCTATTTATAATGAATACCAAGCAAAAAGAGAAGAGCTACATATAAAAGGTCGTAAAGAGATTAGACAGAAAATTGATGAATCTGAAAAATTATCAGAAAATGATTCTGCCAAACTTTTAGATAAATATCTATTGTATGAAAAAGAAGAAGAAGAATTAGAGCAAACATATCTAAAGAAAATTCAAAAAGTTATCTCTGCAAATAAAACATTATTACTGATTAGATCTGAAGGAGACTTTAAACGAAAACTTATCAAACAGTATCGTGACAAACATAAAGATAATAAGTAAATAAAATTTAAAGATCCGTTACACAACAATGTAATGGATCTTTAAATTTAGAACTATTTGGTTTACTTTTAATCTATTTAAATGAATTTTAATAGCTTATTTATTTAAAAATTAATTCTGAAACTCTTCCTTTTCCTGCTGCATAAGCGATAGTATCATTTTTAAAACGAAGTGTAAAAAATCCCTCATCAGATAACTTTCTCCAAGTATTACCCATATCACTTGAATAACTTATTCCTGTAAAACCTACAGCTACCAATCCTTTTCCGCCTGAATTAGGTACAAATTGCACACAGCTTTTATAATTAGGTTCAGCTGTATCTGCAATCAAACGCCATGTTTTTCCTCCATCTGTAGTAATCGCTTTGTTTTCATTATTACTTTCTGGTTGTGTATAATCTCCACCAATAGCAAAACCTAAAGTATCATTATAAAAATCAATAGAGTAAATACCTTGTGTCGCTTCTGTATTTATAATTGGAGTTTTAGTTACTGTCCAAGTTTTAGCCTTGTCTTCAGAATAATAAATACGTCCGCTAGTAGTTGCAACCCATGTTTTGCTACCAATAACTTTTATATTGGTATTACTAGCAGCAAAAGCTCCTTCCCCTTCAATTCCTTCAGGTAAAGATGAGCACTCTTGCTTAACCCATGTTTCTCCGCCATCTCTAGTAACTATTAATGATAAACAACCATTCATACTATCTCCTACTGCAATTCCTTCTTTATCATTCCAAAATGTCATAGCATCATAAAAAACATTTTCATCTTCTTCTTTATATACCAATTCTAGTTCACCTTTATCTCCTGTTTTATATAATAAGGCAGGGTTACCGACTGATAATACAAAAACATCTTTCGATGTATGCGCTATAGATCTAAACTCAGGTAGTATAGAATCGTATTTTTGATTTTTAGCAAAAACTTTTCCTGTTGCTAAATCAATTGTACCAATAAATCCATTATTTGCACCTATTGCAACACTAGAACCAATTATTTCTATAGCTCTTATACTTAGTGAATCTTCATAAAGAGTCTCTATTTCGACAGTTTTAAAAGGAGTATATTTAACTTCTTCACTACAAGAAATGATAACAAAAAACAGTGTAAATACAAATAAGTACTTCATAATGATAAATTTCATTCAAAAATAAAGGGAATAACTTCTAATACAATACCTTTGCACCCTTAAATTTTAAATGATTCTATCAAAAAATATTTTCATTAAAGTTTAATTTTCAATAAATAATAAAGAGTAAGAAGTATGAAACTACATAGAAATTTGGTGTTTGCCGTTGTTGATGCCTTAAACCTAATTTTTAATGAGGGTGAATATGCTGATAAAGTAGTTCAGAAAGTATTAAAATTTGATAAGCGATGGGGAGCTCGTGATAGAGGCTTTATTGCCGAAACTACCTATGAAATAGTTCGTTACAAACGTTTATATACTGAAATAGCAGAAGTAAAAGCACCTTTTAGCAGACCTAATTGTTTTAGATTGTTTGCTGTTTGGGCTGTTTTAAGAGGTATTGAATTACCAGATTGGAAACAAATTGAAACTGTACCTACAAGAAAAATTAAAGGAAGGTTTGATGAATTAACTAAGATTAGAAAGTTCAAAGAATCTATTCCTGATTGGATTGATGAATTAGGAGAAAAATCTTTAGGAGACAAACGTTGGACTAAAGAGATACATGCTTTAAACCAACAAGCAGATGTTATTTTAAGAGCAAATACTTTAAAAACGACTAAAGAAGAGTTAAGAAAAATTCTTCTCGAAAATGGAGTAGATTGTGAGCCTATAAAGGGATATAAAGATGCTTTAAAATTAGTTGAGCGTGGAAATGTTTTTAGAACTGATGCTTTTCAAAACGGCTTTTTTGAAGTTCAAGATGCTTCATCTCAATTAGTTGCTGAATACTTAGATGTACAACCAGGCCAAAGAGTTATAGATACTTGTGCTGGTGCAGGAGGTAAAACATTACATATTGCTGCTTTAATGGAAAATAAAGGGCAATTGATTGCAATGGATATTTATGAAAATAAATTGAAAGAGTTAAAGCGTAGAGCTAAACGTAATGGTGCTTTTAATATAGAACCAAGAGTAATAGACTCTACCAAAGTAATTAAAAAATTAACAGGCAAAGCAGATCGTATTTTAATTGATGCTCCATGTACTGGTTTAGGTGTTTTACGAAGAAACCCTGACGCTAAATGGAAATTGCAACCTGAATTTTTAGAAAAAATAAAAGCTACTCAGCAAGAAATTTTGAGAAGCTATAGCAGAATGCTTAAACCAGAAGGTAAAATGGTTTATGCTACTTGTTCTGTTCTTCCTCAAGAAAATAATGACCAAGTAAAATCATTTTTAGCTTCAGAAGAAGGTAGAGATTTTAGACTTGTTAAAGAGAATAAAGTATCGGCTGCAGAAAGTGGCTATGATGGTTTTTACATGGCTCTTTTAGAAAAAATTCCTGCTAAAGCATAAATTTAAAATTGATTACTTTTCTTTTATAGACTTACAAAAGAAAAGTAATCAACAATTAATACTAAAACTGTTAATTATTCTCGAAAAAATATCGCTGAAAAAAATGTAAATTTGTGCTTTCTTAAAACGAACAATAAGACCACACATGATTCACTTTTTCGGGGATGCAACCAGTAAAGTTTTTGTAGTACAAACCAAAAACGAACTTTCAGAAGAAAACATAACAAAACTATCTTGGTTATTTGGCAACCAATCTAAAATAAATGCGGCGTCTCTTGACGCCTTTTTTGTTGGCCCAAGAGCTGCTATGATTACTCCATGGAGTACAAATGCGACTGAAATTACTCAGAATATGGGTATTGAAGGCATTATTAGAATTGAAGAATTTAAAGCTTCTACGGAGACTGCTACAGATTTCGATCCAATGCTTTTGCAAAAATTTAACGGTTTAAATCAAGATATTTTTACCATTGCAATAACTCCTGAAGCTATTCTTGAAATTGAAGATATAGCAGCATATAATCAAAAAGAAGGATTAGCTTTAAATGATGAAGAGGTTGACTACCTTAATCAACTAGCTAAAAAATTAGGTCGTAAACTTACAGATTCTGAAGTTTTTGGTTTTAGTCAAGTAAACTCAGAACACTGTCGTCATAAAATTTTCAACGGTACTTTTGTTATTGATGGAAAAGAAATGCCTTCTTCACTTTTCAAATTGATTAAGAAAACATCAATAGAAAACCATAACGATATTATATCGGCGTATAAAGATAATGTTGCTTTTGTAAAAGGACCAAAAGTGGTTCAATTTGCGCCAATAAGTGCTGATAAGCCAGATTTTTATCAAGAAAAAGACTTTGATTCTGTTATTTCTTTAAAAGCAGAAACTCACAATTTCCCGACAACGGTTGAGCCTTTTAATGGTGCAGCTACAGGTGCTGGCGGAGAAATTAGAGACAGATTAGCTGGTGGAAAAGGTTCTTTACCTTTAGCTGGTACAGCAGTGTACATGACTGCCTATTCTCGTTTAGAAGAAAATAGAAAATGGGAAAACGGAATGCCAGAGCGTGAATGGTTGTACCAAACACCAATGGATATTTTAATAAAAGCATCAAATGGAGCTTCTGATTTTGGAAACAAATTCGGACAGCCATTAATTACTGGTTCTGTATTAACTTTTGAACATAATGAAACTTCTACTAATAACAGAAGAAGATTGGGTTACGATAAAGTAATTATGCAAGCTGGTGGTATTGGGTACGGTAAAGCTGACCAAGCTATAAAAGACAAACCTGAAGCCGGTGATAAAATTGTAATACTTGGTGGTGATAATTATAGAATAGGAATGGGTGGTGCAGCAGTATCTAGTGCTGATACTGGTGAATTTAGCGCTGCTATAGAGTTGAATGCCGTTCAACGTTCTAACCCTGAAATGCAAAAACGAGCAGCAAATGCTGTTCGTGGAATGGTTGAAAGTGATAAAAACACTATTGTTTCTATCCACGATCACGGTGCTGGTGGTCATTTAAATTGTTTATCTGAATTAGTTGAAGAAACTGGTGGAAAAATAGATTTAGATAAATTACCTGTTGGTGACCCAACACTTTCTGCAAAAGAAATTATTGGTAACGAATCTCAAGAACGTATGGGGTTGGTTATTGGTAAAAAAGATATTGATTTATTATCTCGTATTGCAGATCGTGAGCGCTCTCCTATGTATGAAGTTGGTGATGTAACTGGTGATGATAGATTTACTTTTGAATCTAAAACAACTGGAGAAAAACCAATGGATTTGGCTTTAGAGGATATGTTTGGTAGCTCTCCGAAAACAATAATGACAGATAAAACTGTAGCAAGAAACTATGATAACCCTGAATATTCATTAGAATTTTTTCATGATTATCTAGATCAAGTTTTACAATTAGAAGCTGTTGCTAGTAAAGACTGGTTAACAAATAAAGTTGACCGTTGCGTTGGTGGTAAAGTTGCCAAACAACAATGCGCTGGCCCATTACAATTACCATTAAATAACTGTGGTGTAATGGCCTTAGATTATAAAGGAAAAGAAGGTATTGCTACATCAATTGGCCACTCCCCTATTTCTGGATTGATTGACCCTGCTGCTGGTAGTAAAAACAGTATCACAGAAGCTCTTACAAATCTTATATGGGCACCTTTAAAAGAAGGTTTGAAATCAGTTTCATTATCTGCAAACTGGATGTGGCCCTGTAAAAATGAAGGTGAAGACGCTCGTTTATATGAAGCTGTACAAGCTGTTTCTGATTTTTCAATTGCGTTAGGTATTAATGTACCTACAGGAAAGGATTCTCTTTCTATGAAGCAAAAATATAAAGATGGTGATGTCATATCTCCAGGTACTGTAATAATTTCTGCTGCAGGTAATTGCGATGATATTACTAAGGTTGTAGAACCTGTTTTACAAAAAAGTGGTGGTTCTATCTATTACATCAACTTATCAAAAGACAACTATAAATTAGGAGGTTCATCCTTTTCTCAAACTTTAAATAAAATAGGTAATGAAGCACCTACCGTTACTGATGCTTCTTATTTAAAAAATACATTTAACACTATTCAATCTTTAATTAGAGACGGACAAATAGTTGCTGGTCATGATGTTGCTTCTGGTGGTTTAATTACTACTCTTTTAGAGCTATGTTTTGCTGATGTAAATTTAGGTGCTAATTTAAACCTAACTGATTTAGGTGAAGAAGATACTATAAAATTACTTTTCTCTGAAAATGCAGGTATCGTTTTTCAAGCAAAAAACGATACTATCGAAAGTGTTTTAAAAGAGGCTCTAATCGATTTTAAAAAAATAGGAACTGTTGTTACTGAAAGTACATTAACCATTAAAAATAATGGAATGGAAATGGGATTAAACGTTTCTACTTTGCGTGATACTTGGTTTAAAACATCTTACTTATTAGACAATAAGCAAACTGCAAATGGTTTAGCTAAAGATCGTTTTGAAAATTATAAAAACCAGGCTTTAACGTATAAATTCCCAAATGAATTTAATGGTAAATTACCTGAATTTAAAGGAACAAAGCCTAAAGCTGCTATTTTAAGAGAAAAAGGTAGTAACTCAGAACGAGAAATGGCAAATGCTATGTACTTAGCCGGTTTTGACGTAAAAGATGTTCACATGACTGATTTAATTTCTGGTCGCGAAACTTTAGAAGACATTCAGTTTATTGGTGCTGTTGGTGGTTTTTCTAATTCAGATGTTTTAGGAAGCGCTAAAGGTTGGGCTGGAGCTTTTAAATACAATGAAAAAGCTAACACTGCATTGAAAAATTTCTTTGCAAGACCTGATACTTTATCTGTTGGTATTTGTAATGGTTGTCAATTATTTATGGAGTTAGATCTTATAAATCCTGAACACCATACACATGGTAAAATGACGTATAACGATTCTAACAAACACGAAAGTAACTTTACATCTGTAGAAATTCAACAAAACAATTCTGTTATGCTTTCATCTCTTGAAGGTTTAAAATTAGGAGTTTGGATTTCTCATGGTGAAGGAAAGTTTAATTTACCGCTTTCAGAATCAGATTATTCAATTGTAGCCAAATATGGTTATGATAGCTATCCTGCTAACCCAAATGGTAGCGATTTTAATACTGCTATGCTATGTGATAAAACTGGAAGACATTTAGTTACAATGCCTCATTTTGAACGCTCTACATTCCCTTGGAATTGGGCTCACTACCCAACTGATAGAAATGATGAAGTATCACCTTGGTTACAAGCTTTTGTAAATGCAAGAATATGGATTGAGGATCAGAAATAATACGATTATTGAAAAACTAATAAGACCACTTGTTTCCAAGTGGTCTTCTCTTTCATAGCAAAGTATAATTAATCAATGCTTCTTATTTAACAATAATTTTTCCGCTCCATATTTGATTAGAACTACTTGCTAATTTGTAAAAATAAATTCCAGGAGATAAATTCTTTCTCTGAATTAAAATTTCATTGGCTCCCTCTAAATATTCTCCTGATATACTATGATTACTCAATAACATACCACTTAAAGTAAAGAAATCTAAAGTGTAACTACCTTGGTTTTCGGTAGAGAAATATAATTTTGTTTCTGCGACCAAAGGGTTCGGATATACTAAAGCTTTAGTATTTAATTTTTCTTTTACAATTGGTTTATCAACTATTTCGGATCTATTATTAAAATCAATTTCTGATATTGTTATTTCTTTTTCTTGCATTGTTCCGTCTGAGGAAGATATATTAAACAAAAGTACTTTCAGATCTGCAAAGTCAGTCTCAACTCCTGCTTCATTTTTAAAGTCAGTTGCTAACATTTCAATCTCTTTAATCTCTTCTGTTAAATTCACCTTACTTGTGTAATACGATCCATTTCCTTTTAATATTTTTACCTCTAAAGTACCTGAACCTGAAGCCATAAAGTTCATTTTTTTATATTTAGATAAATCAACAGCCTTAAAACGAGGAGTTAATGCTCTATAAACACCTAGATAAGAAGACGTATTTCCTTTCAAATAAACGTTACGCTCTACCCTATAGCCGCTATAAGCATAACTTTCATTATTCTGTAAAACTTCATAACTTTCAATGGTAGTATTTTCAGCCGAATTGTCTAATCCCCAAGGAGCATCAGCAACGAATAAATCATCCGGTGTATCTCCTTTTTCATTCTGAATTCTAAATCCAAAATCAAATAAAGGACCTGTTTCGACAGATAATGACTCTAACCTACTATTAATTTCAGTAGATAAACTTAAATTATTTGTAGAGCTTGTCTCTGTTTTCTTCATTCCGCCTTCTAAAGTAATCAAATTACTATTGTTATTATTTATTAATTCTAAGTTGATATTTCCTTTTTGATAACTAGCACTTTTAATAAATACAGGAGGCGGTGTTGAGCTTTTATATTGTTTAATAGGGTTATTTACTTCTAAAAGATTTAAAATTTCTTCACCTAATTTATATAAATCATCTACAGAATTTGACCAAATTTGAAAATTATAAAACGATGAATCTTTCTCGTAAGCATCAATATTCCAATGAGATTCTACAATAAATTCATTTGCTTCGTTCATACGAACAGAAAATGTTAATGCAAATTCGGTATTACCATCAGCCTGTTTAATTATCGATTTTATAAAATTATTTTCTCTTATTTGAATATTTGAAACAGATAACAACTCTGCTCCTAAAAAACGATCACAAATAAATTTACTGTGTTCGTAAACTTTATTTTCTGTTTTAATTATCATCAATGCACTTACTGTCTCTGTATCTTTTAAGTAATCAACAGAAAAAATATCAGATGCATTTGTTAATTCAATTAAATCCGCTGGCGAAGATTCTATTGTAGAAGATTCTCCTATGATACCTAATGGAACTAAAGTTGATAAAGGAATTTCTTTACTCGAAAAGCCTCCTTTTCTCTTGTAGTTAAAACTCTTTTTTATTGCTTTAGCACTCAGTTTATCAAACTTATAATTGGTACTTGCTCTATTAAAATTCCTCTTATTTATTAAATTTGAAAGTCTATCATTACTTTCTAAACCTCCATCATTACCTCCAGATGTAGTAGTTACTGTAGGACAAAGACTGATGCCTGAACAAGATGGATCATCACAATCTACAAGACCATCACCATCATCATCAACTCCATTTCGACAATCCTCTTGTGGCACAGGTGCTGTTGGACATCTTGCACCGTCGTTGCTTGCACTAGCCGGTCCGAAAGCAAAAATATTAGATACCATTACGTTTAATCCTGCTAATTGTACATTATTAATTTTGTAAACTGACCCTGTTTGGTTTGCTGATACATAAAAATTACCATCGATATCAAAATAAACTGCTCCATATGTATAACTAAAACCAGCTAATATAGGAACAAGACCTAAATCTTCAACCTCCCCAGTTTCAGCTGTGATTCTATATAAATGATTTGTGTTTTTTTCAACAGAATAAAGTTTTCCATCTACAGCATTAAATGCCCAATCATGAATACTGATATTTTTATTTAATGTATAAGATCCTATAAATTCTAAATAAGAATTAGATTCTGGATTTAAATCAATAGCATAATATGTAGTTCCACCTGAGCGTAAATAATATATTCCATCTATGGTAATATCACCAACATATTTGTTATTAGTATTTGGAATTTCTGGAATTGTATAAATTTCTGGTTCATAATTTTTTCCAATTCTTACTATAGATTTTGATGGAGAAGATAAATATCCCCAAATATAACCATCTGCACTGTTATAAGCTGCTGCATTAATATTGCCTTCAGTAATATTTTCAGCAACCAAATATGACCCCCCAGAAGCAAGGTCTAATGCATAAATATCATTATATTGAAATAAATAAGCATTAAAATCACATTCAAACGGCTCTGATTGTGCTTGAATTGAATTACTTATCATTAATAAAATAACAAATATCAATTTATTAACATCTAATAAAAAGGTAATAGGTAAGTAAAATTGTTTCATTGATTCGGGAATAAAATTATTTTCAAGCTAAAATTACAAAACAAAAAGAAAGATTTTTCTTACAAAATGATATAATGAAATTATAACACGTTAAATAACAGTTTATTGTAGATAAGCTGTTAAATTCTAAGATTATAATATAATTATGACTCAAATAATAAAATTCTCAAAGAATTGTTATTATTTTTGTCAATCTGATTTTATAATACCCTTTTTTTCTTAATTTGCAGTTCAAATCCTTAAACTAATTATGCAAAATATTACCAGACTTTTTGATTTTCCTTATTATCAATTAGAAAAATATAACCTTGAGAATTCACTTTCTACAAAGTATGGTGATAAATGGGTTTCGACATCTACTAAAGAATATATTGATAAAGCAAACACCATAAGTAGAGCTTTATTACGCTTAGGCATAAAAGCTGATGATAAAATTGCTTTGATTTCTTTAACAAATAGAACGGAGTGGAATATAATGGATATTGGTATTTTGCAGTTAGGAGCTCAAAATGTTCCAATATACCCTACCATTTCTGAAGAAGATTATGCTTATGTTTTAAATCATTCAGAAGCTAAATATTGCTTTATATCTTGCGCTGAAGTCTATGAAAAAATAATAGCTATAAAAGATCAAGTTCCCTCTTTAATTGAAGTCTATTCTTTTGACGAACTTTCTACATGTAAAAATTGGACTGAACTTTTAGAACTAGGAGAAGATACTTCTAACCAGGATGAAGTTGAAAAAAGAAAAAATGATGTAAAAACTGAAGATTTAGCAACTATAATATATACATCTGGTACTACTGGTAGACCAAAAGGTGTAATGCTATCTCATGAAAATCTTGTAAGTAATGCTTTAGAAAGCTTTAAAAGAATACCTATTAAATTAGGTACTTCTAAATCGCTTAGTTTTTTACCTGTTTGTCATGTATATGAGCGCATGCTTATTTATTTATATCAATATTGCGGAGCAAGCATTCACTATGCTCCTATTGATAAAATAAGTGAATTTGCGCAAGAGGTAAAACCAAATGTAATGACCGCTGTACCTAGACTTTTAGAAAAAGTTTATGATAAAATAATAGCGAAAGGAGCTGATTTAACTGGAATTAAGAAAAAACTATTCTTTTGGGCTGTTGATGTTGGCTTAAAATATGAACCATATGGTCAAAATGGGTGGTGGTATGAACAAAAGCTTGCTTTAGCAAACAAACTTATTTTTAGTAAATGGAAAGCTGCTTTAGGCGGCGAATTATCAGTAATGGCATCAGGTAGTGCTGCATTACAACCTCGCTTAGCTCGTGTATTTAACGCGGCTCGTTTTGGTGTAATGGAAGGTTATGGACTTACTGAAACATCACCTGTAGTATCTGTTAACGATATGCGTAAAGGTGGGTTTAAAATTGGTACTGTTGGCAAACCTTTAGAGCGTACCGAAGTTAAAATAGCTGATGATGGTGAGATTTGCATAAAAGGCCCTCAAGTAATGATGGGATATTACAAAGATGATGTTAAAACAGCTGAAGTTCTTAAAAATGGATATTTTCATACAGGTGACATTGGAGAAATTGATGCTGATGGTTTCTTAAAAATTACGGATCGTAAAAAAGAAATGTTTAAAACATCGGGTGGTAAATATGTTGCCCCTCAATTATTAGAAAACAGATTTAAACAATCTCGTTTCATTGATCAGATTATGGTCGTTGGAGAAGGTGAAAAAATGCCAGCTGCATTTATTCAACCAGATTTTGATTTTGTTAGAGAATGGGCTAAACGATATAAAATTGAAATTACTACTAATCAAGATTTAGTTACTAATGAAAAAGTAATTGCACGTTTACAAGAAGAAGTAGAAGCTGCAAACGAAAGTTTTGCTAAATGGGAAAAAGTAAAACAATTCAGACTTACTCCTGATGTGTGGAGTATCGAAAGTGAGCACTTAACGCCTACTATGAAATTGCGTCGAAAAATTGTAAAACAAAAATATATCGAGCTTTATAATGATATATACGAGCATTAAAATATATAATTTCATATTAAATTATTTTATATACTACTAAGAACAAAACCTTTACATTTTACAATTTAAAGTTATGTGTTCATTTGGTCCTTAATTTTTATGTAAATTTATTATGCATGCATAATAAATTTTATTATATTTGGTAGCATATAAAAATTTATGAAGGAGCTTACGATAGATTATGCTTTAAGAGCGACGTGGCAAGCAGTTGCTAGGTTGTATAATGAAGAAGCTAAAAATTTTGATACAACAATGGCTGTTGGCTTTACTTTATTAAGTATAGATCCTAAAACAGGAACACCTTCAACAGCACTTGGCCCTAAAATGGGGATGGAAGCAACGAGCCTTTCTAGAATACTTAAAAGTATGGAAGAAAAAGGCTTGATTATAAGAAAGCCTAACCCTAAAGATGGGCGTGGCGTACTCATACATTTAACTGATTTTGGCTTATTAAAAAGAAAAGACTCAAAAGATGTCGTTTTAATATTTAATGAAGTCATTAAAGAAAATGTACCAGAAGAAAAATTAAATTCTTTTTTTGAAGTAATTGAAACTATAAACAAGTTAGTTGCTGATAAGAAAATTTACACAAAAAAATAAAAACTAATTAATCGTAATGAAATCGATGAATAAGCATATTAAAAAAGTAGCAGTTATCGGCTCAGGAATAATGGGAAGTGGCATAGCGTGTCATTTTGCAAATATCGGAGTTGAAGTTTTATTATTAGATATCGTACCTAGAGAGCTTGATGAAAAAGAAAAAGCTAAAGGGTTAACCTTACAAGATAAGGCTGTACGTAATCGATTAGTTAATAACTCTTTAGTTACTGCTTTAAAATCTAAACCATCCCCTATCTATCACCAGAAATTTGCTGATAGAATTACTACTGGTAATTTAGAAGATGATATTTCTAAAGTATCTAAAGTAGATTGGATTATTGAGGTTGTAGTAGAAAGATTAGATATTAAAAAGATTGTTTTTGAAAATCTTGAAAAACATAGAACACCTGGTACTCTTATAACATCAAACACATCAGGCATTCCTATACATTTTATGAGCGAAGGTCGCAGTGAAGATTTCCAGAAACATTTCTGTGGAACTCACTTTTTTAACCCCGCTCGTTATTTAAAACTTTTTGAAATTATCCCTGGTCCCAAAACTTCGCCCGAAGTATTAGACTTTTTAAATGGGTACGGAGAGCAATTCTTAGGTAAAACTTCGGTAATTGCTAAAGATACTCCTGCATTTATAGGTAACAGAATAGGAATTTTTAGTATTCAAAGTCTTTTCCATATGGTAAAAGATATGGGTATGACTGTTGAAGAAGTAGACAAGCTAACAGGACCTGTAATTGGTCGTCCAAAATCTGCAACCTTTAGAACAGTCGATGTTGTTGGTTTAGATACATTAGTGCATGTTGCTAATGGTATTGCTGATAATTGTAAGGACGATGAAAAATTAGACCTATTTAAACTACCAGCCTTCATCAATACTATGATGGAAAATAAATGGTTGGGAAGTAAAACAGGGCAAGGTTTTTATAAGAAATCAAAAGATGCTAAAGGGAAAACAGAAATCTTAACGCTAGATTTAGATACGATGGAGTATCGTTCTAGTAAGAGAGCAAGTTTTGCTACATTAGAACTAACAAAGACTATAGATAAAGTAGCTGACCGTTTCAAAGTTTTAGTAGCTGGAAAAGATAAGGCTGGCGAATTTTACAGGAAAAGTTTTGCTGCATTATTTGCTTACGTTTCTCATAGAATTCCTGAAATAACTGATGAGCTTTACAAGATTGATGATGCGATGAAAGCTGGTTTCGGCTGGGAACATGGTCCTTTTCAAATTTGGGATGCAATTGGTATCGAAAAAGGGTTAGAAATTATAAAAGCTGAAGGTGAAACTCCTGCTGTTTGGGTTAATGAAATGGTGGCTGCCGGTAACAAATCTTTTTACTCAGTAAAAGAAGGTGCATCATATTATTATGATATTCCTAAAAAATCAGTAGAAAAAATACCTGGACAAGATTCATTTATCATTTTAGATAATATTAGAAAATCAAAAGAGGTATTTAAAAATAGTGGTGTTGTTGTTGAAGATTTAGGTGATGGAATTTTAAATGTAGAGTTCCAATCTAAAATGAATACAATTGGAGGAGATGTTCTTGCGGGATTAAATAAAGCAATTGATATTGCTGAGAAAGATTTTCAAGGTTTGGTTGTTGGAAATCAAGCTCCAAACTTTTCAGTTGGTGCTAATATCGGAATGATATTTATGATGGCCGTTGAGCAAGAATATGATGAATTGAACATGGCTATCAAAATGTTTCAAGACACTATGATGCGTATGCGCTACTCTGCAATACCAACAGTTTCTGCACCACATGGGATGGCTTTAGGTGGTGGTTGTGAATTGTCTTTACATGCCGATAAAGTTGTTGCTGCCGCTGAAACCTATATTGGTTTAGTTGAATTCGGAGTTGGTGTTATCCCTGGTGGTGGTGGCTCTAAAGAATTTGCTTTGAGAGCTCAAGATTTATTTCACAAAAATGATGTAGAGTTAAACGTACTTCAAGAGTACTTTTTAACAATTGGTATGGCTAAAGTTTCTACTTCAGCTTACGAAGCTTTTGACTTAGGAATACTAAAACATGGTAAAGATATTGTTGTTGTAAATAAAGATCGCCAGATAGCGACAGCTAAAGCTCATGCTAAATTAATGGCTGAAGCGGGTTATACCCAACCTGTTAAAAGAAAAGATATTAAAGTACTTGGGAAGCAAGCCTTAGGTATGTTTTTGGTGGGTACTGACTCTATGGAGGACAGTAAATATATAAGTGAGCATGATAAGAAAATTGCAAACAAGTTGGCATATGTAATGGCTGGTGGTGATTTATCTGAACCTACGTTGGTTACTGAGCAATATTTATTGGATTTAGAGCGTGAAGCTTTTTTATCGCTTTGTACTGAACGTAAAACGTTAGAAAGAATTCAACACATGTTAAAAACAGGTAAACCTTTAAGAAACTAGAAAAAGATGAAAACAGCATATATAGTAAAAGCATATAGAACAGCAGTAGGAAAAGCACCTAAGGGAGTTTTTCGTTTTAAAAGAGCTGATGAATTAGCTGCTGAAACCATTCAGCATATGATAAGTGAAGTACCTCAACTAGACAAAAAACGTATTGATGATGTTATCGTTGGTAACGCAATGCCTGAAGGTTCTCAAGGATTAAATATGGCTCGATTAATCTCACTTATGGGATTAGATATCGTAGATGTACCCGGTGTAACAGTTAACCGTTTTTGTTCTTCTGGAATTGAAACTATTGGTATAGCAACAGCTAAAATTCAATCTGGTATGGCCGATTGTATTATTGCTGGTGGTGCAGAAAGCATGAGCTCAGTTCCTATGACAGGAAATAAACCTGAACTAAATTATGATTTAGTAAAATCTGGTCATGAAGATTATTACTGGGGAATGGGAAACACTGCTGAAGCAGTTGCTAACCAATTTAAAGTATCAAGAGAAGACCAAGATGAGTTTGCTTACAACTCACATATGAAAGCTTTAAAGGCACAAGCAGAAGATCGTTTTCAAGATCAGATTGTTCCTATAAAAGTAGATCAAACCTATGTAGATGAAAATGGTAAAAAAGCAACAAAAAGCTATACCGTTAATAAAGATGAAGGCCCTAGAAAAGGAACTAGTAAAGAAGCTTTAGCAGGTTTAAGAGCTGTTTTTGCTGCAGGCGGTAGTGTTACTGCTGGTAATTCATCTCAAATGAGTGATGGTGCTGCTTTTGTTTTAATCATGAGTGAAGAAATGGTTAAAGAGTTGAATATTGAACCAATTGCTCGTTTAGTTAATTACGCTGCTGCTGGTGTAGAGCCACGTATTATGGGAATTGGTCCTGTAAAGGCTATTCCGAAAGCATTAAAACAAGCAGGATTAAAACAAGAAGATATTGAGCTTATAGAATTGAATGAAGCCTTTGCTTCACAATCTTTAGCAGTAATGCGTGAGTTAAATTTAAATCAAGACATCGTTAACGTAAATGGTGGTGCTATTGCTTTAGGACACCCATTAGGTTGTACTGGTGCTAAACTTTCTGTTCAATTATTTGATGAAATGCGTAAGCGTAGCATGCAAGGTAAATACGGAATGGTAACCATGTGCGTAGGTACGGGGCAGGGTGCTGCTGGTATTTTTGAATTTTTAAAATAATAATCCCAATTAAATCTTTCCTTTTGGAAGGCTTTTTAAATATAAAAAAGTAAAAATCTTAACTTAAAATAACAGATCTCAATTCCCTTTCTTTTATAAGGGAAAGGGAAAAGAAAAATTATAGCAATGGCAGAAAAAGAAATACTTAGAGGTGGTCAATTCCTTGTTAAGGAAACAAATTGTGAAGACATTTTTACTCTTGAAGATTTATCTGAAGAGCAAAAAATGATGCGTGATAGTACTAAGGAGTTTGTAGACCGCGAACTTTGGGCGCATTGGGAACGTTTCGAGAAAAAAGATTATGCATATACTGAAGAAACCATGCGTAAAGCTGGTGAGTTAGGTTTACTAAGTGTAGCTGTACCTGAATCTTATGGAGGAATGGGAATGGGCTTTGTTTCAACAATGTTAGTGTGTGATTATATTTCTGGAGCAACTGGTTCTTTCAGTACTGCTTTTGGTGCTCATACAGGAATTGGGACAATGCCAATTACACTTTATGGTACTGAAGAACAGAAACAAAAATATGTACCTAAATTAGCTTCTGGTGAGTGGTTTGGTGCATATTGTTTAACTGAGCCTGGTGCTGGATCAGATGCTAATTCAGGAAAAACAAAAGCTGTTTTATCTGATGATGGTAAGCACTATAGTATTACTGGTCAAAAAATGTGGATTTCAAATGCAGGTTTCTGCAGTGTTTTTATAGTTTTTGCTAGAATTGGTGATGATAAAAATATTACAGGATTTATTGTAGAGAATGATCCTTCTAACGGTATTTCTTTAGGTGATGAAGAAAAGAAATTAGGAATCCATTCTTCTTCTACACGCCAAGTTTTCTTTAATGAAACAAAAGTTTCTGTTGAAAATATGCTTTCAGATAGAGGTAATGGCTTTAAAATAGCTATGAATGCACTTAATGTTGGTAGAATTAAATTGGCTGCTGCCTGTTTAGATGCACAACGTCGTGTAATTGGTGAGGCTACTAAATATGCAAATGAGCGTATTCAATTTAAAACACCAATAATGAATTTTGGTGCTATAAAAGCTAAAATAGCAAATATGGCTACTAATATTTATGCTGATGAATCTGCTGCATATAGAGCTGCTAAAAATATTGAAGATAGAATTGCAATGCGTGAAGCTGCAGGAAACTCTCATCAAGAGGCGGAACTAAAAGGTGTTGAAGAATATGCTATCGAATGTTCTATTTTAAAAGTAGCTGTGTCTGAAGATTGCCAAAGTACTACCGATGAAGGTATTCAAATTTTTGGAGGAATGGGCTTTAGCGCAGATACTCCAATGGAATCTGCTTGGAGAGATTCTCGTATCGCTCGTATTTACGAAGGTACAAATGAGATTAACCGTATGTTAGCTGTAGGTATGCTTGTTAAAAAAGCAATGAAAGGTCATGTTGATCTTTTAGGTCCTGCAACTAAAGTTGGTGAAGAATTAATGGGTATACCTTCTTTCGACGCTCCTGATTTTTCTGAGCTTTTTGCTGAAGAAAAAGACTTAATAGCTAGATTGAAAAAAGTATTTTTAATGGTAGCTGGTTCTGCTGTTCAAAAATATGGTCCTGAATTAGAAAATCACCAACAATTGATGATGTCAGCTTCTGATATATTAATTGAAATATACATGGCAGAATCTACCATATTAAGAACTGAGAAAAATGCAAAACGATTTGGAGAAACTGAACAAGCTACACAAATTGCAATGTCTAAATTATACTTATATACCGCTGTAGATACTGTTATACAAAAAGGAAAAGAAGCTGTAGTTTCTTTTGCTGAAGGAGATGAGCAACGTATGATGTTAATGGGACTTAAACGTTTTACAAAATACACCAATAACCCTAACGTAGTAGCTTTACGCACACAAATTGCGGATAAAGTAGCTGCAGATAACGGTTATACCTTTGACTAATTCCGATTACGTTTTTACCTGATAGTAGGTAAAACAGAAAAGCCACTCTAATTTAGAGTGGCTTTTTATTTTAAACGTTATTTTATTTTAATCTCTCATAGATTCTAATACATTCTCTTCTGCACCTTTTTTAGAAAAATTAATAGCACACTCTATTAACGCCAAATGAGAATATGCTTGCGGGAAATTACCTAACAATCTTTTTGTCTTAAAATCAATATCTTCACTAAATAAGCCTAAATGATTGCTATAACTTAAAAGTTGTTCAAAATGTTTTAAAGCTTTTTCCTCTTGCCCTATTTTAAATAAGCTGTTAATAAACCAGAATGTACAAATTGTAAATGATGACGAAGGCTCTCCAAAATCATCTTCGTTTTTATAACGATACATAAGGCCATCATTACATAAATCTTTTTCTACAGCTAATACTGTACTCACAAATTTAGGATCTTTTGCATCAATAAAGCCATAAGACTCCATTAAAAGTACAGAAGCATCCATATGTTTAGAACCATACGATTGTGTAAATGCCTGCTTTTCTTCGTTCCAAGCGTTTTCCATTATATCTTTTCTGATTTTTTCTTCCAATGGTTTCCACTTTTCTATTTTATGCTGTTTGTTCAACATTTCAGCAACCTTAATTGCTCTATCAATTGCCGTCCAACATAAAACTTTTGAAAACGTAAAATGCCGATCCTCTGATCTAAATTCCCAAATTCCTTTATCAGGTTCTTGCCAGTGCTTTTCTACAATCCAAACAATACCTTTCGTTATTCCCCAAAGTTCTTCTCCATTTTGGATATCTATACTGTATTGTGATATTAGTTCATGAATAACATCCATCAAAATACCATAAATATCGTTCTGTACTTGCTCGTAAGCAGCATTACCTATCCTCACTGGTTTAGAGCCTTTATAGCCGCTTAAATGCTCTAAGGTTTCTTCTGTAAGCTTCTTTTCTTTATTAATACCATACATGATTTGGAGCTTCTCATCTTTATCTGGTATTAAATCTATTATAAATTGCAAATATCTTTTAGCTATATTTTTATGACCAAGTTCTGATACTACTTTTATAACCATTGAAGCATCTCTTATCCAACAAAAACGGTAATCCCAATTTCTAACCTCACCTATAGTTTCTGGTAAAGATGTTGTTGCGGCCGCTAATACAGCTCCAGACTTATCATAACTTAAAAGCTTAAGAGTTAAAGCACTACGCTTTATTTCTTTATCAAATTTACTATATGTTGGTGTTTTTAATGACCAATCCATCCAATAAATACGTGTTCTTTCTAAATCTAAAAAAACTCTCTCTACTGTTGGTAAAAATATCTTTTCATTATATGCTAAAAGAAAAAATGCATTTTCTTTTAATTCAATTTCTTCTCCGCTTAATACTTTCTCTTTATCAAAAGATGTATATAAAAAAACAGTATCGAACTTTATATCGTGTGTAAGACTCGCTATAAAATCTTTTTTAATAAAAGATTTTGTTTCCCCTTGTGCATATTCCAACTTCGGATCATATACAATTTTAAATTTAGGGGCTCCTGAAATTAGTTTTATATATCTAATTAATTCTGGTGGAGAAAAATAAGTGTCATCATCTTTGTAATAACGAGGCATAAAATCATGTATTTCAAAACAATCTTCACCTGAAGTAAATTTTGTAATTAAAATAGCTGTCTCGGCATCATAAGCTTGGTTAATTTTATAAGTATCATCAACAGTAAAACCGAAGCTCCCTCCTATTTTTTCATCTAATAAACTAGCAAAAACCGATGGTGAATCAAATTCTGGTAAACAACACCAGTCTATTGAACCATTCTTAGAAACTAATGCCGCACTTCTACAATTTCCTATTATTCCGTAATCTAAATTATCCATATCAATAAATCGTTAACTCAAAAAGCTAATAATATTGCATTTGCTCTTCTTTTTCACGAAATTTAGAGAAATTAATTCTAAAAAAAGCCAAAATATAACTAATTATGAGCAAAACTATCATAATCTCAAATAGACTACCAGTACAATTACAAATTCACAATGGAAATATTAATGCAGTGCCAAGTGTAGGTGGTTTAGCTACAGGAATGAAATCTGTTCATTCTGGTGGAGATAGTCTTTGGATTGGTTGGAGTGGCTTGACAGATGAAGAAATACCTGAAGAATTAGCAGGTGACATTGATAAAGCTTTAGCTGAGCATGGCTCCTCAAAAGTAAATTTAACTGCTGAAGAAGTAAACGGTTTTTATTTTGGTTTTAGTAATAGAACCATATGGCCTTTATTCCATTATTTCTTACAGTATTCTGAATTTGAATTAGATTATTGGGAAACATACAAAGCTGCTAATCAAAAATTTGCAGATGCAATTATAGAAAAGGCTAATTCTGATGATACGATTTGGGTACACGATTACCAATTAATGTTAGTTCCACAAATGGTTAAAGAAAAAATGCCAGATGTATCTATAGGTTTCTTTTTACATATTCCCTTTCCTTCTTATGAAATATTTAGAACACTGCCTTGGCGTACAGAAATTCTAAGAGGGTTACTTGGTGCAGATTTAATTGGTTTTCACACCTATGATTACGAACGTCATTTTTTAAGCTCCGTTAGGCGTTTGTTAGGCTTAGAAGTAAGTTTCAATGATATATACCTTGAAGACAGAATTATAAAAGTAGATTCTTTTCCAATGGGAATCGATTACAAAAAATTTAGTGATGCAGCCAAAGAACATTTAAATAGAAAACCTGAAGAGCTTTCTGAACTTCAGAAAAGATTAAACGCTCACAAAGTTTCTAATCCAGAAGCTAAATTCTTATTATCAATAGATCGTTTAGATTACTCTAAAGGAATCGCCAAACGTTTAAATGCATTTGAATACTTTTTAAACAAATACCCTCAATATAAAGAAAAGGTAAGATTGATAATTCTTGCCGTACCTTCAAGAAGTAATGTCCCCCAATACAAACTTCTTAAAAGAGAAGTTGATGAGTTAGTGGGACGTATTAATGGAGAATTTTCAACTGTTAGTTGGACTCCCATTTGGTATTTCTACAGATCTATGCCTTTTGATAATTTAATAGATTTATATACCTCTTCAGATATTGCTTGGTTGACACCTATTAGAGATGGGATGAACCTAGTCGCTAAAGAATACATTGCTACGAGAACTGACAAAACAGGGGTTTTAATACTTAGTGAGATGGCAGGTTCGGCTAATGAAATGAATGAATCTTTACTAATAAACCCTAATAATTTTGAGCAAATAGCTGATACTATTAAAGAGGCTATAAATATGCCAATTGAAGAGCAGAAAGAAAGAAACGGAATTTTACAAAAACGATTAGAACGCTACAATGTAGAAAGATGGGCTAATGATTTTATGAGTTCTTTAGAAATTCAAAAAGAAAGTAGCAATGTTTATGTTTCTAGAAAATTATCAGAAAAACTAATTAACTCTGTAGAGAAAGAATATAAAAAAGCAAAAAAACGTTTGGTCTTTTTAGATTACGACGGCACACTTGCTGCATTTCATAATGACCCACAAAAAGCAAGTCCTGATGATGAACTTTATCAATTATTAGACGCTATTTCTTCTCAAGAAAATACAGATATGTATTTAATTAGTGGTCGTGATAAAGAAACATTTGCCAAATGGTTTTTGCCTAAAAAATATAATATGATTGTTGAGCATGGCGTTTGGATATCTAAAAATGGAAATGAATTTTCTATGTTAGAAAACGTAAAGAAAGATTGGATGGAAAAAATTCTTCCTGTATTAGAGTCTTTTGTTGATAGAACACCAGGGAGTTTCATTGAAGAGAAAAACTATTCTTTAGCATGGCATTATAGAAAAACGGATCCTGATTTTGGTCAAAAAAGAGCTACAGAACTAAATACCGTATTAACAAGTTTAATTGCAAATGACGATTTAAGTGTTTTAAATGGTAATAAGGTAATTGAAATAAAAAGTAGTAATGTAAATAAAGGGCGTGCAGCCATGCGTGTTTATAACGAAGCAGATTATGATTTTGTTTTTGCTATTGGAGATGATTGGACTGATGAATTTATGTTTCAAGAATTACCTGAATCTTCAACAACAGTAAAAGTTGGTTTACAAAAAACAAGCGCTAAATACTATGTAGATGGAACTAAAGACGTTCGTGAAATTTTAAAACGTTTTATTATTAATTAGTTTTTGATGTTTATAACGACTAACGTGATTAATATCTAGATTCATTGAAATATAAATCGCATATTTTACCTGTACTAATACTAGCACAATTTGCCTGCACATCTTTATGGTTTGCAGGTAATGCAATTGTTAATGAACTTGCCCTAAAGACAGGGCTAGGATCCGAAATAATTGGATATGTTTTATCGTCTGTTCAATTAGGTTTTATAGCTGGCACTCTAGTTTTTGCCCTAATGATGATTGCAGATAGGTTTTCACCTTCTAAAGTATTTGCAATATGCGCGCTTTTAGCAGCTTTATGTAATGCATCCTTAGTAGCAGAAGACACTAGTAAATGGCATTTACTAGTCGCCCGTTTTGGAACAGGTTTTTTTTTAGCAGGAATTTATCCTGTCGGAATGAAAATAGCTGCCGATTACTATAAAGATGGTTTAGGAAAAGCCTTGGGTTTATTAGTCGGAGCTTTAGTTTTAGGTACAGCTTTCCCTTATTTAATTAGTAGCTTTAAACTTGTTAGTAGTTCTAATTTTATTTTAATAACCACATCATTATTATCTTTGATTGGAGGTGCTTTTATTTTATTATTAGTACCAAATGGACCTTATCGTAAAGAAAATAAAAAATTAGAAATAAAAGCAGGCCTTTCTCTTTTTAAGATTGCTGATTTTAGAAAAGCTTCTTTTGGTTATTTTGGTCACATGTGGGAGCTTTATGCTTTTTGGGCTTTTACACCTTTTGCTTTAGATACATATAATTCAATGTATCAAAAAACATTATCTGTTCCTTTATGGACATTTATTATTATTGCATTGGGTGCATTATCTTGTGCGCTGGGAGGTTTTATTTCTGAAAAAATAGGCAGTTACAAAGTTGCTTTATATGCTCTTTTATTATCTGGTTTATTTTGCATTGTATCGCCTTTTCTCTTTCTACTCCCTTCTACTTTTTTTATATTAGCGTGGTGTTTATGGGGTATGGCAGTAACTGCAGATTCTCCTCAATTTTCAAGTTTAATTGCAAATGCTGCTCCTATTAATTTGAAGGGAACTGGTTTAACATTAGTAAACTGTATTGGTTTTGCCGTTACTATTATAAGCATACAGCTTTTGTCTTTTTTATCTTTAAAAGTAGATGCTACTTTAATTTTTATATTTTTATCCTTTGGTCCTATTTTAGGTCTATATCACTTGCTAAAGAAAAAGAATTGATTATGAAAAAAATCCTCCTTTTAATTCCTGTTTTAATTTTCACCACATTTACTTCTGCTCAAACAGATGTTAGAATTTATGATATTATAGACGCTATTTCTGCTGATAGAATAAAACAAGATATTACTACATTAACTGAATTTGGAACTCGAAATACTTTTAGCGATACTATTTCAGAAACACGTGGTATTGGAGCTGCAAGAAGATGGATAAAATCTGAATTTGATAACATATCTAAAAATTGTGAAAGCTGTTTGAATGTTTTTTATCAGAAGGATTTTGTTACAAAAGAAATGAGTACTAGAGTACCAAAAGATGCTTGGGTCGTAAATGTTGTAGCAATACAAAAAGGAACAAAATATCCGAACAGATTTATTATAATGAGTGGCGATATAGATTCTCGTGCTAGTGACACAATGGACTTTACAACTGATGCACCTGGAGCTAATGACAATGCAACCGGTATGGCTGGCACTATTGAAGCTGCTCGTGTTTTATCAAAATACAAATTTGAAAATAGTATTATATATGTAGGCTTATCAGGTGAAGAACAAGGTCTTTTTGGCGGTGGTGGTCTAGCAAAATATGCTAAAGAGCAAGATTGGGATGTTATCGGTATATTAAATAACGATATGATTGGTAATATTACTGGTGTAGACGGTGTTACTAGCAATCGCGACTTTAGAATTTTCTCTGAAGCTGTATCTACGACTGAAACTGATAAAGAACGACAAATGAGACGCTTTTACGGTGGCGAAGTTGATGGTATTTCTCGTCAATTAGCACGCTACATTCATAAAAACGTAAAAATTTACATGCCTGAAATGAATCCGATGATGATTTATCGTTTAGATCGTTTTGGTAGAGGTGGCCATCACAGACCATTTAATGATGCTGGTTTTGCTGGCATTAGAATTATGGAAGCTCATGAAAACTACACACAACAGCATCAAAACATTAGAACCGAAAACGGAATAAATTACGGTGATATTTTAGAACATGTTAATTTTGAATATGCAAAAAAACTAACTGCTGTAAATGCAATAAAT
The DNA here is from genome assembly GCF_019021925.1 of Cellulophaga sp. HaHaR_3_176. Classification (NCBI taxonomy): domain Bacteria; kingdom Pseudomonadati; phylum Bacteroidota; class Flavobacteriia; order Flavobacteriales; family Flavobacteriaceae; genus Cellulophaga; species Cellulophaga sp. HaHaR_3_176. Next base: position 1,800,116 of record NZ_CP058990.1, read on the forward strand.
TTAGCTTCTATTGCTTGGGCACCACCTGCACCAAAAGAGGTGAAAATTGGTGGTATTGTAGAGCCAGCCGCTAAATTTCAATGGAGCAAAGTTGATGGCGCTATAGGTTATAAAATTTATTGGCGTGATACTACCTCTCCAACTTGGGATCATAGTAGGTATGTAGGTAATGTAACTGAGTTTATTTTAAATGGTATTGTTATAGATAATTACTTTTTCGGAATTTCATCTGTAGGGAAAGATGGATTTGAAAGCCCTGTTGTTTTCCCAAATGCAATCATAAGATAATAATAGCCACAAACTAATTAAATTAAAATATGAAAATACTATTAACCTCTCTATTCCTTGCTTTATCATGCACAACTTTATTCTCTCAAGGATTAATGTCTGATAAAGATAAATTTACTCAACAAGATACATTAAGAGGTACAATAACGCCTGAACGCGCCTGGTGGGATTTGAATTTTTATCACTTAGATATTGAAGTAAAACCTGACGAAAAATTTATTACAGGTAGTAACACTATTAGGTATAAAGTACTGGAGGAAAATCAAGTATTGCAAGTAGATTTGCAGCCACCTCTAAAAATAGAAAAAGTAACACAAGATGGTGAGCAACTAGAAGTTAATTCTAATACCAATGCTCATTATATCACCTTAAAAAAACCTCAAATAAAAGATGAATTTAACGAAATTATAGTCCATTATTCTGGCAAGCCTAAAGAAGCTATTCGCGCACCTTGGGATGGTGGCTTTTCTTGGAAAAAGGATAAAAATGGGAAAGATTTTATTGCGACATCATGTCAAGGTTTGGGTGCTAGTGTTTGGTGGCCAAATAAAGACCATATGTATGATGAGGTTGATAGTATGGCAATAAGTGTAAAAGTACCTAAAGGATTAATGAACATTTCAAACGGCAGACTCAAATCTATTGATGAGGGAGAAAGTACAACTACATATAATTGGTTTGTTGCTAACCCTATCAACAACTATGGTGTTAATGTAAATATTGGAGATTACGTACATTTTGGAGAAAAGTACGACGGAGAAAAAGGAGTTTTAGATATGGATTATTATGTATTAAAAGACAACCTTGAAACTGCTAAAACCCACTTTAAAGATGCTGCTAGATTAATGGAAGCTTTTGAGCATTGGTTTGGTCCCTACCCTTTTTATGAAGATAGTTATAAACTAGTTGAAGTTCCGTATTTAGGAATGGAACACCAGAGTTCTGTTACATACGGTAACAAATACATGAAAGGTTATTTAGGAAGAGATTTATCTGGTACTGGCTGGGGCTTAAAATTTGATTACATATTAATACATGAATCTGGACACGAGTGGTTTGCTAATAACATCACATATAAAGACATTGCTGATATGTGGATACATGAAAGCTTTACTACATATTCTGAAAATTTGTTTGTAGATTATTTCTATGGTAAAGAAGCCTCTTCAGAATACGTTATCGGAACTCGTAAAAGTATTATAAATGATAAACCTATTATAGGTAATTATAATGTAAATAACGAAGGTAGTAGAGACATGTATTTTAAAGGTGCTAATATCATACACACCATCCGTCAATTAGTCAATGATGATGAAAAATGGAGACAGATACTAAGAGGCTTAAATGAACAATTTTATCATAAAACAGTTACAACAAATGAAATTGAAAACTATGTTAGTAAAGAGTCTGGAATTGATTTAAAACCTTTTTTCAATCAATATTTACGTAGTATAAAAATACCCATTTTAGAATATAGAACAGAAGGTAAAACACTTATTTACCGTTACACAAATATTGTAGATGGTTTTAATATGCCTGTTCGATTATTTTTAAATGAAAACCCTGTTTGGATATCACCTACCGCTGAATGGAAAAAAGAAAAAATAAAAGGCTTAAACTCTAATATTATAATAGATAAGAATTTTTATATAGATACTAAAAAAACAGAGTAATTATACTATCTAACTTATTGAGTTGCCCTTCAATTATAGAAATATAAAATAAACTTATCTTTGCTGTAATCATTTTAAGAAGTGAACTAAGCTAGCGTGTTTCCGTTATTAGTTTTTCTTCTTAAAATGATCTTCAAATGTCCAAACTACCTTCAAAAAACCAATTTTTAGATCTTTCTGATTATGGAAGACCATTTGCTCGGTTTATAGCACAATCATTAAAAAACACATCATTCACTCCTATTCATGTAACTATTGGCTTTGTCATATCAGGCTTAATAGCCATTGCTTGTATTTTTCATGAGTATTATTGGGCCACTGCTTTCTTTTTAATACTAAAATCTATTTTAGATGCTGCTGATGGAGAATTGGCTAGAATAAAAAAAACACCATCATATACCGGCAGATATTTAGATTCGCTTTCAGATATTATTTTAAACTTTATTTTACTAGCTACTATTTGGCATGTTACTAATGGCAAAATAACTTATACAATTCTCGCTTTTATTAGTATTCAATTACAAGGCACATTATATAATTATTACTATGTGATTTTGAGAAATAAACACAACGGAGATACGACAAGTCGTGTTTTTGAAGATAATACACCTAAGGCTTTACCTGGCGAAAAACAACGTACTGTAAATATATTATTTATACTCTATAAAGTATGTTACGGAATTTTTGATAAAATTATTTATAAAATGGATAAGAATGCTGTTTCTAGTAAAAAGCTTCCTAACTGGCTAATGACAGCTGTTTCAACATTTGGACTTGGTTTTCAGTTACTGATTATATCAATAATGTTTGTGTTGAATTTAAAAGATTTTATAGTTCCTTTTTTTATTGCTTTTTCTGGTTTAATTTTTATTTTTATTGCTATCCGAAGGTATATAAATCGATAAAAGTAATAATAGAAATTCAAATGTTTTAATAGCTTTTCAAGCTAAATATGCATATTTTTAAATAAACGCCTTCTATAACAGGTAGTTTATAAAACACATTATATGAGTCCACTACTTCGAAATATTATGGCAGTTTTAGTAGGTTTATTGATTGGTAGCGTTGTTAACATGGGTATTATTATGGTCAGCAGTTCTATTATTCCTCCTCCGAATGGTGTTAATACAACCACAATGGAAGGTCTAAAAGAAGCTATGCATTTGTTTCAACCCAAACATTATATAATGCCTTTTTTGGCTCATGCAATAGGTACATTCGCAGCTGCTTTTATTAGTGTTAAAATTGCTGTTACACACAAACTTAAAATTGCATTTTCAATTGGAATATTATTTTTAATAGGTGGTATTACTAATGTTTTTTTATTACCATCTCCTATATGGTTTGCTATTACTGACGTTGTTATCGCATATATACCTATGGCTTGGATAGGAAGTAAAATTGGAACTAAAAAATGATCACAAAAAAAGAAGAAGTTTATTGGAGCCAACGCTATAAAGAACAAAACACGGGTTGGGATATTGGTTACCCCTCTACTCCAATTAAAAACTATATAGATCAGCTTAAAGATAAAAGCTTACATATTCTTATACCTGGAGCTGGTAACGCTTATGAGGCTGAATACTTATTAAAAAATGGTTTTACAAATGTTTCTATTTTAGATATTTCTGAAATTCCGCTTAAAGAATTTAAAAAAAGAAATCCTAATTTTCCTAAAAATCAATTAATTCATGCTAATTTTTTTGAACATATAGGAGCTTATGATTTGATTATTGAGCAAACATTTTTCTGCTCATTTATACCTTCAATTGAAAATAGAACTTCTTATGCTAAAAAAATGGCATCTATATTAAAAACGAATGGAAAACTAGTTGGCTTGTGGTTTGACATTCCCTTATCTGGTAATCTTAAAAAAAGACCATTCGGAGGTAATAAATCTTCTTACCTAAAGTATTTAGAAACTCATTTTAAAACAATAACATTTGAAGCTTCGTATAACTCTATACCCGCAAGACAAGGGAATGAACTATTCGGAATTTTTATAAAAAAATAATATTACAAACTATAGTTTTAAAAGCTTCCTTAACATCCTTTTAAGATTTGTCTGTATAGTTTTTGGTATTTTTAGGGCGACTAATTAACCTCTAATTAAAATAATGAAAAATTTACTTTCCCTAGTACTACTATTTGGGTTCTTCCAAGTAGTAGCACAAGATTTTGATATGAATCTTGTACAAGATTTAAAACCAAGAAACATAGGACCCGGCGGAATGAGTGGCCGTGTAACGAGCATAGATGCTGTACATTCAAACCCTGAAATAATATATGTTGGCACAGCTTCTGGCGGCCTATGGAAATCTACCTCTGGTGGTATAAAATGGGAACCCATTTTTGATAAAGAAGTTACAGCTTCTGTTGGAGCTGTTGCTATACAACAAAGCAACCCTTCTGTTATATGGGTTGGCACAGGCGAAGGCAACCCTAGAAATAGTTTAAATGGTGGCTACGGTATTTACAAATCATTAGATGGTGGTAAAAGCTGGAAATCTATGGGTTTAGAAAAAACAAGACACATTCATCGCATTGTTATTGACCCTACAAATCCAAATATTATATATGCTGCCGCAATAGGTTCTCCATGGGGAGAGCATCCTGAACGTGGCGTATTTAAAACTATTGATGGAGGAGAAACTTGGAAAAAAATACTATTTACCAATAACAAATCTGGCGCTGCTGATTTGGTGATGGACCCTAAAAACCCTAACAAACTAATTGCTACCATGTGGGAGCATAAAAGAGATCCTTGGTTTTTTAAATCAGGTGGTGAAGGTAGCGGTTTATATATAACACATGATGGTGGAAAAAATTGGAAAAAACTTTCTGATAAAGATGGCTTACCTAGTGGAGAATTAGGGAGAATTGGCGTTGCTATCGCTCCTGGGAAACCAGATATTGTTTACGCTTTAATTGAAGCTAAAAAAAATGCATTATACAAATCTGAAGATGGTGGTTTTAAATGGAAAAAGATTAATGAAAAAGAAGGTATTGGCAACCGCCCTTTTTACTATTCTGAAATATATGTAGATCCACAAAATGAAAACCGTATTTACTCAGTCTTTACTTATATAAATGTATCTGAAGATGGAGGTAAAAACTTTACACAACTAATGCCTGCTTACCGTGCAGATAACGGAGTACACCCTGATCATCATGCATGGTGGATTCACCCTAAAAATGGCCAGTTCATGATGGATGGGAATGATGGTGGAATGAATATTACTAAAGATGGTGGAAAATCTTGGCGTTTTGTTGGCAATATACCTGTTGCCCAATTCTACCATATAAATACTGATAACGAATACCCTTATAATGTATATGGTGGTATGCAAGATAATGGATCTTGGCGTGGTCCTGCTTATGTTTGGAAAGCCCAAGGTATAAGAAACAGCTATTGGCAAGAAATTGCTTTTGGTGATGGTTTTGACGTAGTACCTGACAAAGAAAATTCTAGATTTGGTTACGCAATGAGTCAGCAAGGTAATGTCTCAAGATACGATCATATAACAGGTAATAATTACATTGTACGCCCTACACCTCCCGATGCAAAAACTAAATTACGTTTTAATTGGAATGCGGCTATTGGCCAAGATCCTTTCAATAATAGTACCGTTTATTTTGGTAGTCAATTTGTTCATAAGAGCACCGACAAAGGCTTGACTTGGGAAATAATTTCTCCTGACTTATCTACAAACGACCCCGAAAAACAAAAACAAGGCGATAGTGGAGGTTTAACGATGGATGCTACTGGTGCTGAAAATCATTGTACTATTTTAGTTATAGAACCATCTACGCTTGAAAAAAATATGCTTTGGGTAGCTACTGATGACGGACGAGTACATTATACACAAAATAATGGAAATACTTGGGTTGATGTTACTCAAAATATTAAAGGCCTACCTAAAGGAAGTTGGATTCCACAGATAAAAGCTTCTAATAAAAATAAAGGTGAAGCTTTATTAATTGCAAATGATTATAGAAGGTTTAATTACACACCATATGCTTATAGAACAACAAATTATGGTAAAACCTGGGAACGCATTGTTGATGCTACTGATGTAAAAAGCTATACATTATCTATAATTGAAGATCTTGAAAACCCTAATCTTTTATTTTTAGGAACTGATGATGGTTTGTATATATCTTTTAATGCAGGTACTAAATGGCAAAAATGGACAGAAGGTTTCCCTACTGTGTCTACAAAAGATTTGGTTATTCACCCAAGAGAGCATGATTTAGTAATAGGTACTTTTGGCCGTGCTGCATGGGTTTTAGATGATATTCGACCTTTAAGAGCCCTAGCTTCAGATTATACTATATTACAAAAAGATGCTAAACTATTTACACCTCCTACAGCATACCAAGCAGCGTATCAACAACCAACGGGTAGCAGGTTTGGTGCTGATGCTATATTCAACGCTGAAAATAAAAAATCAGGAGCCATGATAACCTATTTCTTGAAAGAGGGAAAAGCTAAAAAATTGGATACTGAAACAAAATCAAATAAAAATGACGCTTCTAATACAAATTTAACTGAAGCAAATAATGTTGGGTTAACAGGTGTTCAGAAAAAAGATTCTATTCAGTTTGATATTTATGACGGAGAAAGACATATACGAACTCTTAAATATAAAACACCTGAGAAAGCTGGGTTTCACCGAGTATATTGGAAAATGGATGAAAAAGGTGCTGATTCTCCTTCAAGAAAAATTAGTAAGATTAAAAAAGAACAAGGTGGTGTGGATGTAAAACCTGGTTTTTACACTATTAAAATGTCATATGACACTATATCTGAAAAAACTCAAATCGAAGTAAAATCAGACCCTAGATTAGATATTTCTGAAACTAATATTAATGAAGTTTATGCTACATCTAAAAAAATAGAAAACTTAACACAAATAGCTGCCGATGCTGTACTGCAGTTAGTAACATCTAAAAATATTGCTATAAAATATCAGAAAGAATTAAAAGAAATTGATAAAGAAAAATACCAAGATGCTATTAAATTATCAACTGAAATAATTAAAAAAATTGATAAAGAAATAGCTTTATACTTAGGTAAAGATGACAAACGACAAGGTATTACTCGTAATCCTGAAATTACCGTTATGCAAAGGATAGGTAACGCTCGTTACTATAGTTCTACAAGACAAACAGGAATAACATCAACAGAAAAAAACCTCATTCGTTTTGCTGAACAAGAATTAAAACAAGCTGTAGAGAAAACAAATATCTTTTTTGATTCTGAATGGAAAACATACAGAACATCTATAGAAAATTTAAATAGCACACCTTTTAAAGAAACAAAAACGATTAAATTTTAATCCATGAAAAAAATTGCCTTTTTAATTGCCCTTAGCTTTTTATCAATCAGTAATGCCCAAGAAACCGGAGAAGATAATTGGGGTGCTTGGTATATGTATTTTGGTACTAATAAAATATCAGAGAAATTAAGTATACACACCGAAGCTCAATTTAGATACTATGAAACTTCTAATAATTTTAACCAAATGCTTTTACGTACAGGTTTAAATTATCATATAAACCCTAATGCAATTGCAACAATTGGCTATGGTTATATTAGTACCGATGGTACTTTTGATGAGTTACCTGATGAAGAAAATAGTAATGAAAATAGAATTTTTGAACAATTTATACTTAAAAATAAATTAGGCAATGTTTTATTTGAACATCGTTATAGATTAGAGCAACGTTTTTTATCAAACCAAAACACAACTGACACACAACATAGAGCTCGATATCGATTACAAGTTACACTACCATTAACTGATATTTTCTTTTTGAATTTTTATGACGAAGTGTTTTTAAATTTACAAGATGATGTTTTTGGACAAAATCGTTTATACGCGGCCTTAGGTGTTAATGTAACTGAAAACTTAGCGCTACAAACTGGATATTTAAAAAACCACTTTTCGAACGCCAATTTTGATAGAATACAAATCGGAGTTTTTTACAACCCCGACTTAAGAAAAAAGAAATAGATTAAGGTTATATACCATTGATTGCAATTAAAATAAACGTAATTTTATACTTACTTATAAAACAATAAAAATGAAAAAGACATTATTAGTATTATCATTAGTTATTGCTGGATTAACTTACAGTTGTAAAGAAACTAAAAAAGATAACAGTGCTGCTGCAAAAACTGAAACTGTAGAAGAGCCGTTTTCATTAATTAAAGATTCTACAAAAGTTAGTTTCACGGCATATAAAACAACAGATAAAATACCAGTTGGAGGTATTTTTAAAACAATTAATATTAAAAACGAAGGAACAGGTGCTACAGCTTTAGAAGCTATGGATGGTACTGAATTTAGTATACCCGTTTCTAGTTTATTTACTAATGATGGTACTGGCACGAGAGATCCTAAATTATTAGAATTCTTTTTTGGCGTTATGGATAATACTGAATTAATTTCTGGTATTTTTAATGTAGATGGTGATGCATGTTCTTTAGAAATTACCTTAAATGGAGAAACTGGAACTATTGCATTAGAAACTCTAAAAAATTCTGAAACTAAATACACTTTTACAGGAGTATTGAAATTAGGGGACTGGAATGCTTTAGATGCTGTTGCTTCGATAAATAAAGCTTGTGAAGCATTGCACACTGGACCAGATGGTGTTAGTAAAACATGGGAAGATGTTGCTATAGAAGGTGTAGTTGTTTTTGAAAAAAAATAATCACATTTTAGGGATTGAGTTAACAATAAACTCTGATAAGCGCATTTCTTTTTAAGCTCTTTTATACTTTTAGTGTTAATTATAAATAACAAAAAACACTACTATGAAAAATACAATATTTCTTTTATCTATTACAGCATTAAGCTTTTCTTACGGCTGTAAAGATGCAAAAAAAGAAACAAAAGAAATGAATTCTGAAGTTGAAGCTACTATTATGGATGTAGAATCAGAAAAAGAGTCTAAATCTATTACTATAACGCTAGAACCTAAAAGTGAAAGTGATGTCAAGGGAGAGGTAACTTTTACGCAAGATGGAGAAACTGTTGCAATGATGGCTACTCTATCTGGCTTAAGCGAAGGTGAACATGCCATACACATTCACGAAACTGCAGATTGTTCATCTGCAGATGGTAAATCGGCTGGCGGACACTGGAACCCAACATTTCAACCACATGGAAAATGGGGTACTGAAGAAGGTTATCATAAAGGAGATATTGGTAATTTTGCTGCTGATGTAGATGGAAATGCTACGGTTGAATTTAGTACTGACGAATGGTGTATTGATTGTGACGATGAAACAAAAAACATACTAGAAAAAGGTGTTATAGTTCACCAAGGTACTGATGATTATACATCGCAACCAAGTGGCGATGCTGGAGCTAGAGTTAGTTGTGCTGGTATAATTCAATAAATTAAAATATAAACAAATTAAAAACTGCCTTTAGTGCAGTTTTTTTTTATCTTACATTATTAAATTCATTCTATGGAATTAGAACTTTTAGTTGACAATTTTCGGAATAAAGACCAAAAAGCTTTTGAAAAGCTATATGGTATGTATTCTGATAATATCTGCGGCGTTATTAATACAATCGTAAAAAATAATGATATCGCTGAAGAAATTTGTCAAGATGTTTTTGTGAAGGCTTGGAATAACTGTGAAAGTTACAATTCTTCAAAAGGACGATTTTTTACTTGGATATTAAATATTGCTAGAAATGCAGCTATTGATCAAGTACGTTCAAAAGCACATAAAAATAGTAAACAAAACCTATCCTCTGATTTTTTCGTAAATATACTTGAAGACAGTAATGACCTTAATACTGAGGTTGATACAATAGGATTAAAGAGTTTACTTAAGAATTTAAAAGAAAAATGTGTTCAAATTATAGATTTACTATATTTTCAGGGCTATACACAAAAAGAAGCCTCTGAAGAATTAGAAATTCCGATAGGAACCGTTAAAACAAGAAATAGGAGTTGTATCTCTCAAATTCGAAGCAATATAGCAATATAGCATGGATATAGAAAAATACATAGAGACAGGAGTTTTGGAGCTTTACGTAGCTGGCATACTTTCAGAAAAAGAAAATCTGGAAGTGGTCGATAATGCTAAACAATATCCAGAAATTAAAAAAGAAATTGTAGCTATTGAAGCTTCTATATTAGCACTATCAAAAGCTGCTGCACCAAAATCTCGTTCTTTTGAAAAAGAATTTATAGGTGTAAAAAATAGAATTCAAAAAGCATTTGAATCTAAGGTTATTGAAATGCCTTCTGAAAAATCATCTAATTGGTCATCATACCTTGGTTGGGCTGCATCTGTTATTTTAGCAGCAAGCTTACTTTGGATGTATTCTGAAAACAATTCATTAAAGTCAGAAATCAATGTAGCTTCTCAAAATAATGAAACTTTAGAAATTCAAATTGAAGAAGCTAAAATTTCTCTAGAAAAATCTAAAGACCTTTTAACTACGATTAGAGATAAAGACATACAAGTAGTCGCTTTAGGCGGGCAAGCTGTTGACCCTGACTCTTATGCAAAAGCATATTGGAATAAGAAAGAACAAAAAGTATTTATTGATGCTCAAGGTTTACCAGAACCACCAGATGGAATGGTTTACCAAGTATGGTCTTTAAAATTAGACCCACTTACACCTACGAGTATGGGATTATTAGAGGATTTTATATCTGATGATAATAAGGTTTTTGCCTTAGCTAACCCTAATGAATCTGAAGCATTCGGAATTACATTAGAGCCAGCTGGAGGTAGTGAATCTCCTAACCTAGAACAACTTTATACTTTAGGAGCTGTAAATTCTTAAAATAGAATCTAAACATTAAAAAAGCCGCTGAATTATTTCAGCGGCTTTTTATTTTTAATATCTTTTTATTTTATAAATCGCTTTTTACACGATGTACTTGCATTGCTCTTATGAGCCATTTAGATAAAGGTTTGAATGGGTCTCTTTTTTTCAAATCAATATAAATACCTAGCTTTTTCAATATTGGTACTTTATGAGTTTCTACAAACTCAATTAATGTACCATCTGGATCTTCAATATAACTAAAATGTCCTGCAGCGTCTCCCATATCAAAACTATCTGCACTATCTACTGTAAACGGAAAATTTAATCTTTTTGCTTCATTTCTAAAGGTTTTCATTCCGTTAATATCAAAACAAAGGTGAATATACCCTAAGTCACCCCATAAACGATCTTTATAAATTTTGTTAGGCTTACGGTCTAAAACTTGTATTAATTCTATTTCTGTCGGACCTAATAATTCACCAAAACCTCCAACTTTTCTAGCGCTATGCTTCAAAATAATTCTTCTGAACGAATTTTCACCACCTGGCACACCTTTAAAATCATCTTGAACTCCTATTTTATCAGAAACTAAAATATCGTACCCTAAAAGTTTTTGATAAAAAAGTAGAGACTTATCCATATCTGCAACACCAATTACAGTTCCTAAAACACCTCCGTTACTTACGTTGCAATTAATATAATTATAATCATCTTTTACCACTTGAACTAAGTTATCCCAAGGGTCAGCAAATATAAAACGATCTTCTTTTTCAAAATTTTCACTCAAAAAAGGTATGCTAATTTTATTTAATTTTTGATGAACTACAGTTGTATCTTTAGCTCTAATTTTCATTATATTAATTCCTAAATCGCCGAGTAAAAAAATATTTTTATTCGCTTTAGGAATCCTATCTTTAAATTGCCAAATTTCTAACCCTCCCCCTCCTACTAAGTTTAAGGCCAATAACGCATGACGTTTTTGAACAACATCATTTGTGTATTGAGTCATTAAATTTGCGCTAGCTACATCTTCGAAAACTAAAATATCAAAGCCTAAGTACTCTCTATACCAATTAAATACAGATTTTGCATTAGCAACTCCAATACCTATTTGTTGAATGCCATTAATAATTTTACTCATAAAAACAATGTTATTTTGTGCTATATGGCATCTTTAATAATTTACTATGTAAACTTTTTAATTTGTTTGCAGGATATCCGAGATTAAATAATACAACCATTACAAGGTTTGATATATTTACTTTTAGATATGAGTTTGTTTCATATTTACGTGCTGAAACAATAAGATTGTTTTTTATAATTTTATAGTTGACTTTTTCTTTTTTCATTCTCTTGAAAAATTCAAAATCTTCCATGATTACTTGTGCTTCATTAAATTTCCCTAATTGAAAAAAAACATCTTTTTTAATAAAAAGACATTGATCACCACCCCCTGTAAAAATGCCATCTTTTGCTGTAAATGAAGAATTGATATTTAAAAAAAAACTTTCTTTATCAAATTTATAAGAGAAAAACCCTGCTTCATATTTATTATTAATGGTAGCCTTTATATCTTCAATAAAATTAATTGGCGGTATTACATCTGCATGTAAAAAAACTAAAATATCTCCCTTTGCTTTATTTGCTGCATAATTCATTTGAATTGCACGGCCATTTGTTGGACATTTATAAAAAATAATTTTAGAATTTAATTTCTCGAAAGCTGTACAATCTGAATTTGATGCCGATATAGAAATAAGAATTTCTGTATCATCAACTTTTATAAGCTCTTGTAAATAAGGAAGTAACTTATCTAAATTTTGCTTCTCATTATGTGCTGGTATAATAATAGATATCATAAAAAAATGCAGTCTATATTTTATTTAATATAATTAACTAACTTTAATAAATACGTAATTTTATAAGAAAGGGTTCATAAATAATTACGACCAAACCATCTAACTTCTAAAACCGTATATAATAATATACGATACTAATAAAGATATTATGATAACACGTTCGATTAAGTTAAACTTACTATTGATTCTTACATTTTTTGTCTCTTTTTCTATCTCTTCTCAAGACAACAAAAGTAATGGTTCTAATTTCAATAAACTATCTGAAGAGTTTTTAATAAAAATTAAAAATGGAGAAAACACAGAAGCTATAAGAGAGCAACTTGCCTCAACAACCATAGAGGAATTAGAGGATGGTTTACAAACTGATACTCAAAAATTAGCATTTTGGCTTAATATATATAACGGTTATATTCAATTTATTTTACAAGAAAACCCTGATTCATATAGCGATAGAGGTTCTTTCTTCAAAAAAGAACAAATTAAAATTGCTGGCACCACTATTGCTTTTGAAAAAATAGAGCATGGTATTATTCGTAAATCGCAATGGCCATTAGGTTTAGGAATGATCAGAAAATGGTTTCCTAATAAGTTAGAAAGAAAATTGAGAGTTGAGGAAAGAGATTACAGGGTGCATTTTGCTTTAAACTGTGGTGCTAAAGATTGCCCACCTGTTGCTATTTATTACGCTGAAAAATTAGATGAACAATTAGATTTAGGAACCAAAAAATATTTAACTCAAACTACGGTATATAATAAAGAAGAAAATACAGTAAGCGTTACTCCTTTATTTAGTTGGTTTAGAGGTGATTTTGGCTGTAAAAAAGGAGTTAAAGAAATTTTGAAAGCTCACAACATTGTAGATGACACAAAAGGTCTTGATATTACATACAAAGGTTACGATTGGACTTTAGATTTAGACAATTGGATTAAATTATAACAATCTATATTTGCTAAGTTTTTATTAGGGTACAGATATATTTTATGCAAAAAATTTTAGCGTTTAAAAAAGTAATACTTGTCTGCTTTTTGTTTTTAGCAATTGGTTCTTGTTTTTTAATCAGTAATTTAAAATTCGCTTTCGATTTTAATCAATTTTTTCCAACGGGGGATAAAGATCTAATTTTTTACGAAAAATTTGTAGAAGATTTTTCTACTGATGATAACTTTTTACTTATCGCGGTTGAAAATGACTCAACTGTTTTCAACAAAGAGTTTTTAAGCAAAATTAATTCGCTTTCTGAAGATGCTAAAAAATTGCCTTATGTAACTGAAGTCAGTTCTTTAACAACACTATCATACCCATTAAAAACATCTTTTGGTTATACAAAAATTCCCGTTTTACACTGGGACGATAAAACCCAATATCAAAAAGATTGGTCTAAAATTAAAGAAGATGGTCTTTTCATCAATTCATTTATTGATGAAAAAGCCACCTCTTTAATTATCGTTTTAGAAACTGATGATAATTTAGATTATAAACAATCAATAGCACTACTAACCAGTACTCGTAATTTATTAGAAGGTAAAGATTTAAAAGAATACCATTTAATGGGTCGAAGCTTTTTTTATGAAGCTTTGGTTAATATGCAAAAACGAGAGCTAATAGTAACTTCTATTATTTCACTTATACTTGTACTTATTGTTCTGTTTATAATATATAGGCGTGGTGTCATTATTTTTATAACACTGATATCTATATTTATAGCGCTATTAATATTTCTAGGAACATTATCATTATTAGGTAAAGAACTTAGTGTTTTAGCAGCCCTATATCCTATTTTAATGCTTATCGTAGGTACATCTGATGTAATACATATTCTAGATAATTATCTAGAGAAGTTAAAACAAGGTATTGAACAAATAACAGCAATTACAAGTACTTTAAAAGAAGTTGGCCTATCAACCCTTTTAACATCAATAACTACGGCCATTGGCTTTTTATCTTTACTGTTCTCAAAGCTTGTTGGTATCAGAGATTTTGGAGTAAATTCAGCAATAGGAGTACTAATAGCCTATTTTACTGTTATATTTTTCACAAGCTCACTTCTTTTAATTTTCAAAAACAAAACACTTTTATCCGATAAAAAAGATAGCTCTTTTTGGGAAGAAAAATTACTAAAAATAAATAGAATTACTTTTTTACACCCTAAAAAAATATTGATTTTCACTCTTATTTTTGGACTATTTTGTTTTTGGGGTGCAAGCTTAGTTAATACTAACTATAAGTTTAAAACTAGTTTACCAAACAAAAGCGCTATTTCGAGTGATTTTGATTTTTTTCAAAAAAATTATTTTGGTTTTAGATCATTAGAACTAGCCGTAACTAGTAAAGAAAATTTTAAAATTACCGATTTTGAAATTGCGAATGAGATTGAAAAAGTAACTCAAAATTTAGAAAAAATAAATACTATAAAAAATGTTCAGTCTGTAAACTTAATTCCTAAAGCTTTTAATAAAGCCAATAACCTTAACAAGGCTGATTTTTTTGTTTTACCACAAGATAAAAAAACCTTTAATACGTATAAAAAAGATGCTAATAGGTATGCTAGAAAACAACTTAATAAATTTATGGATACCTCTAAAACAAAATCTAGAATCATTTCTAAAATTTTAGATATTGGTACCGATAGTTTAAATACAACATACAGTAGAATTAATACATTTATTGCTAAAAATACAGACACTACAATAGTAAACTTCAAAATTACAGGAAAAGGCTTTTTAATGGATAAAAATGCCGAATACATACAGCTTAGTCTTTTTCAAGGTTTAGCTATGGGGTTATTATTAGTTGGTATTATTATGGGATTGTTGTATAAAAATATTAAGCTCGTTATTATATCTATGATTCCTAATTTATTGCCTTTAGTATTTGCGGGAGCCTTATTAGGGTTTTTAAAAATACCGTTAGATGCACCTACAAGTATTGTATTTGCAATTGTATTTGGCATAGCGGTAGATGACACTATTCACTTTTTAGGAAAATTTAAAATAATGCTATCTAAAGGTTATTCTAAAGAAGAAGCCATAAAGGTTACCTTTTTAGAAACAGGAAGAGCACTTATAATTACCACTTTAGTTCTATTTTTTGGTTTTATGGTTTTGTTATTTTCAATACACAACCCGAGTGTTATCATAGGTCTTTTAATTAGCTCAACACTAGTTACCGCTCTAATTTTAGACTTATTACTATTACCTGTATTACTCCGAAAATTTATGTGATTTGTTGCTTAAAACGCTTCTAATATTGTAAAACTGATGTTACCTCCTTCTTTTGAGTAGCCATAATCTGCTCTAAGGCGAACACCATCTCTTTTATTAATTATATAACGTAAACCTGCACCACCAGAGTTTTTTAAAGGAGAAGAAAATAAGTCTTTAAAATTTGGTGCAACAGTACTTGTTGATCCAAAAACAGCAGCGCCAAACCTACCACTTATATGAAAACGATATTCGAGTGCTAATGAAGCTTCTGCGTTATCTTGAAACCTACGACTGCTAAAACCTCTAGTACGTTTCCCTCCGATATAGAATTGATCTAAAAAAGGTGTACCACTTGAGCTACTTCCAAAGAAAAGGTTTGTAGCTATTATTTTACGCTTACCAACCTTTTTATAATATCTACTATCTAAATTGAATTTAGAATATTTAAATGATGAACCTAAAAAATTTGAAGAAGTAAAAAAGTTACCTTGAATAAAAAATCCTTTAGTCGGGTAAAAAATATCATCACGAGTATCATAAAATGCTAAAAGTCCAACATTAGATACCATACCACCATCTTTACCAATTACGGTTGAATTAGCGAGTAAGCCATCTTCCTCTTCTTTTAAATTCGTGAAATTATCTAATTGATACCCTAATCCTACTGAAAAATCAGGCAATACTTCTCTTAAAACTGACATACGTAATCTAGGAAAAGTAACTTCGTAATTCTCGCTATCTTCTTCTAAACTAGTAATTCCTTGCCCATAATAATTATAAACGTATTTATAATAACCTAGCTCACCAATAACACGCCATTTTTCGTTATCAGAATAAATCTCAAAAGGAAAATATAATAAAAATTGGTTTTTAGTTGTATAACTTACTCCCAATTGAACTGATGATGACCGT
Source organism: Cellulophaga sp. HaHaR_3_176 (assembly GCF_019021925.1). NCBI lineage: Bacteria > Pseudomonadati > Bacteroidota > Flavobacteriia > Flavobacteriales > Flavobacteriaceae > Cellulophaga > Cellulophaga sp. HaHaR_3_176. The sequence continues at coordinate 1,816,862 of NZ_CP058990.1, forward strand.
GTTGATCTTTTTTCGCCATGTAACCAAAAGCTTGCAATACCTAATGCTCCAAAACCAAAATCTGTTTCTGGAGTATAAAAAGCTACCGGAAATAATGTGATATCTAAGTTTTTTGTAGAATCTTTCTTAACTTCTTCTTGTGCTTTCAAAGCAAAAGAGAATAGTATACTTAAAATATATAAAACCTTTTTTAAATTCATTTTTAAAAATTAAATCACAAATCGAAATATTAAAAAAAAATATGACAATTTGTAATGTGGATAGTTATTGTACTGCAAAATACTCAACTTAATTAAGTATTATTTTATGAATAAAAAGATTAAAATATTGTTATAAAAAGCTATTTTTTTTGCTTTTCATAAAGCGAATTACATTCTTCAGTCTCTTTATGCAGTCTATGCAAGGCTAAATATACTATTATACATACATGTAACATAACATAAAACCAAACTCCTAATAAAAAATAAGTCATAATTAAAAGGTTTAGATTAAAAACTAAAGTATTTATGCCATAATACCTTAGTTTGTAATACCTACGAAAAAAAAACGAAGTAGGTTTTACCTTGTTAATTTAATTTAACATATTTTCAAAAAAAAAGCACCGTAGTACCACTACTACGGTGCAAACAACCTAAAAACAAAAAAACAACCACTTGCTTCTTTTCTATTGAGGACTAAAAAGTGAATGTGATATTACCTTTTATAAAAAATGGTGTCCCTGGTATAAAATGAATTTCTTCTACCGATGCTGTTTCATTTTGCAAACGTGATTCTGTTGCAAATTGAGTCTCATTCCATTCCGTATCGAATAAATTTTCGATAGAAATTCCTAAATCTAAATTTTTTGAAAGCTTATAATTAGCATTCATATCTGTTACAAAATATCCTGCTGCTACAATAGAATTATCTTCATTAGCAGGTCTATCTCCTATATATCGGTATTTTATACCACCCGAAAATCTTCCTAAATCTAATACGTTTAAACCACCTGCCAGTGTAAAGTCAGGTGCTAATGGTATATAATCTGATCCATTTTCTTCTTCTATACTTCGTGCATTTGTATATGTTGCATCTGTATTAAAAAATAACCAGTCTGTTACTTGATATCTAACACCTAAGTCTAAACCTAAACGGCGTGTTTTTCCACTAGGTTCTACAATACCTGCATCACCTACATAAACAAACTCTTGCTCTAAGTAAAGATACCATGCTGCTGCGTTTACAAATACTTTTGAAAAAGGTCTCCAAATAGTTCCTAAATCTGCTCCGTAAGAAGCTGGCAAGATGTCTTCACCTTGCTGTGCTACAACAACTCTAGCATCATTAGAATGAAAACCTATACCTGTTTTTAAGAATAACTGTAAATCAGGACTGCTACTATATAATATATTCAATTTAGGTGATATTGTTGTTTTAGATTCTGATAGGTTTGTATATTCTTCTTGCAAAGCATCTACATAACCAAAATTAAAATTATCAACTCTAATACCTGGTATTATAGACCATTTGTCTTTTTTATAATCTAAACTAGCGTATCCAAAAACAGAAGTTTCTTGTACATCTCCTAATTGTATGTTGTTTATTGTAGTTTTTCTATTTAAGGTATGAGAAAGCTCTACATCATCAACATTATCTGTTCTAAAACCTGCGCCAGCTTTTAAAATAACATCTGCACTGCCCCATTTCATACTTTTATTTAATTCGGTATTAAAACCAAATATATCACGTTCTTCTTGTTGCTTTATTTGATCTCCATTTGTAGGGTCATCTAAAAAGAATGTAAAATTAGAGTACAACTCAAAATTATAATTAGAATAAAAAACATTAGACTTTACAAACGTATTATCATCAATAATTTTCAACAACGATGCATTTATATTTGTTCTTCCTGTTGTACCTCCTTCAGTATCATCAATAGCTCCAAAGCGAGAAATGCTACCATTATCTACTGCTCGTTGTGGTATTTGACCTGATGCATCCCAAGTACTTGTAAAATGTGATGCAGTTAATGAAAACTTACTTGCGTCTTTTAATACAGTCGTATATTTTCCAAAAATATTCAATCTTGAAAAATTTTGTGGAGATTCAAAAGCACCATCAAATTGAGTATATTCTGTTGCTATAAATGCTTGGTCAGTATCAGAATCAATAACATTAAACATTCCTAATGTTCTATTCCATCCAAAATCTCCATATTCAAAACGAACCATGCTTTTATCTATACTTTCTTTTGTTTGAAAATTGACATAGCCTGCTGTAGCAAAATCGCCTTTACTTGCATAATAACTACCCTTACCAAAATCAATCTGGTCTAATGTTTCTGGTATTAAAAAGTGTAGATCTGCATAACCTTGTCCATGCGCATGAGAAACCATATTTACAGGCATACCATCTACAGAAATTGAAATATCTGTACCATGATCAATATCAAAACCTCTTAAAAATATTTGTTCTGCTTTACCTCCACCAGCATGTTGGCCTATAATTAAACCTGGTACTTTTTGTAATAATTCTTGTGATGATCGTACTGGAGCTGTTTTTAAATCTATTTCAGAAATTGCATTTAAGCTATTCAAATTTGGTCTTATAACCACTTCATCAAGCTCAAAAGACTGCTCTTTTAATACAAGTGATATTCGTTTACTAAAATTATCTTTACCACCTATTACAAAATTAATTTTTTCAAAGCCTAAAGCTCCTATTCTTAATGTATCGCCAACTGAATTGTTATCTAATTTAAAGTACCCCAACTCATTACTATGAGTATGATTTTCAGTATTTACATTAAAAATGTAAGCACCTTCTATTGCTTTAGCATCCTTATTAATAAGTTTGCCTTTAAACTCTTGTGCGTTACTTACAAAAGCAAATAGTAAAACGATCATCAATGTTATATTTTTCAACATTTTTTTATCTTTAAAAAGGTTATAGTGCTTCTATTTTATTTTTCATATTAGGTCCTAATTCATATATAGCTCCTAATAACTCTTCTTTTATCTCTGCTGTTTTTTCTAAACTACCGTTCTCTTTATAAATTTCAGCAGCGTTGTATAATATTGCTGGCTCAAAAGTTTTACCTTCGATATGGTTTAAAACAATATTTAATGCTTTTTGTTTTTCGCCTAACTTTAAATAACTATAGGCTAAAAAGCTATACGATTCTGGTGTTGGTCTATTAGCAACCTCTTTTTCTGCTAATTTAAAAGCATTTGATATTTCATTTGCATCTGATAAATACAAATCAATATTATATGCATTATACATATCTCCGTATTTTTTATTCTTAACTCTTAAAAAATATTGATCTAAATTTTTAGCATAATTTTCTTCGTCACCCATAAATTCTGCTATTTCAGATTTCAAAAGGTAATAATCGGGAGCATCGTAATTTTTAGTAATAGAATCTAGTATTCGTAATGCTTCTTTTGGGTTATTTTCATGAGAAAAAACAATCCAAGCAATACCTTTTTTAGCATATGCATTCTGACTATCGATAGCTAATGACTTTAAAAAATTTGAATAAGAATCTTTTATTCTACCAGCATGGCCGTAATAATCTGCCAAATTAGTATATGACCAAAGCATTAAACCTTTATTTTTTTTATTTTCTGCAATTTTTTCGGCTTGCTCCATGTAGTTAATTGTAGAGGCTAAATCACCTTTATAATCATTCCATTTTGCAGCACGTATTAAATACCCAAATTTAGATAAATCTGTAATACTATCTAAATAGTTTTTTGCTAATTTGTAATTACCTAACTCCATGTGCACATCAAACAATAAACTTTGTGTTTCAGTTAAACCTGCTCCAATTTCTCTTGCATTTTCTGCTAATTCTAAAGCTTCTTTAAACCTATGCTGAGAAATATAATTTCTAGCTAAAGCTCTTCTAAAGCCCGACCTGCCTATGTTTGCTTTTTCTACCGCTTTAGTTAAAGCTTGTTCTGATTTTTTTAAAAAATCAATATTACCTGTTTCGTTAAAATAAGTATTGTATTCTCCTGCAACAATACCAAAAGACATTAATTGAATACTGTCTGGTTTTATTTTTGAATTCCAAAGCTCAAAATATTTTGAAGTGGTTTTTGGCTTTTCTGAGACTAAAAATTGATTGTAATCATCTTTGTCTGTAATTTTTTTTAAAGCAGTATCTGAATCTTTACATGAAAAAATCAGTAAGGCTGAAAATATTAAAAGTATATATTTCATTTTGTGGTAATTTTAGAAATGTTTTTAGGGAAAATTAGGTGGTTTTAGGTGTTGTTTAAAAAAATGGGAGGGGTTAAATCCTCCCAAATTCTCCTCTTCATAGCTTCCTTTTATTCAGGGTTACCTAAATAAGGAAAAGTACTTGTTGGGTTAGCAGTAATACTAACACCATCAGATGTCAATCTTGGTAAATCTTGAACACCATCATTATCGGTATCTTGACCACTAAAACGGATTCCATCTTCGCCACCAAAAAATAATATTAAAGAAACATCAATAACATCATCTTGTATTGTTCTACCAGTTAAACCAATAACTGCAGGGTCGTTTAAAACATTCCCATCCATATCAGCATCTTCACCTGGTAAAAAGTAAGTTGTAACATTATTAGGCGCAACTTCTAAAACATCTGCAGCTAAATAACCCGTTAATGTTGCAATATCTAATCCTAAAATGTTATTCTGATAATCTACATCAGCAGGTGTAAAACCTAAAGCAACTGCATAAGCATCATGTAAACCTTCTAATCTAGCTTCAAAACTTGCTTGAAAAGCAGCACCCATTTCTGAAGGTATTGTAACGTTTTGCATATCTTTTGTAGCATCATCACCACTTAAAACTGTATTTACACCAGGGCGTCCCATATGGTCTGCTTGAATGTATGTGCCAGAAAAATCTGCCATCATTTCCATTTCTTCTTCTTCGATAATTTGTACATTATCGTCATCATTATCACATGATACAAAAAGGGTAAGTGCTACTGCATAAGAAAATGCGTAAAATATATTTGATAGTTTCATATTTTTATTTTTTTAGATATTTAATTATTTATTGTTTGATGTTTGATGTTACCCATGTTTTATAAACAACAACTCCTAAAGCATTTTGAGCAGTTGGTGCTCCTAACATTGAATTTGGTATTTCAATAGCAATAGACATTGTATTAGCGCCATCAAAAGTATCAGCAGCATCTCCTGGAGCTTTAAATCCTTCTGGTGTAGCAGTTAAAACCTCATTAAATTGAAAAAAATCAAAAAAGAAAGCATCTTGTCTAGGTCCAGCAAATAATTTAACACCTGTTGATGTATTTGTAGTAATTGCAGTATTTGTAGAAATATCTACACTACCTAAAGGAGAATCTACCATTACTTCACCTGATAAGCCTTTTTGCGTTGGAGTAACTGGTCCAAAGAAATACATTTTACCATCTCTAGGAATAGCTTGTATAACAGTATCTTCAATTAAATCACCATCTAAATCAATATTAATTTCTGTAAGCACATTTTCGTCAAATGTTCCGTAAGCTAAATCTGGTAATACATTAGATTGTAGATCTACAATAAATACAGTGTTATCAGAACCTTCTGTAGGCTCAAAAGCATAAAAATCTGCAATATCAGCAGTAGTACCTGTAGTCGATGGCGCATCAATATGATCGGCAGCAACTAAAATTACACCCGTCACAACAGCAAGTGCAAGTCCTAAATAAATTTTTGTTTTTTTCATGTTACTAATTTTTAGATTATTAATTCAACAACACTTACGAGATCTAGTTTAGCAGGGTTTGGTTTTATTATGTTAAAATTATGTTAACACGTTTTTGAAGAGTCATTTTAAATATTTAAGAAATGATTTACTAAAAGCTTTTGATGTAATTTCGCAATTGAAAAACATATAGTATAATGAACCCTTCAGCAACCGGTTGGATTGATAAGTTTGGACACATTGTAAAGGACTACAATACCCTTTATGATAATTTTGATGAACTATATAATCATTTAAAAAGCTTAGGCTTTATATATGGAGTAAACATTAGCAATCCTGAATTTATAATTCACGAACACCCTTTATCAGACGATGAGAAAGCGAAAGTTAACCTTTTAACCGCTTTATACTTTACATATAGAGAACAGGAGAAAGAAACTGATTTTTCTAAATTTTTAGATTGTATTTTTGAGTTTTATAAACAATTAGGCTTTGGAAAAGTATCTCTATTAAACAAAATTCTTACTGGAAAAAAAACATCTTCGCAATTAGAGTTGCTTATAGACTCTAGAGTTTATTTAGATGATAATGTTATCAGCAAAACTTTTAATAGCATCATTACAAACTCACTTTTGTTTATTGATGTTTTAACTTTTAAAAGGTATTTAACAACAACCGATAACATAAAAGAGCATGCTCAAAAGTTAGAGTACATCACTATCAATATAACATATCACGCATTAAACTCTAAAGAAAAAAATAAAAAAGACGAGAAATTAGCTAGTCTTTTTGCTTCTTCCTTAACATTTATTGATAGTAGTAAAGATAGTTTTGATGGCTCGTACAGAGACCAATTAACTAACGATTTTACGCTTTGTGAAAATCAATATTTTTTTGATGTTGCATGTTTAACTGTTTGGGAAGATTTATCGTTAGATTATAAAGAATCTGACTTTATAATTAATATAGGAAAAGACCTTGGTTTAAATGCTGATTCCATTCTAAAATCGATAGAAGACATAGGTGCTTTTTTTGATAAAAATGCATCAAAAATACCGCACTTAAAAAACCACAATTTGGCGACTCAATTTTATGATAGTATGGCCAAAATTGTAAATAAATTAATTCTAAGAAACAGTAAGCGATTACAAAAAGAGCTTTCTGAAAGTAAAGAATTGGTGACTCTTTTATCTAAATCAACCATGAAAGATTTAACGGAAGAAGAGAAGAAGAAAGTACAAAACCAGTTATTAGATATTTTCAAAAGCATCCCTTCTTTAGCTATTTTCATATTGCCTGGCGGAGCTGTTTTATTACCTATTTTCATTAAGTTAATACCAAAATTACTACCTTCGTCTTTTGATGATAACCGTTTAGATAATTAAACGAAAAAATCATAAAAAAAACCACTATAAGAAAAGCTTATAGTGGTTTTTTTATTTTACACAAAACACTTAAGTCCAGTTATTTTAATAAGACTACTCCAACCACAACTTAAAGTCTTTAACACGCTCTCTACTCACTATTACATCTTGACCATTATATGTATTAAACTTAATTTGAAGCCTAGAATTTGTGTATGAAATGATGTCTTTTATATGTTTTATATTGATATAAAATTTACGACTAACTCTAAAGAAAATCTCAGGATCCAAATCTAATTCCAACCCCTCTAGTGTCGTTTCTAAAAGATAATTTCTACCATCTGTAGTTGCCGCATAAGTCCCTTTATTTTCACTATAAAAACACTCCACCTCTTCTGCATTAATAATTTTTAAATGCTGCCCAACTTTAATCGTAAATCGTTTTTTGTATTCGCGTTCAACAGGGTTTACAAGAAGCTTTTTTATGTCTTCAAAATCAATCGCTATTTTCTCTTTTTTAGGTTGCAAATATTTGTATTTTTCAACTGCAACCTCGAGTTCTTCATCATCAATAGGTTTCAATAAATAATCTATACTATTTAACTTAAAAGCTTGCAATGCATACTCATCAAAAGCGGTTGTAAATATGACAGAACTTTTAATTTCTACAGCATCAAATATCTCAAACGAAAGACCATCTGAAAGTTGAATGTCTAAGAAAATTAAATCAGGGTGTTCGTTGTTTTTAAACCACTCAACAGACTCTTCTACCGAATGCAACAAAACGGACACTTGTATATTTAAATCTGCTAACAGTCTACCTAGCCTTCTTGCTGATGGTTTTTCATCTTCTATAATAATTACATTCATTATTTCTTATTCAATTAGTCGTTAGCTTTACCCGTTTAAAAATCGTTTTTTGTAAATCTGTCTAGTTTTTTATCCTTCCTTATTTTTAAAAAATATAGATGAAAATTTAAAAATAACCACCCAGTGAATCAATAATACTATTCCCCAAAATATTGGTGTACCATATAAATTTAAATCTATCCAATTTAAAATTTGAGGGTTTTTAAGCAAATTTTCACTAAACAAGTTTGCTACGATTCTTTCTTTAAAAATTAATAATACGAGGTTAATAACTACATATATTGTTACATGATCGTAAAAACCTTTAATAGCCTCAACATGCTTATAAGCCCTTTCTAACTTTCTTAGTTCGCCTTTCTCCATATTACCTGTATTTGCTAACATCATTTTGGTTTTCTTCTAAGTATTGTTTAATTTTTCTTTCTTCCCAATCTTTACTAAAAAACAGATTAAAACCAAAAACCTTAGCTCCATGAAAAAAAATACCTATGCCCCAAAAAATCCACGTAGAAAAAGTACCGAAATTAAAAAAAGCCCCTGTAAAGCTTTCTCCTGCACTTATATTAATAACAATGTGTACAGCACTAATTATTATATTTACAACAGCATAAACCATAAGATGCGAGTAAAAGCCTTTTAAATCTTTAATTCGTTTTTCTGCTCTTTCTCTTTTACTACTATTATTGCGTGTTTTCATTTCTAACGTATTTTTTTTGTGAATATTAATTCCATTTTTTTTTAGTATCATCATCTCTCATAAGTTCTTCTATTTTTCGCTGCTCCCAATTTTTACCCATAAATATCTCATATCCAAAAAGCTTTACAGCTTTTAATATTAGAGATATTGAAACACCTAACACCACCCATAAAAACCAAGGGTTGCTCCACTCGTTAAGATAATAGTTAATGCTTCCTGTAATTACAATAGCTAAAATGTATTTAAAAACTTTCCCGTAAAATACTTTAACAGCAGCTACTCTCTCCTTTGCTCTAAAATATTTACTATCATTATCTGTATTACTCATAGGTTTTAATTTTATAGTTTAAAGATCGCACCATACAATTGCTTTTCTAAATATGATATACCGAACTGTACTATTTTGATACCCAATTGGTATATGACTCTTAATAATTTTAAAATTCATCATCATTCATATATTCACGCATCTTGCGTTCTTCCCATTTTTTGCCTAATAAAGGGTTATAGCCAAAGGCACTCATACCATGCGCTAAAACTCCAAAACCCCAACCTAATGCAGGAAAAATCACCCATAAAAAACTAGATGTTTTATAATTTATCAAAGCTAGTATAGGTATTACAATGCAGTACGCCATTAAGTTACCGTAAAAGCCTTTAATTTTTTCCACACGTTCTTTTGCATTTTTATAACGCTTATCATCTAAGTAATTAGCTTGAGTTTCCATATTTGAAATCTGTTTGGTTAAAATAGGAAGCTCAACAACAAACTCTTTTTCTGTTTTAAAAATGTTTACTGTTTTATCTGACAATATCTTATATCGTTCTTGAATGTTTTGCAAGCCCACACCACTACTCTTTTTTACCACTTGTTTTTCTTGCAAATTATTAGAAACAATAAGTCTACCTGATTCTTCTACCACTTTTAAATGCAATGGTCTATTTGAGTTTACTACGTTATGTTTTACCGCGTTTTCAAGCAATAACTGTAAAGAAAGAGGTATAATTTTAGCATTGGGATTTATAGATTTATCTGGTACCGTAAACACAATACTATCTTCAAACCGCATTTTAAGTAACCGTATATATGTTTTTGCAAACTGCAATTCTTCATCTACAGACACTAAATCTTTATTTTTCTGTTCTAATACATACCTATATACTTTAGATAAGGAAGTTGTAAATTTTTGAGCTTGTTTCGGGTCTTCTTCTATTAGACTTGTTAATACATTAAGGCTATTGAATAAAAAATGCGGATCTAATTGATTTTTTAAAGCGTCAAATTTTGCTGAAGCCGTACCCGCTATAATTTTTTGTTCTTTTACTTTTTTATTCTGCGCTGCTTTGTAAAAATAAATAGCGTGAAAAAATATAGTTGCAATTAGCGTTATTAATAAACATACTCCATAAAACCCAGGTTGCTCACCAGATAAAAATTGCACCCAAGTGCTACCTTCTATTACTACCTTCGTAAAAAAACGAATAGCAAATATACCTGCCATACTCAAAAAAATACTTCCTATACCACCAATTAAAAGCCTTAACCTTCCGTATTTTTCCCAAAGTACTTTTTTATTTAAATAGTCAAAATAACTCGTATTTATTATAGTTAAAATAACTGAATACAAAATATAGTTTCCTAAATCGCTAATAAATTCAGCATTAAAAACTACCGTTTCGTTACCTAAAAATCGAAGTCCTATATCTACAAAAGCGATCACTAGGCCTACTAAAATGCCTATTAAAATTATCTTTGTTATATATTTCATATGTGCATTTGTAATTATACTTGCCTAAAATAATAAAAATCAAGGCTTAGCCATTCCAAACTTATTGCTTACCAAGCGCTCTACAAATATTATTATTAAAAAAGAACTATTAAATTTAGAATAACTGAACTGTCCTATTTAATAGATGAAATGTTATTTTTTACATACATATACCTTCTTCTCTTCATAACTAAATGAAAATCAAAACAATACAACTTAAAAAATAAGCATTTATTTTTATAAACAATTTCCTACATTTTTAAGTATATTTATCGCAAAATGTAGTACTTTATTTATGAACTTTTTTTATTTTTGAAGAATTGAAGTTTTTTATCCCCCTAATAAATTTTTCAAAAACAAACCTACATTACTCAGCATTAAAAGGATTTTTATGGGGAAAAAATTGATTGTAATTTCAGTAATAATATTTGTAATTCTTACAATTACAGTATGGTTTGTTGCCATAACAAGAGTTAACATTTATACTGAAAATTTAAATCATATAGAATCTTCTAAATCTGAGAATCGTTTATCTCGGGCTAATACAGAACTATTAAACCTCTACGAAACAAGTAAGAAAAAAGTTTTATTCTTAAGTGATTTGGTTCAGTTAGATTATAATGAAAATTTATCTTTTGAAAAATCAAAAGACATACTACTGCTCTTTTTAAAAAATAATGATGGTTATTTTCAAGCTAGGGTAATAGATAGCTCAGGAATGGAGCTTATAAATATTGAAAATGTTCACAACAATATTACGGTTTTTAAACAGCAAAACTTAGAAAATAAATTTAATCGCTATTACTTTCAAGAAGCTATTAAATTAAAAAAAGGGAAAGTTTACACTTCCGATTTAGATTTAAATATAGAAAACAATGAAATCGAAATTCCGTATCGTCCAACTATTCGGTTTTTTACTAGTTTTTATGATTCTGAACATAAAACAATAGGTGTTGTCGGCTTAAATTTAGATGCTGAAGAGTGGCTAAACTTTGTGGGTAGTGATTATATATCTATTTTAAACTCTAAAAAAGAACTTTACTATTCAAATGAAGAAGATATTAAACTTTATGACAAATCTGCAATAGATTTGACTACAAAAGATGTTTTTGGAAACCCTATTTATAAAAGTAAAAAAATTATTTTAGAAGGTCATAATGATTGGACAATTTATACCAGCCTTAATACTCCTTTAATAAAAAAGAAAATAGATTCATTTAAGAAAACTACTTATTTAATGACTTTGTTTTTAAATCTAGGGATTTTATTTTTCGCTTATACAATTCACAAATTTTATTTCAAAAACAAATATATCTCTTCATTAAACACATCAATAAATTTACGTTTAGAAGAAAGAAATACACTTTTAAAAGAAATACACCATAGGGTAAAAAACAACTTACAAGTAATCACCAGTTTACTTAACCTTCAAGCGCGCTATATAAAAGATGAAGAGGTAAAAAGTATGCTTAAATACAGCCAATATAGAATACAATCAATGGCTTTACTGCATGAAACTTTATATAAAAGTACCGATTTAAGTAAAATCAATTATTCTGACTATGTAAATCAATTAGTAAGTGGCTTAATCGTTTCAATGAAAGGGAGTAATAATAAAATTGACTTAGAATTAGATATTGACAATATTCATTTTAATATCGATACTTCTATACCACTTGGTTTAACTATAAACGAAATTGTAACAAACTCACTAAAATATGCCTTTATAAATGAAAAAGGTATTATTAGTATAAAATTAAAAAAAAATACCAATAACTCTTATTTATTAGAAATTGGTGATAATGGAAAAGGATTCCCAAAAGATGTTACTTTTAGAAACACAGAAACACTTGGCTTAAAACTAGTACATAAACTAGTAGTACAGCTAAATGGGAACATTGAAAAAGACAATACCAAAACCGGCACAAATTACATCATAAATTTCGAAGAAATACAAGAACTATCGTAACATGGCATATAACATATTAGTAGTTGAAGACAATTTTATTATTCAAATGTTTATTGAAGAAATTTTATTAAGCATTGGTAATACCGTGAGCACAGCCAATAACGCAAAAACTGCTCTAGAACATCTTTCTAACCACAAACCAGATCTTATTTTTATGGATATTGGTATTGGTAAAGGACTAGATGGTATTGAAGTAACCACTATTATTAATGAAAAATACAAAATACCTGTAGTTTACCTAACAGGTAATTCTGATTTATCAACACTTGAAAGAGCTCAAAACACCAATCCTATTCACGTTATTTTTAAACCTATAGATGAGAGTAAATTAATAAAAGAGTTTAGCCACATTATCGAAAAAGTAGCTGAATACAACAGACATCAGTTATTAGCGAATAACAGCTAAACTATAAGGGCACGGCATAAGTATGTTTTATAGTACCAATCACAAAAGTACTGTGTGCACTACCTATGTTTTCTACTGAGCCTAAGCTATTTATTACAAAGTCTTGATAATCTTTCATGTTTTTAACCATTACTTTTAGCATAAAATCATAATCGCCCGAAATATTATAACATTCCGTTACTTCATTTAATGACAAAATATCTTCAACAAACTTATTACCAATTGCTTTGGTGTGTTGTTTTAATGTAATGTTACAGAAAACAATTAGTTCTCTGCCTAGCTTTTCAGCATCAAGTATTGCTGTATATTTTTTTACATATCCCTCTTTTTCTAATTTTCGAACACGCTCATACACGGGTGTTGATGATAAATTTACTAACGCAGCAAGCTCTTTTGTCGTGTAATTAGAATTTAATTGTAGGTGTTTCAATAGTTCTAAATCTGTTACATCTAAATTATTCATAGATAAATTTTCTTTTAAAGTGTATTTCAATATCAAAGATCATTATTATTATCTTCAAAACATCAATTTAAAAGTTAAATAAACCTAATTAATTCATTTAATAAGATAATAAAACCAATATATATAATTTTGTAAAGAAAATATATCTAAAACAATACATCACAACAAATGAAAACTACAAATTTAGGGTACCCAAGAATTGGAAATCAAAGAGAGCTTAAAAAAGCTTTAGAAAACTATTGGGCAGGTAAAGAGCCTGTAGAAACATTGTTAGAAACAGCAAAATTAATTAGAAGACAAAACTGGCTATTGCAAAAAGAGCAAGGAATAGACCTTATACCTTCTAACGATTTTTCATTATACGATCAAGTTTTAGATATGTGCATGACTTTAAATGCAATACCAGATCGTTATATTTCTATAAAACACAACAAAAATTTTTCTTCTGAAGATCTTTATTTTGCAATGGCTAGAGGTATTCAAAAAGATGGTGTTGATATTACTGCTATGGAAATGACTAAGTGGTTTGATACTAATTATCATTATTTAGTACCAGAATTTTCTGAAGGTCAAAAATTCTCTTTTGTAAATTCAAAAATAATTGACGAATATAAAGAGGCTTTAGCGCTAGGTATAAAAACAAAACCTGTTTTAATAGGTCCTGTTTCATTCTTACTTTTAGGTAAAGAAAAAAACGGAAACTTTAATAGAATCGATTTATTGAATGAATTGTTACCATCGTACTACGAAATATTAAAGCAATTGACCGCTTTAGACGCTGAACATGTTCAGTTTGATGAGCCTTACCTTGCAACAGAGTTATCAAATAAAGAGCGAGAAGCTATTCGCTTTACATACACACAAATAGCAGATAAATTCCCAGAATTAAAAATAACTTTAGCAAACTATTTTGATTGCTTTGGTGAGAATTTAAATACCGTTCTTGAGTTACCTGTACATACATTACATTTAGATTTAGTACGTTGTAATTTACAGTTAGATGATATTTTAAATTCAAACAAATTAAAATCAAACACCCATTTATCATTAGGGGTAGTTGATGGTAGAAATATTTGGAAGAATGATTTTGAAAAATCTTTAGAATTAATTCAAAAAGCAGTAAACAACATTGGTGAAGATCGCATTTTAATTGCTCCATCATGCTCTTTAATTCATTCGCCATGCGATTTAGAATTAGAAAAAAACGAAGCTAATTTAAGTGCTGAAGTAAAGCAATGGTTAGCATTTGCAAAACAAAAGTTAGAAGAGGTAAAAACATTACGTGATTTTGCTGCTAAGAAAAACTTAGCTACTACAATAGATAAAGTAAAAGCCAATGTTTTAGCAAATAAAAATCGAAAAACTTCAACAACTATACACAACCCAGAGGTAAAACAACGTGTTGAAGCATTAACAACAAAAGATGATCAACGAATAAACTCTTTTTCTGTTAGGCAAAAACTACAACAAACAGCATTAAACTTACCATTATACCCAACAACAACTATCGGTTCTTTCCCTCAAACTAAAGAAGTTCGTAGCCAAAGAGCCAATTTTAAAAAAGGCAATATTTCTACTGAAGACTATAATACTTTTCTTGAAAAAGAGACAAGAGAAACTATTAAATTTCAAGAAAATGCAGGCTTAGATGTACTGGTACATGGCGAGTTTGAGCGTAATGACATGGTCGAGTATTTTGGAGAAAAACTAAACGGATTTGCCTTTACTAGTTTTGGTTGGGTACAGAGTTATGGTAGTAGATGTGTAAAACCACCTATTATTTTTGGTGATGTATCTAGAGAAAATCCAATGACGGTAGAATGGTCATCATACGCACAATCGTTAACCAAAAAACCCGTAAAAGGTATGTTAACAGGCCCTGTAACTATTTTACAATGGTCATTTGTTCGTAATGATCAGCCACGCTCACAAACTTGTGCTCAAATAGCATTAGCTATACGTGATGAAGTGGTAGATTTAGAAAAAGCTGGTTTACAAATTATACAGATTGATGAACCTGCGATACGAGAAGGTTTACCATTGCGAAAAGCAGATTGGGAAGTATACTTAAATTGGGCAATTAAATCGTTCCGTATATCGGCAAGTGGTGTACAAGATCAAACTCAAATACATACCCACATGTGTTATTCTGAATTTAATGATATTATTCAAAATATTGCTGATATGGATGCTGATGTAATTACTATTGAGTGCTCAAGATCGCAAATGGAGCTTTTAGATGTTTTTCATGAGTTTAAATATCCTAACGAAATAGGACCTGGAGTTTATGACATTCACTCTCCAAGAGTACCTGAACGTTCAGAAATGGTAGCGTTGATTGAAAAGGCAAATAAACTAATTCCTGCAGAGCAACTTTGGATTAACCCCGATTGTGGCCTTAAAACCAGACATTGGGAAGAAACAAAAAAAGCCTTAATTGAAATGGTAGCAGCCGCTCAAGAATGTAGAAAAAAGGTAGCTGCAATAGCATAAACCTTATACTAAACAATACCACAAAGCGCATCTCTAAAACAGAGATGCGCTTTTATTTTTTCTACATTTAGTTTTTCATATAAATTCGAGTAATTTTGTGCTATGGTTAGAACATTTCAGCTCCGCGTATCTTTAAAAGAAGAAACTATAGAAGGCATTCTTAAAAAGAAAGCGGCAAAGCATGTAGGCGCTCATGAAAACGATATTGTAGTTAAGGTACTCCGAAAATCAATCGATGCTCGTAAACCGCGCATTTACTTTAACTATAAACTACAAGTTTTTATTAGAGAAAAACCATCTGAAACACCTGAGTATTCTTTTGAATATAAAGATGTTTCGAAAGCCAAAGAAATTCATATTATCGGTTTTGGCCCCGCAGGTATGTGGGCAGCATTGCGTTGTTTAGAACTAGGTTTCAAACCTATTGTTTTAGAGCGTGGTAAAAATGTAAGAGACAGACGTAAAGATTTAAAAGCAATTAACCAAGATCATATTGTTGGCGAAGACTCAAACTACTGCTTTGGAGAAGGCGGAGCTGGCACTTATTCCGATGGCAAATTATACACACGTAGTTTAAAACGTGGTGATGTTCGTCGGGTTTTTGAAAGCTTAGTACACCATGGTGCTACTGATCAAATTTTGGTAGATGCTCACCCACATATCGGCACCAATAAATTGCCTAAAATTGTAGAAAACATGCGTGAAACCATCCTTAAATGTGGTGGTGAAATTCATTTTGATACTCGCGTGGTAGATTTTACTATTACGAACAATAAAATAAAAGCCATTCAATTACAAAATGGTAATGAAATGGCTGTAAATAAAGTTATACTAGCCACAGGTCATTCCGCTCGCGATATTTATTATTTATTACATAAAAAAGAAATAGCATTACAAGCAAAATCATTTGCAATGGGTGTTCGCGTAGAGCACCCACAACATATTATAGATAGTATTCAATACCATTGCTCTGGTGATCGTCATGAGCTTTTACCTGCAGCATCATATAGTTTAGTAGAACAAGTAAAAAACAGAGGAGTTTATTCTTTCTGTATGTGTCCTGGTGGGTTTATTGTTCCTGCTGCTACTGCACCTGGCGAAGTTGTTGTAAACGGTATGTCGCCTTCTAAACGAAATAATTTATATGCAAACTCAGGTATTGTTGTTGAAATTAATGTTGATGAAGATTTAAGAAAATACGAGCAGCATGGCGAACTAAGAGGTTTAGAATATCAGAAAGATTTAGAACGGTTGGCTTTTACCGCAGGTGGGAGAAACCAAACTGCACCTGCACAACGGTTGACAGATTTTGTGGAAGGTAAACTATCAAACGACCTTAACCCTACCTCTTACCAACCAGGTCTGAAATCGATGCCATTACACTCACTATTACCAAAATTGATAGGCAGTAGATTGCGTGGTGGTTTTCAGGCTTTCGGAGAAAAAATGAAAGGGTATTATACTGCAGAAGCTAATATTGTTGGTGTAGAATCAAGAACGTCTTCTCCTGTAAACATCCCAAGAAAAGATAACTTACAACACCCTGAAATTGAAGGTTTATACCCTTGTGGTGAAGGTGGTGGTTACGCTGGTGGTATTGTATCGGCTGCTATGGATGGTGAACGCTGTGCTGAAGCTGCAATTGCAAGTTTATAAATGTATAGAAATGAACTGGATTTTATTAATTATTGCAGGTCTGTTTGAAGTTGCGTTTGCTGCTTGTTTGGGTAAAGCTCAACAAGCAACCGGTAACGATACAGCTTACTGGTATATTGGGTTTTTAGCATGCTTAATGGCAAGTATGGCACTACTTATGAAAGCAACTCAAGAGCTACCTATTGGCACAGCCTATGCTGTTTGGACAGGTATTGGTGCTGTAGGTACGGTACTTTTAGGTATTTTAGTATTTAAAGAACCCGCTACCTTTTGGAGGTTATTTTTCATTACTACATTAATTGCTTCTATTATTGGGTTAAAAATAACTTCTCATTAAGTAACTGATTGATTTATAACAACTTCTCAATTCATATACTTTAAAAAAATAAAAATTCTCTTATATTAACTAAACTTATAAAGTAGATATATCCGTAATTGTACGGATATCCGCATGTTACCAACAAGCTGAACAAAAATCCTGCTAATGAACAAACTTTCCTCTGAAAACCTAAATCTTCTGCCAAACCCGAATGAATTACAAAAAATTTGCAAATCCATTTCTGCTTTGGAAGCTATTATCTGTCCTGAATGGGAATACAGATATTATTCTTACCAAAAAGATTGGAGTGAAACAGAAGAATTTTGTGAAATGAGAAACGGACAAGGAGACCAAATGCTAATGGTTTTTAGCAAAAACGGAACTTGTATTAACGGATTTGCTCACGAAAGCGAAATGAATGGTTGGAAAAACATTCCAATTGAAGAAAAAAAATCTTTTGTCGAGAAAATATTTAGCTCAAAAAAAGAAACCAAAACGGAATTGACTCAAATAATTCCAAAAGGAGTTGTGGACAATTTGCCAAAAGTATTTAATGACTTTATATACGGAGAACCTGTAAAAAGTATTGGAACAACTTTTTGTATTTGGCAAACTGAATCAGATAATAATTGGAAAATAGGAGAAATCAATTTACCTAAAGGCGATTACAAAGATGGTTCAAATGATTTACTTCAGTTATTAGATGGAAAACCGTTGACTTACAAAAATTGGGCGGAAGAATATTACGAGGAAAATTTTGAGGAACACGAACTCAAATTGGAACTTGTAGAAAAGATTTATAACGGAATTATAATAACAAAAGAATTGGTTCTAGAATTAAATCCAGAATTAGATGATTTTGAACAATTGCAATCGGATTTAAACGAAATCGGATATGAACATAAAATATAAAAGCCAGTTGGTAACACCGTGTATAATTAATTGCTAGGTTCTTCCCTACTTGCGAATATTCCTGCGGAATATTCACGGGTTCGTAAAAGTTTACTAATTTAGTTGCTAACCACGCAACTAACCATACACAAAACCGTTGGTATTAATATTGACCCGTCCTGAAATATGTATACAAAACACTTCAAGTATATGTATAAAAATGATGGATATGTAAAACGCTATAGTGAGAGCTTTAAGCTCAAAGTCTTGGCAGAACTTACCAAAGGAAACCATTCCAAAAGACAAATTGCATTAACTTACGGTATTCAATCCAGTACTATAAACGTATGGATCAAAAAGTATGATCGTAAAGATTTAATGAATACCCGTGTAACCGTGCAAACAGACGATGAACTTTCCCGTATCAAAGCCCTTCAAAAAGAGCTCAATCAACTTAAGGACCTTCTCATTAAAAAGGACCTGGACAAACTGGTGACCGATAGCTATCTCGAGGTAGCGGCCGAGAACCTAGGCTATAGAGATGTTGAAGAATTAAAAAAAAACTTAAACATAAAGCCCTAATGAAAGTAGCACCGATAAACCGTAATGAAAGGCTCTATTCAATTTGTACTATCTGTAATGCCTTTGATCTGAAAAGAGATGCCTATTACAAATTCCAAAAACGTTTTGTTATCAAAAAACAGATAGAACAAGATGTAATCCAACTTGTTCGGGAAAGTAGAAGAACACTACCTCGAGAAGGTACCAGAAAACTCATGAGATCATTAAAAAATGAGTTTCAAAAGTACGACCTTAAAGTCGGTAGAGACCAGCTGTTCCGTATCCTAAGAGAAAATCGATTACTCGTTAGAAGAAAAAAATATTCTTCTAGAACCACAAATTCATATCATAGGTTTTATAAGTATGGTAATATTATAAAAGACTTGAAAATCAATAGACCTAATCAAGTCTGGGCTTCCGATATAACCTACATCAGAACCATTAAAGGATTCTGTTACCTAGCATTGATTACAGATATGTACTCACGTAAAATCGTTGGATATGACCTAAGTGATAGCCTAGAACTAAAAGGGTGTGTCAGAGCTTTAAATAAGGCTATTTACAATGCCAAGAATATTGACCAACTTATTCATCACTCGGACAGAGGTATTCAATATTGCAGTAATGTCTATACTCAAATATTGAAAAGAAAGAAAATTAAAATCAGTATGACTGAAGAAAACCATTGCTATGAAAATGCCCTAGCAGAAAGGGTAAACGGTATTCTAAAAGATGAATTCTATCTTGACCAAACCTTTACCAGCGTGATACATGCGAAAAAAGCAGCCAAAAATGCAATCAAATTATACAACTCTAAAAGATTGCATTTATCTTTAGATTATAAAACACCTAATTACGTGCATCAATATGCCGCTTAAAACTAATATTAATCTGTAGCCGTATTTTAGGACGTGACATTTTCAAAAATACAGTACACATTATTTCTATGCGATTTTTTTATTTAGGAGAAACTAGAGAATTAAGTATAATTGGGCATTACCCTCAAACTATGCGGACTAAAAATGTAGGATATAACGTAGATGCATTTAATTCTGAGCGTAAAGTAAAAGCAGACATATTCCCCGATTTTGAGCCAAAGTATGGTTTGGATTTACAAATGGGAGCCAATGCTACTGATGCACTAGACAAATCTACTTTACCTTATGGTTTTGTAGTAAGTGAAAAGCTTAAAAAGCTTCTAATGAATTTTATGTTACCGCCTCATCGCTTTTACAAGATCGATGTTTACGGTACTGACAGAACATACTACTGGTTTCATTATATCACGAACATTTGGAATTATATTGACTTTGAAAATACAGAAATCGAAGTCATTCATAAGTTTAAATTTGAAGTAGAGGAAATAAAAACATTTAGTTCTTTTGAAGAAATCATGACCTTTAAAAAAAGTTTGCCACGTCAAAATACCATTCGATTTGGCTCAATAAAATTGAGAAATAACTTTCCAAATTATGACTTATTTGAAATGACTGGTCCTAAATATTATACTTTGATAAGCAATAAGTTGAAGCAAAGATTTGAAGAAGAAAAAATTACAGGAATTGGCTTAAAAGAATACACCAAAATAAAACTAAACCAAAAGCTTTAGCTTCGTGCGAAGACGGAAACGAAAAGTTTCCTTGCTACCGCACTACGCTTAGCTAAACCGTTGCCAGTAATTAAACCGAACCAGAAAAACTATGGAAATTACATTAGAATATTGGAATGAATTAGCAAAACAAACTCTCCTAATTACTTCTTTATTAAGTGGTTTTTCAATTACGGTAGTAGCGAATCTATTGGTTTCTGACAAAAATGATAAACTGACTAATCGAATTTTGAAATCTGCGACTTTATCAGCTGGTTGTTTTCTTGTAACTGTTTTTGCAATGGTTCATATAATAATGACGACAACACCAGGTGGATATATTAAAAACGTTTCAATAGATGATTTTCAAATTGCTAGAATAATTGGAATGTTAACCTTTATGATTGGACTTTTCTCTCTATCTACTATGATCGGATTATCAGGTTGGACGAAATCTAAAAAAGTGGGCATATTTACAACTGCGATTGGTATACTGACATTAATAATGATATTTATAACGATGACTAGATTTAACACCTAAATACTGAAAACCTATTGAATAAAAAAGAACTACTGGCAACAATGGCTATAATTAATACGGGTTTAGCTGTTTAAGATATAAAGCTGGAATATCAGCTATCACCACCAAATTTTTAAATTTGGCTTTTAAGATTGATAAGTTAAAAATAAAATATAAAAATTCGGCTCTGTATTAATCCGAAACGAAAGTGCTTATTAACTGCCCTACTTGCCACAGCCGAGCTCTTGGTAACAATTTCACAGCTCATCCTTAGAAAACCACAACTGAGAATCCTATTTTTCTATTAATAAGATTTGAGATTTATTATTGCTGTAAATAATAAATTAAAAAAAATTATAATATGAAAATTTTAAATAAGATTGGAAAAATAATTGTAATAAGTTGCTGCATTTATGCAATAATATCCTTAGCTCTAATTTGTTGGCCTATAAAGCTTGAAGAAAATGTCAAAAATTATGATTATAGCTCAATAAAAACTCAAACTAATACACATTTAGGAGTTGAACAATGGACAAAAATGAGAGATAATAAAAAAATTTTTAATCGAGTTTATAAAAGTCAAAGTAAAGACATTATGATACTAATTCATGGTTCCGGATCTGACAGCAGATATTTGGCAGATATTGCCAATGCAATCGCTAATAAAAATATAGCAACTGTAATAACACCCGATATGAGAGGACACGGAAGAAACACAGGTAAAAGAGGTGATATTGATTTTATTGGGCAATTAGAAAATGACATTGAAGATTTTATTCAATTTAGTAAGAACAATTTCAATGCTCATAATATCATTCTTGCTGGACACTCTTCAGGTGGTGGGTTTGTATTAAGGTTTATTGGAAATCCAAAAAACAAAAAAGTAGATAAAGCAGTTTTAATTTCACCTTATTTAGGATATAAAGCACCGACAGTAAAATCAAATAGTGGTGGTTGGGTAAAAGTAGCCTTGAAAAGAATAATCGGCCTTTCGATGCTTAATAATGTGTCTGTAAAAAACTTTAACCATTTGCCTGTGTTATTTTTTAACCGCCCAGAAACAATGAATGACAGTCTACAAGTTCCGTCTTACTCATATAATATGACTATGAATTTTGACACAGAAGACTATCAAAAAGAGATAGATAACATTAATATACCTTGCATGGTTTTAGTTGGAAAAGAAGACGAAAGTTTTTATTCTGAACAATTCCTCACTGTATTTGAACCTGCCAAAAAATTTGTTCAGGTAAAAATTATGGAAAATGTAAAACATTTGGATATTGTAAAAAACAATAAAACATTCGGATTAATTCAGGAATGGAATAAAAAACAATTAAAAAATGTTGCCAATACGGTGTATCATTAATTGCTTGATCATTGCCGACTTACGTACATTCTTGTGAAATATTCTATCTGTGATTTATTTGCTAAATTTAAAACTTAAAACACGTAAAAAACTACAGAGGCAAATAAAAAAACAATATGTCAATAACAAAGGAAGCCGAATTAATCGGAATGAAAAAAATAAGTGAAGTTGTTGGAACTACGCTAAAATTAATGAGAGAGTACGCTAAAGTTGGTATGTCAACTAAAGAGCTCGATGAATATGGCGGTGAAATTTTAAAGAGTTATGGAGCTAAATCTGCACCTTATGAGACTTATGGTTTTCCTGGTTATTCTTGTATTAGTATAAATAAAGAAGCCGCACACGGAATACCTTCAGAGAAAAAAATATTAAAAGAAGGAGATTTAATTAATATTGATGTATCTGCAGAACTAAATGGATTTTGGTCTGATAATGGTGGCTCTTTTGTTCTTGGAAAAGACATTCATAAGCATCAACCTCTTGTAGATGCTTCTAAAGATATTTTGCGCAAAGCAATAAACAATATCAAAGGTGGAGTGAAAATATCTGATATTGGATATTTAATAGAAACTGAAGCAAAAAAATCTGGATTCAAAGTCATTAAAAACTTGGCTGGTCACGGAGTTGGTAGAAGTTTACATGAAGAGCCGGAAAATATATTAAACTACAGAGTTAAAAGTAATAGAGAACGATTTAAAAAAAATACAACGGTTGCAATTGAAACTTTTATTTCAACAAAATCTACTATTGCGGTTGAACTGAATGACGGTTGGACTTTAGTAGGAAATAAAGGTGGGTTTGTAACCCAACACGAACAGACAATATTAATTACAGACAAGAGCCCTATTATTTTGACAGAATCAAATGGAATGTGGAATTAATCATTTGGTAAAATAACCTTATCTGAACCCATTAAAACTTACGAACAGTCATTACAAACCCAAGTTAGAACACAGTTAGCGTTTTGGACTTCATAACCATTGGGAAATGAATATGCTACAGCTACTTGCAAGCATTCAATGGAATCATACAACAAATATCGAAAATGAAAATAATGTTGAATAACCGCTGCTTTATTCTTACATTTTTTTTATAAATAACAAAGTGCTTTTTCCCATCCTTTGCAACAATTTTATGAATGATATCGGCTTCACAAAATCTATTTAAAACTCTATAAATTGTAGCCCTATTGATATCAATAGTCAATGCCCTTTCAATTGCATCTTGACTTAGCGCTTTCCTTGAACTTAAAAGCAACTTCAATATTGCCTCTTTTGTAGGCGTATTTCTTCGATTCATATTTTTTATTGCAACTAAGTTGCAATAACACAACATATATATATATATATTTGGCAAAAATTACTATTGCGACAAAATCGCGTTTAAAGTTTTGTTTAATGAATAGAAGAGAACTTATAAAACAACTTGGAGTATTTGGTTTAGCATATACATTACCAGGGTCTTTATCGCTCTTCGCTCAATACAATAGCAGCATGGATACAAAAGAATTTGAAGTAATAATTGTTGGTGGGAGTTATGCAGGGCTCTCTGCCGCAATGAGTTTAGGACGTTCATTGAGAGAAACATTGATCATAGATGCGGGAAAACCGTGTAACCGCCAAACACCACATTCTCATAATTTTCTGACCCAAGACGGAAGTACACCAAAAGAAATAGCTGAAATCGCTAAAAACCAACTAGCGATATATGACAGCATCAAATTTTATAACGGCCTTGCCGTAAGTGCCAAGAAGATTAAAAAAGGTTTTGAAATCACAACTTCAAATGGTGATGTTTTTACAGCAAAAAAATTGGTTTTTGCTTCAGGAATTAAAGACATAATGCCTGATATACCTGGATTTTCTCAATGTTGGGGAATTTCAGTAGTTCACTGTCCTTATTGCCACGGTTACGAAATACGAAATAAAAAAACTGCTATAATCGCTAACGGAGAAAGAGCATTTCACCTTGCATCTTTAGTGAACAATTTAACAAAAGAAATTACAATCATCACTTCGGGAACGAAGGAATTCAAAGAAAACCAACTCGATACGTTAAAGCAGTACAATATTAAAATTGTAGAAAAAGAAATTACAACGCTTGAACATAAAAATGGGCAATTAGAAACTATTGTATTTAAAGATGGTAGTAAAGAAAATTATGAGTGTGCATATGCTTCAATCCCATTTGAACAAAATTCTAGCATACCAAAACAATTAGGCTGTGCATTTACGGAACACGGCCATATTGAGGTCAATTCTATGCAGAAAACTACAGAAGAAGGCGTTTTTGCTTGTGGCGACAATAGTACGTTAATGCGCTCTGTAGCAATAGCAGTTTCTGGAGGAAACATTTCTGGAGCTGTTGTTAATAATGAATTAACACAGGAAATTTTTTAATATGGATGAAATATTATAATAAACATAAAATCAGAATGTCACTCAGAAGAAATTCTGCAATTTTTAAAAAATAAGTATCCAAATCTGAAAATCAATTTCGACTCGGAAGATTTCAACAAACCACATCTTTACGGTCATTATATTTTAAGAATTGAAAAAGAAACCATTGATATAAATTGAATTTAGATACCACTTAATGGCTAAAGAATTAAGCTATTTTAAGAAACAAAAAAACCGAGTCAAAACTCGGTTTTATATAAATTAAGTAATCTTATTTTAATGTTCTATATCGTATGCTAATATTGTAAATTGATATGGTGTTATAGCTAATTGAAACTCTTTAGTAAGCACCATTTCTTCTAAATTGTATTGTATTATTTTTTCTTCAGAAGGTATAGATATGTATAAGGAATTATCAAAATAATCTATATTACTAATAACAGAATCGTGGTCAGTAGATTCTGTATCCATTGGAACAGGTACTTGGTCTGCATATATTACAGCTTTAGAGGCAACATCGGTAACTTTAAAATCTCCATTTTTAGTTAAACTTAATACTTCTTTTTTGTCTCTAGAAACTATACATTTAAATAAATCTGTAGTTTCATGTATTGGACTAATTTCTTCACTATCTATATCAATAAAATAGGCTCCTTTACTCGTTGTATAGCCAACAAAAATATTAGAAGAATTGGTAGCTAATATACTTCCAAACCACTCATTATCTTCAAAATTAGTTGGGTAACTAATAATTTTTTGTTCACCAGTATCATTAACAACTAATACCCCTGTATTAGAACCAAAAAGAGCTGTTGTATTGTTACCCGCACTACCGTGAATTCCAGATGTACTTAAACTTTGTTCTTCTTGTGATACAATTTCACCTTCTTGATTTATAATGTGAACTTTTTCTGGTAATACAGCTCCATTTCCTAAATTGGTAACTGCTATGTTTCCATTTCTAAAAATTACCATTGCTCCATGATGCGCTGTGGTTCCTGTAGAAATACTTTTAACTAGTTCATTAGTTTCTATTGTTTTTTCATTAAAAAGACTAAGGGTTGCATCTCCGTCGTTATAAATAGCAACGTAATCTTGTTCAGATTTAAAATGTGTTGGTTCTGAGCTTTCAAATTTTACCGCAGCAAACCCTGTTTCTCCTAAATCATGACTGTGATCTCCATGATCTATTTCTCCACCAATATTAAATGTTTCTGTAAAGTTGTTATCTCTATGAGTAATAACACCATACCTGCCAGATTCTGTAGCATAGATGCTACCTTTTGCATATGATGCCTGGTAAGTTTTAACTTCTTCACTATCCAGATTTATAAAATTTAATGTGGGCGAATTAGTATCAGAAATTAATAAAGAGATATTTTCATGGGTTTCATGATCTTCTTCAATACTAACTGCATCATCATCTTTTGAACAAGCCGTAAATAGAACTGTTAAAGCTAAAAGAGGTAAAAAAGTAATCTTTTTCATATTTTGTTTTTATTTGTTGGAGCGCAAATATATAAAAACGAATCATTAACGCAACAAAGTTGCATTAATTTTCAAAATAACAATTAGTTTAAAAAAAACTCTATTATAAATTTCAACTTGATAAAATAAGACTTAGAATTTAAATGGTAACAACCTATATCCAAAGTCCTAATAAATTAAAAGGAAAATATCAAATACCCGATTATTAAATTATATACCCCATAGAAGATTTAGAAAGTGGAATAGACCTATATTGGGAAAAAGAACAAGAGTTAATTGTTGAAAAAGCCAGCAGGTAACAAAACGTATAAAAAATAAGGGCTTCGGGCTTAAATGAAAGGTTTGTGTATATTTATGAAGTCCGCAAAATCTTATAGATTTTAATTTAAAAAATAAAGCCTTGGCTCAACCGTTAATAATAATATGAAAAAATTATTTTTCACTTTTTTAATAATCATTACAATTAATACATCATTTGCGCAAACTGAACTATTGGTTAAAGCTAAAAATGGATTAAATATTCGATCTGAGTCTAATTTAAAATCTGAAAAAGTTGGAAAATTTAAATACGCTGAAAAAATAGAAGTCTTAGAAAAAACAGATATATATTTTGAAATAATTGATAATGAAGAAATAATAAAAGGACAATGGTATAAAGTAAAAGGCAAGTCCCTTACCGGCGAAATTGTTACCGGTTATGTGTTCAGTGGCTTTTTAACAAATCCTAAGCAAAAAGACACCTTTGAATTTATTTTTTACGATGATAATTACGACCATTTTTATTTCACTGCAAAAAAAGAAAAAAAGACATACAGTTTTATAACAAATGGTGAAGAAATAAATTTCTTAAGAGGTGATATTATTGAAATAGAATGGAAAGAGGTTTTTATTATCAGTGCTGGAGATGAAGATATAAAAGAATTAAACAATCGTTTACTTAGTATTAAAAAAATTAAAAATGGTATTGTTTCTAACTTTAGAAAGATTTATAATAAAGAAATTAAATATCATTATACAGATAATTATTCGCAATGGTATTTAGATTATATCTATTTAAATATTGAATATTATATAGCCAATTCAAAAAATAAGTTGATTAGAAACTTAATCGAAAAAAAGGAGCAACTTGAATATTCAATAGAAAATAGAAATAGAAATGGTACAAATTATTTAGTTATTGGATTAAGTCATTCGTCTGAATTTAAGACATCACCTTTACAATGGTTATACTATAATGAGAAAAACAGCAAATTTTATGAATATGACCTACCAAATGATGAATTGATTGAATATAAATAATACAGTTTAGTTTATTAGGAATCGTATTTTGTGAACTTTACTTATGTTCAGACGCACAAATTATAATAAAAAATAAAAAACACCTGGTAAAAATTGAAATTATGGAAAAACCTTGTTCAATAGCTCCAACTAATAAAAAAGAATATATCTCTAATCTTGGGAAGGTATTAGTTGAACAAAATGGGAAAAAGAAATATTACAAACCTGAAGAAGTTAAAAAAGCTCATAAAAACAGAAACAGGGATGATTATTTTGATATAGATTTTGAATGTTATGGTATGAGTATTTTTTGTTCTCATTCAGATTTTGATACGTACCATCAAGAAACTGGTGAAGTATGTGATTATGTAGCTATGAAAACCGAAATGCTATCTGGATTATCTGTTTCTACAAATGCTGACTGGACTGATATATCTGATTTAAATATTGATGCTTCTTGGTTAGATTTTGGAGATGTTTTTGAAGGTATTGGAGAGTTTATTGGTGGAATATTTGATGGCTTATAATGAAGTTTAAATTTAGTTGTAAAATGATAAAAACACTCTTAATACTATTATTTTTTAATATTACTTTTTGTTTTTCACAATCAGAAACCGTCCAAATTGGGTTATCGGAAAGTGCTCTTGAGTTAATTGAACAAAAAGTTGTTTATGACCCTAGCTACTTTTCAATTGATTACCCTAATGGTGACGTACCTAGTGGTAAAGGTGTTTGTACAGACGTTATCATTCGTGCATATCGAAAAATTGGAATTGATTTACAAAAAAATGTCCATGAAGATATGAAAGCTAACTTTAGTGCTTATCCAAAAAATTGGGGCCTTAAAACAACGGATAAAAATATTGACCACCGAAGAGTTCCGAACTTAATGACCTATTTTAAAAGAAAAGGAGCCGAAAAACCTATTACTAATGAAGCGGCAGATTATGTACCAGGAGATGTTGTTTGTTGGAATTTAGGTGGAGCAATAACTCATATAGGAATTGTGGTTGATAAAAAATCTGCAGATTGTAAACGAAATTTAATTGTTCATAATATTGGTGGAGGACAAGTTTTATCAGATTGCTTGTTCGATTATAAAATTATTGGGCATTACGCATTTGAAAACAATCAATAAAGTTATACTACGCTGCATTAACTATTTGAAATTATAACAACACGAATTAAGCGCGACTATAAATGCAGTATAGAACTTAAATTATCTATTTTGATGATAATCGCTTTAACTCAGCATCTAACTGGTTTATTCTAGCTTCTAACTTCGAACCAAATTTTGGGTATTGTTTTAAAAATATATACGAAACCTTCCAGAAATATACAGAAACATCATACGGTATTAATACTGGAGGAATATTAATATGATCGGCTAACAAATTATATCCTGTATCTGAATTATCGTATCTTCTAACAAACAATTCTTCATCTAAGAGTACAATTACAACATCTCCCTGAACAAGATCTTTTGGCTCTACATATTCACCAATAACAACATCGTTAAGAAATAAGCCTTCACCATTAGATTCCATAAATAAATCTTGAACGGTATAAGCTAATAAGTGAGAGCTAGCCTCTACAGGTATCGTAATTTTAGGTAATGAGCTATAAGTTTGCGAGATTTTAAATTCTTCAATAAAAATTTTACTATTAAGTGCATTAACAAATGGTACTCCTGAGAAACCTGCTTTTACAATTTGATTTACATCTGTAGTTATATCACCATCAAAACTCAATAATTTGTTAACAGTAATATCTTTTGTTAATATATCATCAATAGATATACTAAAATAATTAGCAACTTTTATAATCGTATCAATCTTAGGTTCGCTCCTACCCTCTTCATAAGCGCCTAAAGTGGCTCTTTTTAAGTGAAATACATTTGCAAAAGCTTCTTGACTTAATCCTTTTATTCCTCTAATTTTTTTTATATTTTTCCCGAAGAATGACATAATTTAGCTAATTAAATTTGCAATTAAGATGATAATGGTTATATTTGATACATCAAAAGTAACAAAATTTAGAGAAAACAAAGATAGTTCTAAAATAATTAGCAAAAACTTAAAGAATCGAAAACTCTGAAAAGTTAAAAAAATTCGTAAAAACCTATGAAAGAACAATTTAAAATTATTAAAAATTACTTACTTGAGTTGAACTATAATATTACTCATGAAAACGAGAAAGATGGAATTTTAATGATCCAAAATCACGATGAAGGTATCAACAATTTAATTATAGGAATTGCTAATCCTATTTTAATAATTGAGCAGTATATTTTTAAAATTACAAAGCCTAGTGAAGATATTTTTAAACAATTATTACAGAAAAACAGAGATATTATACATGGTGCTTTTGTTTTAGATGAAACAGGAGAAAAAGTAATTTTTAGAGATACTTTACAAATTGAAAATCTTGATTTAAACGAATTAGAAGGTTCTATAAACTCTCTAAGTTTATTATTGAGTGAATATTCTGAAAACATAATTCAGTTTTCTAAAGCCTAATTACAAACAATTAACAAGAAAAAATTATGAATATATTTAAAAGACTATTTAACGTAGGTAAAGCTGAAGCTCATTCGGCTATTGATAAAATGGAAGATCCTATTAAAATGACTGAACAAGGCATTAAGGATATGAAAGGTGATTTAGGCGAAGCTCTTGAAGGGCTTGCTCAAGTAAAAGCAATGCTTATTCGTTCTCAAAATGAAAAAGTACAGTTTGAAACAAAAGCTAAAGATTACCAAAACAAAGCCATGTTAATTTTACAAAAAGTTGGTAAAGAAGAACTTTCTAATGTAGATGGAGATCGATTAGCAACTGAAGCTTTAGTTAAAAAAGAAGAAAACACAGAACACGCAAACCGTTGTACTGTTGAAGTTGAGAAATTTTCTCAATCAGTTTCTCAATTAGAGACTAATGTAAACGTTTTAAGAAATAACATTAGCAAATGGGAAAATGAATTGAAAACACTTAAAGCTCGTGTAAAAGTTTCGAAAGCTACCAAAAACTTAAACAAGCAAATGGCAGCAATTGATAGTTCTAGCACTGTAAATATGTTAGAAAAAATGAAAGAAAAAGTTACCGAAGAAGAAGCGCTAGCTGAAGCTTACGGAGACATTGCTAATGAATCTAAAAGTATTGACGAAGAGCTTGATAAGGTTTTAGATGGTAAACAAATAAATGCAGAAAACGATCTTGAAGCACTTAAGAAAAAAATGGGGTTATAAAATTGATTTAATTTTATAACTTCAGTAAACAACAAGCTCTTCTTTAACTAAAGAAGAGCTTGTTGTTTACTTTAATACCAATATTTCAAAAAAAATTACGTTACTAGTAAACCTTTAAAAATTAGTTTCAAACTGTTATAATATGCATGTTAATTCGGCAACGAACTTTTTTAATTACTTCAAAGATTGTTATAAGCTAGACTATAAAGAGTTTACTGTAAATAACATACTAAATAATAAGTATAAATTTAAATGGTTTGTAAAGGATAACGAGCAGCTGATCAATCAAAGATCTCCTATAATTTATTATGACAATAAAGATCTTGAAAAGCTCGAGAAAGAACTACACTTATACAAGTTAGAAAAATCGTTGTATTATGCTAGTTTTTATTTTATAGGTAAAGAAACACCAACAGGGTTAAGTACTGACCCTTTAATTTGTAGTCCCTTAGTATTGTTCCCCTGTGAAATTATAGAAAAAGATGACGATAAATTTATTAGAATAAACCAGAGTGATTTTTTATTAAACACCTCTTTTTTAAATAAAATTGCTAAAGATGATGTTTCAAAAGATAAGTTAGAGAATAGGCTAACGGAGCTATTTTCTGATAAAATTGAAGATGCTTTTGAAATAGAAAAAGCTTTCAATTCATTTGCTCAAAATATAGATACGTCAGCGCTTGCCTTTTTTCCTCAAAACTGGAACATTACAAAAATTAGGAAGCAACTTAAAAACCATACCACCGAAGATCCTTTTAAAATTGTTCCGGCTAGTGGAACTGTATTTATTGAAAAATCAATTTCTTCAACAAAAATCATTAACGATTTAGAAAGTATTGCAAGTAATAATGAGTTTAACACTGCTTTAAACGAATTGTTCAACCAAAAAACAAATACAAATAGCCAATCAGAAACTTACCTTGAAAACAGACTGAATCCGGAGCAGCTAAAAGCACTTTACAACAGTCAAAAATATAATAACTCGGTAATTATTGGCCCACCTGGCACAGGAAAATCATACAGTATAAGTGCTATTGCTATAGATGCTATACTTAAAAAAAAATCAGTGCTTGTTGTTTCTAAAACAAAGCAGGCTGTTGAAGTTATTAGAGAAAACCTGATAAAAGATTTTGAGTTGAATGACTTACTTATTCATACCTCTGGCAATCGGTTTAAAATAAGCTTAAAAACTAAAATTCAGAAAAAAATCAGCGGTATTATATCTAGAAGTAATACTGACTCAAGTAACATACATTCTTTACATAAAAGATCAAAGTCACTTATTACAAAGTATGAAAAGATAGTTGCGAAAGAATTAGAGCTTTCGAACCTAACTTTCAAAGATAAATTGACTTTAAAAGAAAAAATTCATCTAATACTATTACAATTTATTAAAAATGAAAATCTTGCTTTTTTAGATACAATACATTACGCAAATGTAAATACAGGCCTAATTGTTAGTGAGCTTAAAAAGTATGTAAAAAAAATAAGTCTTGAGCAGAGTAATGAAAAAGCTACTAAAAACAGACAAACATTAGTTCGCTATCATGATGCATTATCTGCATCTAGTTTTAGTGAATCTAAAAAAATAATTGAAGAACTAGATTTTAAAAAAATTCTTGACGTTTTTCCTCTTTGGTTAGCTCATTTATCAGAATTAAACACTGTTTTTCCATTAAAAAAAGAAATCTTTGATTTAGTAATTATTGATGAAGCAACACAATGCGATATAGCCACTGCCCTACCTGCTATTTATAGAGCAAAACATGTTGTTATATGCGGAGATCCAAATCAATTAAGGCATTACTCATTTATAAGTAAAGCCCAACAGTTAACTTTATTAGATAAGCATAAGCTACCTAATGATCCTATTTTTGATTATCGTAATAGAAGTATTTTAGATATTTACATAAGTAAAGTTTCTAACCAAGATCAAGTTACTTTTTTAAGAGAACATTACAGATCAACACCTTCATTGATAGAGTTTAATAATCAAGAATTTTACGATCAACAATTAGAAATAATAAAATCGACAACTGAGTTTACCTCTAAAAAACAAATTGAAATAAATTATATTAATGGTGAGCGTAACAGCCAAGGTGTTAACATAAAAGAAGCTGACAAGGTAATTGAAAAACTTACCGAACTTATTAAACTGCACGAAGGCAATACAACAGTACCTTCTTTAGGTATTATTACACCATTTGCAAACCAAGCAAAACACATCAATAAATTAATTGGTGACATGTTTGATATAAAAATAATTAAACGCTTTGATTTACTTTGTGGTACACCCTATAATTTTCAGGGTTCAGAAAGAGAAATTATTATTATTTCTTTTACTGTTTGCAAAAACACGCACCACTCTGCTTATAACCATTTGAATAAAAGTGAAGTTTTAAATGTAGGTACTACCAGAGCTAAATCTTTTCAATACATCTTTACATCTATAGCGAAAAAAGATTTAAAACAAGATTCTTTATTTTTGAAGTATTTGAGTTTTATTGAAAATTATCAGTATCAGAATAAAGAAAACGAATTATCTGAAGATGTTTTTCAAAAAGAAATTACATCCTATTTGAAAAGTATCGAAATTGAAGAAATTAATTGCGGATACCCTTATGCTGGGTCTATTTTAGATATATTTTTCACTCATAAGGGTGAAAATTATTTTATTGATCTTATAGGTTATCCTGGTCAATTTTATAGTGCATTTACTATTGAACGTTACAAAACTTTTGCTAGGGTTGGTATAAACACAATACCACTACATTATAGGTTTTGGAGTGAAAATAAAATACAAGCTAAAGGAAAATTAAAACAGCTTATAAACAAATAACACATGGGAATATTTGATTTTTTAAAGAAAAAAAAGGAAGAAAGACATTACGATCCTACCAATATAACTGTTAGAGACTTAGGTAAAGGCTATATTTTTGAATATGGTATAGAAACTTGGACCGTTACTGCATTATTTGAATATGATTGGGGTGATAATTATTTTACGCGTGAATTTGTAATCAAAAATGGCACAACTGAAAAGTTTTTACATATTGAAGATGATGGAGGTTTGGTTGTTACTTTATCTGAAAAAGTAAAATTAAGAAAACTTGGCGAAGATGTATGTGACTACATGGAGTCTAACCAGAAACCTCCGAAAAAAATAAATTATAAAGGTGTTACGTATTATTTAGACGAGAAATCACCTGGTTATTCTAAAGAAATTGACGCTGCTAATTGGGAAGAATTAGTAGCCTATAATTATTTAGATGAAGAGGAAGAAAAAATACTTTCTATTGAACAATATGACAACGAAGAATTTGAAGTAAGTAAGGGTATTATTATTAAAGAAATTGAGATTTCTAACATTTTACCTGTCGCAGATAAATATTAAACGTTAAATTTGATTTTAAACCAACTACAATGAAACTATTTAAAACTATACTTTTTACAAGTATGCTTCTGCTAATTGTATCATGTGGAGAAGAGCGTAAAAAATACCTCAAATCTCCTTTAGACACTATTATCACAACACATATTGACACACAGAATTACAGTGTAATTCTTGCTGATATGGACTACAAAGAAGATACTGATAAATATTTTCACAAATATAAAATCATTGTTGAAAAAGCTAAAAACACTACAGAAACTGTTGAAGATGATTTTGATATAAAAACAACAGAATGGCAAGAAGTTTCTGCCATTACTTTTGAAGATTATCAGGAAGATTTAGGCATGACTATATTATCTAAAAAAGAAGGGGTTTTAGATAAACAATCTACGCCTGCAGGTTATAGCAATTATGTAGGTAACGAAAAATATGGCCGTTGGCAAACACAAAGCAATGGTAGCTCTTTCTGGGCTTTTTATGGCCAATATCACTTTATGAGTTCACTTTTTTATGGTTCTAGCCATAGATACTACAGAAACGATTATGATTACTATAGAACCAATCATTACGGAAGAAGTAGCTATTACGGTAGAAATAAAAATTTTGGTACTTCTACATATAAAAATGCAAACTCAAGCTGGAATTCGAAACCTAAAACATTTAAAGATAAGGTTAGAACTAATGTAACGAGAAGCTCTTCAGCTTTAAAATCAAAAGGCTACAGCTCAAGTAAAAGTTACAAAGGTTCAAGCCAAACTTCAAGAAATACAAACAGGTATAGTAATTCAAGTTCTTCTCGCTCTCGAAGCGGAGGTTTCGGAAAATAATAGGTAATAAAACGCTAGAAAAAACATGGACAAATACGTAGATATTTTAGATTTATCACATTCATTGGGGTACATCTTAAGTGGGTTTATCATTTTTATTATTGGAAAATTAGCTTACAAACTTTTACACCCAAGTATTAATATTCAAGAAGAACTGGTTGAAAAAGATAACTTCGCTTTTATCATTTCTTATGTAGGTTATTTTGCTGCTTTAATTATCGCTATTGGTGGCGCTATTGTTGGTGAGAGTTTTGACTTTATTACAGATATTCAACATATTTTTATTTACGGAATTTTTGCTATTTTACTATTATTATTAGCTGCTTGGGTTAGTAATAAAGTAATTCTGAATAAGTTCGATTTAAAAAAAGAAATAATTACTGATAAAAATGAAGGTTCAGGAGTTATTGAAGCGGCTATATACATCGCTAACGGTCTTATTTTATATGGTGCGTTAGTTGGTGAATCTGAAACATTAATAGAAGGACTTTCTACATTTTTCATGTATTGGATTATTGGTAATGTTGTTTTAATTATTGCTTCTAAGATATTTATCGCTTGGATGGGTTATAGCATTCATGACGAAGTAGAAAAAGACAATGTTGCTGCTGGAGTTAGTTTTTCTGGTGCAATATTAGCTATCGGTATTATTACCATGAATGCTATTTTAGATCCTTTTGTAGATTGGACAACAACATTAATTGATATTTCATTACAAACAGTATTAGGGTGTATTCTACTTCCTATAATGCGTATGTTTACTGATAAAATTTTATTGCCAGGAAGAAAACTTACAGATGAAATTATCAACCAAGAAAAACCAAATGTCGGTGCAGGGTTAATTGAAGCCTTTGCTTATGTTGCTTCTGCTATATTAATTACATGGAGTATCTAAAAAAAAACTCTTTCATATTAAAAGCAGCCATTTTTGCAACAGGTTTTGCAGGAATTGTAGCTGAATATACCTTATCTACATTAGCTACCTATTTTATTGGAAATTCAATTTTTCAATGGACAATGATTGTATCTCTAATGTTATTCTGCATGGGGTTAGGTAGTCGATTAAGTAAGCTAATTACTAAGAATTTAATTCAGAATTTTTTAATTCTAGAAGCTTCACTATCATTGATAGTCGCTTTTTCGTCTGTATTGGTATATACCCTTGCTTCTGTAAGTGAATATTACGGCATTGTAATTTATTCTTTATGTATGCTAATCGGATTATTAATTGGCCTAGAAATTCCGTTAGTCGTAAGAATTAATAAAGAATACGAAGATCTAAAAAGCAACATTTCATCTATATTAGAAAAAGACTATTATGGAAGCCTTATCGGAGGTGTGTTTTTTGCTTTTATAGGCTTGCCAATTTTAGGCTTATCTTATACCCCATTTGTACTCGGAATTATTAACTTTCTAGTAGCCCTGATTGTTTTTTATCGTTTTAAAGACAAAATTAAAAAGCGGCAAACATTACAATTAAAAGCAGTTTTAACCATTGTATTTGGTGTTTTAATTACGGGGATCGCTTTTACAGAGCCTATTATACAATGGGGAGAGCAAAAAAAATATAAAGATAAAATTGTCTATTCTGAACAAACTAAATACCAAAATATCGTTTTAACCGAATGGAAAGATGAACATTGGTTGTATTTAAACGGAAACTTACAATTTTGTTCTATTGATGAAAAAATGTATCATGAGCCTTTGGTTCACCCAATCATGCAATTACATCCAAATCCGCAACGTATATTAATACTTGGTGGTGGCGATGGTTGTGCTGTCAGAGAAATTTTAAAATACCCAAGTGTCGAAAAAATTGATATGGTAGATTTAGATCCGAAAATGACAGATTTAGGAACCAATCACCCTGTGTTAATAAATATCAACCAGGGAAGCATGAATAGTGAAAAACTTCAGATTTACAATAAAGATGCATACATACATTTAGAGCAAAATGTCACTGCTTTTTACGATGTTATAATTGCTGATTTGCCTGACCCTAGAAATATAGAACTAGGTAGGTTATACTCTCATGAGTTTTATTCGCTTTGTAACAGAAAGCTTAGACCGAATGGTTTAATTATTACACAAGCAGGTAGCCCTTATTTTGCTACAAAGGCCTTTAGTTGTATTGATGAAACAATTAAATCTGCTGGTTTCACAACTATAAAATTACACAACCAAGTAATTTCTATGGGAGAATGGGGATGGGTTCTTGGAACAAAAAATACCACTATAAATTCTGATCAATTAAAACAAAAAGTTCAAAAAATTAAATTCGAAAATGTTCAAACGAATTGGATAAATAATGAAGCTATGCAATTGATAACATCATTTGGTAAAGATTTTTTCAAATTAAATGATAGTATTGAAGTTAATAAAGTACACAACCCTGTTTTATATCAGTATTATTTAGATGGTAATTGGGATTTATACTAAATATGAATACAAATTATAAACATACCGAAGCAAATATATACAACCATAACTTTTGGTCTACCTGTACAGACCCTGATGAGTTAAAAAAAGTATATAGCAAATTATTAAAGGATGCCGGTTTCACAATCATCCTTTTTAATGAGCACCATTTTCCTGTGCAAGGGTATACTTGTTTTTGGCTGTTGGCGGAAAGCCATTTAGCAATTCACACATTTCCTGAAAGCAATAAAAGTTATATTGAATTAAGTAGTTGCAACGAAGAAAAACTAATATCGTTTATTAATAAAATAGATGATAAAGAAGTGTAAAGCACTTTTAAATAATGCGTTTTACGTAAAACATTGAATAAAATGAAAAAAAAAGTAAGTGATTTTATTAATTACAACAAGTATTTCATCAAATTCATTTATACGCTTATTGTACTAAATATACTAGCTTTAATACTTGAATCGTATGATGAATTGAGGACTAAGTTTAATCTTGCTTTTTATTTTTTTGAACTGTTTTCTGTTATCGTTTTTACTGTTGAATATTTTATACGAATTTGGATTTCTGACAAAACAAAAGAAAATAAAAGAGAACGGCTTAATTTTGCCTTTTCTACTAGCGGAATTATTGATTTATTAGCTATTCTCCCCTTTTATTTACCCTTTATTTTTCCTTTTGATTTAAGGGTTATTCGAATTCTTCGTTTATTTAGGCTACTTAGAATTTTTAAACTTGGTAGATATTCAAACTCTTTGAAAACGATTAAATACATTTTTAAAGAAACAAAAGCAGAATTAACCATTACAATTTTTGTAACTTTTGTGTTGATGATTTTATCATCTACATTAATGTTTTATATAGAGCATGATGATCAACCAGAGCAATTTTCAAATATTGGAGATGCCTTTTGGTGGTCGATAGCCACATTAACTACTGTTGGGTATGGAGACGTTTACCCTGTTACAGGTTTAGGTAAATTACTGAGTGGTGTAATTGCTTTAATAGGTATTGGTTTTGTAGCGCTTCCTACGGGTATAATTAGTTCTGCCTTTATCAGTAGAATTCAAACTAAAAAGAAAAAGAAAGAGTGTGACTGTCCGCATTGCGGAAAAAGTTTTGAATTATGATTCCGATTAAAAACAGTATCACATTTGTAGTCTTTATTTACATTGTTTATGGAATTAGCCTTTTTACGCCCATTGCTAATTATGGTATTATACCCCGTAGTGTAAACGGACTTATTGGTATCATTACATCTCCTTTTTTACATGGTGGTATTTCGCATTTAATTTCAAATACAGCGCCGTTAATTATATTACTTACTGTACTTAATTATTTTTATCCTAAAAAATCGGTATCTGTAATCTTGTTTACCATTATAGTGGGTGGAATACTTGTTTGGGTATTTGCAAGAAATGGAAATCATATTGGAGCTAGTGGACTTATATATGGCCTTGTTGCTTTTTTAGTTGTAAATGGGTTTTTAGAGAAAAAGTTCGTTCCTGTACTAGTCTCTATTGCTGTTGCGCTAGCCTATTGGGGTTTAATTTGGGGTATACTTCCATCATTAGAAAGTTACATATCATGGGAAGGCCACCTTTTTGGTGCTATAGCTGGTGTTTTAATTGCGTTTATGCTTAATAAAAACAAACCGAAATCTTCGTTTATTAAAACAAATAGACGTTAAAAACAAACAACAATATTTTTAAAGCGTACTAAAAATGATTAAATTTTTAAAGTTTGTATTTAACATTTTACTTTTTTTAGTATTAACTGTACTAACTCAAATTGGAGGTATAGTCTATTTCATAAGTTTAATACTTTCAAAAAAAATAAATACAAAGCTAAAATTAAAAACATTATTTATTTTTATTATTTTTTATCTAGTATCAACACTAATAATAGTCCCATTAATCGCTCCTATTTTTGGTCGTGAAAAAATAAAAAACTCTATAAAAATTAACCCTACAAATTACATGACTGTTTTATTAAACAGAAACTATGTGCAACCAAAACTGAATGAATTATTAAGCGATACTGAAAAAAAATTAGCCAAAACTACTATCGAAATTCATTATTTAGATGCTAATTTCCCGTTTATAAATAAATTTCCTTTACTACCTCACTTAAGCCATAATGATGGTAAAAAAATTGATATAAGTTTAATTTACGAAACAGAAAACGGAACAGTATCAAACAAACAAAAGGCCACCAGCGGCTATGGTGTATTTGAAAGCCCAAATTCGGGTGAGTTTAATCAAATTGAAAAATGCTTAAAAAATGGATATTTTCAATATGATTATCCTAAGTATTTAACTTTAGGTAGTATTAATGATAGTTTAGTTTTTTCTGAAAAGGGAACAAAAAAATTGATACAGGCTATTTTAAAAAATCAAACATTAGGAAAACTATTTATTGAACCTCATTTAAAAAACAGAATGAATTTAAATGATGATAGAATACGATATCATGGATGTAGAGCTGTAAGGCACGATGATCATATTCATCTGCAATTAAGATAAAATGTGTAAATTCTAATAATTAATTTTCACTATCATAAGCCTAAACGCATGTTAACATCAATAATTTTATTTTCTGCATTTGCAGGTATTACAGTTTTTATTGGTGGGTTATTAGCTAATTATTTTAATCATCATATAAAAGAAAGCCCTGTAAAATATGAAATTACCCATACACTTATGTCGTTTGGTGCAGGTATTATTTTATCAGCTTTAGCCTTAGTTTTAATACCTAAAGGCATGGAGCAATTAACTTTGCTACCTATGGTTCTCTCTTTTTTGTTTGGAGCCATACTTTTTATGTTACTAGACCGGTATTTGGCAAAAAAAGGAGGTCAGATAGCGACTCTTTTAGCCATGATAATGGATTTTGTACCAGAATCGATTGCACTGGGTGCTGTATTTGCTTTAGACCAAAGTATGGCCACATTGTTAGCTATATTTATTGGCTTACAAAATTTGCCAGAAGCATT
The DNA here is from genome assembly GCF_019021925.1 of Cellulophaga sp. HaHaR_3_176. Taxonomy (NCBI): domain Bacteria; kingdom Pseudomonadati; phylum Bacteroidota; class Flavobacteriia; order Flavobacteriales; family Flavobacteriaceae; genus Cellulophaga; species Cellulophaga sp. HaHaR_3_176. The sequence goes on from NZ_CP058990.1 coordinate 1,857,540, forward strand.
CAATTCTTATAGAGATTTAGTGGAGAGTGGTTTTTCTGCTAAAAAAACACTTGTCATATTTTTTGCATTAAGTTTTTTCGGAATTATAGCTGCTTTAATAGGTCATTTTCTTTTAGCTGACTCACCTAATTTAACAGCCCATTTAATGACATTTGCAAGCGGAGGTATTTTGTATTTACTAATTCAGGATATTATACCCGCAAGTAAATTAGACAAAAACTATTTAACATCATTAGGTGCAACACTTGGTTTTACAGTCGGAATTATAGGTGAGAAAATTATTTAAAAAACAAAAATTCAATGCCTAAATAAAAAATTCACACCCCTTCTGATAAAACAAATTCATTTTAATTCAACCAAATAAATGAGAGTAACAAAAAAAATATTGAAGTGGTTACTATACGTACTTCTCATACCAATTAGCTATTTAATTATAGCATTAATAAGTACCTCAATAACAATGAATAGAAAAGTAACTGATGTAGTTTCTAACAAAACTATTTATCTACATACAAACGGGGTACATTTAGATATTGCTCTGCCAAAAGAAAATGTAAGTACTTTAGTACTAGCAGATTTAAAACATAGTACGGCAGATAATTACATATCATTTGGTTGGGGTGACGAGAATTTTTATGTAAACACTCCAACCTGGGGAGATTTAACTTTTAATAATGCCTTTAGTGCAATGTTTTTAAAAAGTACAACACTAATGCACGTTACGCCATACCAACAAAAAAGTGCAAATTGGATAGAAATAAAGGTTAGTGAGGCTGAGTTACAACTATTAAATACTTACATACTAAATACCTTTAAGACAGATAAAAATGGAGCTAAAATTATATTAAAAGATCAAGGTTACTCGTCAGTAGATAATTTTTATAAATCGAAAGGAAGCTACTCTTGTTTAAAAACTTGTAATAGTTGGGTTAATATAGGCTTTAAAAAAAGTGGTTTAAAATCTTGTTTATGGACTCCTTTTGATTTTGGCTTAATTCATAAATATGAATAAAGAACAATGTGTACGTTTAGAATCTATTTTATCAAAACCTACACGCTATTTATTCTATATTTTTCAAGATAAAATTAAAACCATTTTTTACTTAAAAAATCTATTTCTTTTTTAGACGACGCTAACATCTCTTCTATTTTATCTGGGTATTGTTGTAAACCAAAAGCTGTAATATTTGTAGCTGGTATTCCCATAAGTCCAAAACAAGCATTTACCAATGGTGTTGCAAAGTTTACACTTTTTAAGGGCTCTATATTAAAATCACTCCCACTAGTCATTAAAACTAAAGCTTGTTTATTTTCGCATAAACCTTTAGGTCCCATTTCAGTCTGTGTAAAAGTTATACCTGCTTGTATTACAACATCTACCCAAGCTTTAACTGTTGCTGGCACAGACATATTAAATATTGGACTTGCTAAAACAATAAAATCAGCTTCTAAAACTTGATTTACCATTTTATCATTTTTAAACATTACTTGCTGCTCTTCTTCAGTTAACACAACTCCTCCAAAATTACGCTTAACGTATAAATTTAGTTTTTCTTCCAATAATAAATCAGGAGCATTTTTTGTTAAATCTAATACTGTTATCTCTGTTTTATCTTTAGTAGTATCAATAAAATAATCTACAAGTTGTTTGGTGTTAGAACCAACGCGTGGCGTATAACTTACTATTAATGTTTTTGTCATTATTTATATCTTAAATTTAAATAGAATCTGTCTGATTTTTATTATTTACAAAAGTAATATACATTTGGTATACAAAGTATACTGCTATACTCAAGTATACCAGTATACTTGAGTATAGCAATAAAATTGAAAATAATTAAAAATGAAAACCAATAAAAATCAAACTACAAATTACACGCCTACAGAATGTAAAACTTTTATTTTGCCTGTAAGAGATGTTATTGATTTGATTGGTGGAAAATGGCGGTTGCCAATTATGACTGCTTTATCATTTAAAAAACATCGATTTAAAGAATTAGAACGCCAGATCGAAGGTATTACTCCAAGAATGCTATCTAAAGAACTTAAAGATTTAGAAATAAATGGTTTAATTAATAGAGATGTGTTTGATACCTCCCCTATTACTGTAGAATATAGCCTTACAGATTATGGAAAATCTTTAGACAATGTCATAGAAACTATTAGAGAATGGGGCCTTACGCATCGCAAAAAAATAATAAATAAATAACTGCTTTGCCCCTTCTATTTTTAAATAAGACCTACTAATTGTTTAGATTATTATAAATTGAATATAATGATTGAAAAAAAAGATTTAATACTACGAGAAATACAAAGATTAACCCTGTTAATAAAAGAACTTATAACTAGCGTGATTGATATAGAACCCGAAAAAATTGATGCTGTAGTAAATCAAATCGATGATGTTTTAAAGGTTGAATTCAATTTATCTTTGAACGATATTTCAGAACTCTCTAATAATGATTTGCTAATTAAAATGCACCAGATAAACGAAGTTCATGTTGATAAATTAATTCTATTATTATTTCAAGTGATAAAAAAAAGTGATCAAGCTAGCACATTTAATAAACCTGAATTAATCAAAAAAAATATACTCTTAATTAATTATTTAGATGAGAGTTCTAAAGTATTTTCGGTAGATAGAATGCATATGAAAAGTGCGCTCAAACAAACACTATAAATAAATAGCTAATTAAACTATTTAAGTGTTACTATAATTTTTATGTATGCGGCTTTATTATTGATGAAAATCAATTAGCGAATACCCAACTAATCACGTAATTTTGCGTTTTAGATAAAATAAATGGAAAACAAACAACCTACCCGAATTAATAAATATTTAAGTGAAGTTGGTTATTGCTCGCGTAGAGCGGCTGATAAACTTATTGATCAAGGTAGAGTTACCATTAATGGTAAGGTACCAGAAATGGGTACTAAAATTACTTTAGCTGACGAGGTTCGTGTTGATGGTGATTTAATTAGGAAACCAAAAGAAAAAAATACTTACTTAGCTTTTAATAAACCTGTTGGCATTGTTTGTACTACAGATACTGGTGTCGAAAAAGACAACATCATTGATTTTATCAATTACCCAAAACGTATTTTCCCTATCGGAAGATTAGATAAGCCTAGTGAAGGTTTAATTTTTTTAACTGATGATGGCGATATTGTAAACAAAATACTTAGAGCTCGTAACAATCACGAAAAAGAATATATTGTATCGGTAAACAAACCTATAAATTCTGATTTTTTAAGAAAAATGAGTAGCGGTGTGCCCATTTTAGATACTGTTACAAGACCTTGTAAGGTACAACGAGTAGATAATTATACCTTTAGCATTATACTAACACAAGGTTTAAATCGCCAAATTCGTAGAATGTGTGAGCATTTAGAATATCGAGTTAAGCGTTTACAACGTGTACGTATTATGAATATTGAATTAGATGTAGAAGTTGGTAAATGGCGCCATATAACGGATAGTGAACTAAAGGAAATAAATCGTTTAGTATCTGATTCTACAAAAACACATGAGTAATTTGTTTTTAAAAAACTGAGTTCCTGATTCATTTTCTGACTTTAGTTTAGTAAAAGCACCTAAAAAGATCCATTTGCACCAAAAAATATTCTCAAAATGATCTTTTGAGCCAAAAAATCATCACAATAACCTGTAATTCTTATATATCCAATCTATTAGGCTACCTTTGCTGCTTATTATAAAAATACATGACATTTAAAGAATTAGGAATAGCAGAACCTATATTAAAAGCATTATCGCTAGAGGGTTACGAAAATCCGACCCCAATACAAGAACAATCTATTCCAATATTACTAAAAGGTAAAGACCTTTTAGGTGTTGCACAAACCGGAACTGGAAAAACTGCAGCATTTGGTATTCCGATACTACATCATTTATATACAAACAATAGCGGACTTGGTAAACGCAAAATAAAAGCCTTAGTAGTAACACCTACGCGTGAACTTGCTATACAAATTGGCGAGAGCTTTACAGCCTATGGTAAATTTACAGGTATAAAAAACACTGTGATTTTTGGAGGCGTTAAACAAGGCAAACAAACTGATGCACTACGTAAAGGTGTTGAAGTTTTAATTGCCACACCTGGTCGATTATTAGATTTAATGAATCAAGGTTTTATATCGTTACGCGATTTAGAGCATGTGGTTTTAGATGAAGCTGACCAAATGCTAGACATGGGTTTCATTCATGATGTAAAAAAAATCATTGCAAAATTACCTACAAAAAGACAATCACTTTTCTTTTCGGCAACAATGCCAAAAACTATAGTTGAGCTTTCTCAGAAAATTTTAGGTGAGTTTGAACAAGTTACAATTAAACCACAACAAGCTACGGCTGAAAAAGTAGAACAAGCAATTTATTTTGTACCTAAAGGTGATAAAGCTAAATTGTTAATTCATTTAATAGCAGAAAAAGAAGCCAAAGCAGTACTTGTTTTTTCAAGAACTAAGCATGGCGCTAACAAAATAGTAAAACTACTTGACAAAGCTGAAATAAGTGCAGCTGCTATACACGGAAATAAATCTCAAACAGCACGACAAAATGCGTTGAAAGATTTTAAAGATGGTAAATTAACGGTTTTAGTAGCAACAGATATTGCTGCTCGTGGTATTGATATTGATGCACTATCGTTAGTTGTAAATTACGATTTACCAAATGTACCAGAAACTTATGTTCACCGTATTGGTAGAACAGGCCGTGCAGATGCTAGTGGTGTTGCATTATCTTTTTGTGATAGAGAAGAAAGACCTTATTTAAAAGATATTCAAAAATTAATAAAGCAAACAATCCCAGTTGTTGAAGACCATCCCTTTTTAGATGATGGTAGTAGACCTAAAGAGCCAGATAATGACTCTAGGCCACAAAGACCAGGGCAACAAAATAGATCTAGAAATAATAGTAGATCAAAAAGTTCTAATAAAAGCGGTAATAACCGAAATAGAAATAGAAATTCAAGAGATTAAAATAAAAAAGCCAGTTATATGTAACTGGCTTTTTTTATATGCTTTTTTAACTTTTAAGAAAGTTAATTAAATGTTCGTTAAGCTCATTAGGGTGTGTAACATTTAACCCATGGGGGGCACCTTTAATAATCTTATATGTGTTATTTTTAATTCCTTTAGCTGCTTGCTCAGCTGATGTTTTTATAGGTACCGTATTATCGGCATCACCATGTATAATAAGTGTAGGCACATCTACATTTTTTAACTCCTCTCTAAAATCTGTATGCATCCAAGAGAGCGCTGTTTGTATCGTTGCCCGTGGCGATGCAAAAGAGGCTATATTAAAATCATAATCTAGTTGCGCTTGGCTTACTTTACTTTTATTATCATCGTAATTATAAAAACCTTTACTAAATTCTTTTAAAAACCCTACCCTATCATTTTGCAAAGCATCAATAATACCTTCTAATGCTGATTCTGGCACACCATCTGTGTTATCGTCTTGCTTTTTCACTAAAGGTATAATAGAACTAATTAATGCTGCTTTTGCTATTTTATCAGCCCCATAATCCGTTAAATAACGTACTACTTCACCTCCACCCATAGAGAAGCCTACGAGTACAACATCTTTTAATTTTAAACCATCAATTAGCGCATTTAAATCACTTGCTAAGGCAGAATAATCATACCCGTTCCAAGGTGATGAAGACGTTCCAAAACCTCTTCTATCGTACGAAATACATCTGTAACCAGACTCTACTATTTTCCAAACCTGTTGTTCCCATGATTTTCTACTAAGTGGCCAACCATGTATTAATAATACTGGTTGCCCTTCTCCGTAATCTTCATAAAATATATCAACATTTTCTTTTGCTACTTTATTTGTTATAAATGGCATATCTTTTTCGTTTTAATTTGCATTGAAATTAGGTATCAAAAAAAGAATTTATTGTCGTTATCGAAATGATTATTATTCTGTTTACGATTTTAAAACAACCCTGTTTAATTTAAGATCTCTTATTCATATAAGGTTGCCATGTAACCAATACATATTTACTTACCCCATTTTCCTTACGTTTTAAAAATCCGTATTCATACACAAAAAAATAAACATCGTTTTGCTGATTTTTCCAGAAATGAGTGAAGAAATTCGGATTAAAACCTAATATTTTTAAAGCTTCTGTTCTTACAATAGATTTTCCACTTTTATTAAATTGTTTTAAAAGTTTTCTATTGGTTTTCAATTGCTTATCAACCTTTAAATAAAAAGCTTCTTTATTTTGTCGGTTTTCATACTGGTTAATAGATTTACATTGTGGTGAACAATATTTTTTATCAGATCGTCCTTTTATTAAAGAATCACAAACAGGGCATGTTTTTGGAACACTCATTACTAAACGTATATTAACCGCTTAATATACATTTTATAAATCAATTTCTAGTTATTATTGTTACATGAACCCACTAAAATCTATAACCTTATATCATCTCATGATCAAAGATTGCAAGATGATTGGTATAAAATTTAAACCTGATAAGGTAATTCAGGCACTTATAAAAAGTTTATCAAACCCTAAATGGAGTGAAACTTACAATATGGTTTACACCCCTAATACTAATGAAAATTTAAAAGAAATATCTAATGTCTTTAGTGGTGTGATATGGATTAATTATAATAAATTTTTCACGAATAAACCCTTACATACAAATAATGATGATGTTGATGTAAATTGGTTTAGAAATAGGCCTAAAGTTATGGGTTATAGAATATGCCCTGAAGAATATTTATTAAAATTAGAACTAAAAAGATATGCTAACAATACGGTTCGCATCTATGTCAACTTTTTTGAAATGTTTATTAATCATTATAAAAACAAAGACTTACATGCATTAGATGAAAGAGATATTAGAGCTTTTTTGCAAATACTTATTCATAAAAAAATGTCTAATTCATATATTAATCAAGCAATTAATGCCATAAAATTCTACTATGAAATAGTTTTAGGAATGCCTAATCGGTTTTATGAAGTAGAACGACCTAGAAGGGAATATAAGTTACCAAAAGTAATTTCTAAAGAAGAAATACTTGAGATGATTAATTGTACTAATAATATAAAACATAAGAGTATTATTAAATTATTATACGGATCTGGTTTACGCAATAGCGAACTTTTAAATTTAAAAATAAACGATATTGATAGCAAACGTATGCTTATTAGAGTCGAAAATGCTAAAGGTAAAAAAGATAGGTATACGATACTTTCTGAAAATGCTTTAAAAGATTTGAGAATTTATTACAAAGAATGGAAACCTAAAGATTATTTATTTGAAGGTGCCAAAGGAAATAAGTATAGTTCTGAAAGTGTATTGAGAATAGTAAAGAATGCAGCTTTAAAAGCTAGAATTAACAGTAATGTATCTCCTCATATATTACGCCATAGTTTCGCTACTCATTTATTAGAGACTGGCACAGATTTACGTCAAATACAAGTACTTTTAGGGCATGGTTCTAGTAAAACTACAGAAATTTACACATACGTAGCTACAAAAACTTTTAAGACAATTAAAAATCCCTTAGATTAGTAGTACAGATAAAACAGAAATAACCGTAATTGTACGGTTATCCGTACGTTGTAGCCAATTAAAAAAAATAAATATTGTGAGTTGGGATATAGTTTTATTAAAGGAAAAATTTGACACGAACGATAAAGATTATCTACCACCTACTTTAGGTAAGAGAATAGAATTAATCTCACAGCTTACCAATATTTTACCAAATCTGGATTTTTCAGATGAGAGTTGGGGAATTATGGAAGGAGATGGATTTTCGATTGAATTTAACATTGGAAATAATGAAGATGTCGACTCAATAATGCTACATATTCGAGGAGGTGGGAACCCGATAAAAATAATTCAGAGTATTATGCAAGAATTTAAATGGGAATCTTTGGATTGCTCAACTGGAGATTTTATGGAATTAAATAACGTCTCAAACGAAAGTTGGACTAAATTCCAAACTTGGAGAGACAAGATTTTTAAACGAGATAAATGAACTTGAAAAAAGCAGAATATACCGGAAATGAAAGTAAACTAAAAAACTGGCTACAACAGGGTATAAAAAACATAAGGCTTTTGTGTTAACTCCAAAGTTATGTAATTATTTAAAAAGTCGCTAAATATAAAATTTGGCATTTATAGAACAAAAAATAAAAGCAAAATATTTATATTTAGCTAAGTTATAAACTGAAACGAAAGTGCTTATTAACTGCCCTACGATTTCTTATACTTAACGTTGTCATCAAGCTAAAAAATAAATGAGTAAGGAGAAAAAAATAGCTGATTTACCATCTTATAAAAAAACTCACGATAATTTTAAAGGAGCGCATACGGTTGGAAAAGTCATAAAGGCTTTAAACTTTCTCGGAATAAAAGACAAGGGACTAAATGACGCTTTTTCTAAACTTCCCAACTTAAAAGATGTTGAAAATATAATTTCACTACCTGATAGATTTAACTCTCAATTTGCCAAAATTGGGTGGATTGCACACGAGTCAATGAATTCTACATTAATAGAAAAAGCTGTTGATTTAGCAGAAAGTGGTCAAAAAGAAAACGCAGAAATAATTTTAGCCGAACACTTTACGTCTACCGAAATAAAATGGCTTCAACATAGATTTAGAGTCTTGCCTGCTTTCTCAATTCGTTTTGAATTAATAGAGCAAGCGTACAAAGACACACTTGAAGAAAGATTTAAATCTTGTGTCCCATTATTATTGACCATTATTGATGGAGCAGTTAATGACATAAGTAAAAGCAAAGGTTTTTTTTCGGAAAACACAGAATTAAAAGCCTGGGACAGTATAGCATCGCACAGCAGCGGACTGTCAGCAATTAAGGAAATTTTCAACGCACCAAGAAAAAAGACTAATACAGAAGAGATATTCTTACCATACAGAAATGGAATTCTACACGGTAGAGATTTAAAATTTGATAACAAACATGTAGTTGGAAAGTGCTGGTCCACTCTATTTGCAATTAATGATTGGGCTAGAGCGCTTAAAGAAGAAAAAGAAAATCCACCAATCCTGCCTATAGAGCCAACATCTATAAGTGAAAGTTGGAACGAAATAAGAAAAGTAATTACTGAATATCAGGAGTGGAAAGTTCAAAGTGATACGAAATGGAAAGAACTGGAAAATTGGAAACCGAGAGAAGAAATCAGTATTGAACTAGCAGACTTCAAAGAATTCAGTCCAGAAAAAACTGCATTGGAAATTATAGAATCTTGGAAAAAGAAAAATTATGGTAGAATAGCTCAACTGATTCATCGAATTAGTGACAAAGAGATAAATATTGGTGTTGAAGCAGGTAAAGTTAGAAGGGATTTAGAGAATAAGAAACTGAATTCTTTTCAAGTAAAATCAATTTCAGACAAAGGTGCTCATGCTTCAGAAATAACTATAAACATTGATTACGACTTGAACGGCGAAAATAAAATGAAAGAGATTGTAATACGCCTAATTTGCACGGATAAAAATGGAGAAATGGGAATGAATGGTAAAGAAAATATGACTTGGGAATTTATAGATAATTTCTTCTCTACATTAGACTTCTGAAAAAAGCCAGATGACAACAAAACCTAAACGTAATGCGGACTTTAGGGCATAATCGAAAGGTCTGTGTATATTTATAATGTCGCTAAATCTTATGGATTTAGCTTTGAACAAAAAAAGAAAAAGCGAAACCCAAAAATTTTGCTTAGCGCGAGACAGGAAATCCGCTGGATTTCCGCCCCGCACTAAGCATAGCCGAACCGTTAGCCACAATATTGACCCGTCCTGAAATATGTATACAAAACACTTCAAGTATATGTATAAAAATGATGGATATGTAAAACGCTATAGTGAGAGCTTTAAGCTCAAAGTCTTGGCAGAACTTACCAAAGGAAACCATTCCAAAAGACAAATTGCATTAACTTACGGTATTCAATCCAGTACTATAAACGTATGGATCAAAAAGTATGATCGTAAAGATTTAATGAATACCCGTGTAACCGTGCAAACAGACGATGAACTTTCCCGTATCAAAGCCCTTCAAAAAGAGCTCAAACAACTTAAGGACCTTCTTATTAAAAAGGACCTGGACAAACTGGTGACCGATAGCTATCTCGAGGTAGCGGCCGAGAACCTAGGCTATAGAGATGTTGAAGAATTAAAAAAAAACTTAAACATAAAGCCCTAATGAAAGTAGCACCGATAAACCGTAATGAAAGGCTCTATTCAATTTGTACTATCTGTAATGCCTTTGATCTGAAAAGAGATGCCTATTACAAATTCCAAAAACGTTTTGTTATCAAAAAACAGATAGAACAAGATGTAATCCAACTTGTTCGGGAAAGTAGAAGAACACTACCTCGAGAAGGTACCAGAAAACTCATGAGATCATTAAAAAATGAGTTTCAAAAGTACGACCTTAAAGTAGGTAGAGACCAGCTATTCCGTATCCTAAGAGAAAATCGATTACTCGTTAGAAGAAAAAAATATTCTTCTAGAACCACAAATTCATATCATAGGTTTTATAAGTATGGTAATATTATAAAAGACTTGAAAATCAATAGACCTAATCAAGTCTGGGCTTCCGATATAACCTACATCAGAACCATTAAAGGATTCTGTTACCTAGCATTGATTACAGATATGTACTCACGTAAAATCGTTGGATATGACCTAAGTGATAGCCTAGAACTAAAAGGGTGTGTCAGAGCTTTAAATAAGGCTATTTACAATGCCAAGAATATTGACCAACTTATTCATCACTCGGACAGAGGTATTCAATATTGCAGTAATGTCTATACTCAAATATTGAAAAGAAAGAAAATTAAAATCAGTATGACTGAAGAAAACCATTGCTATGAAAATGCCCTAGCAGAAAGGGTAAACGGTATTCTAAAAGATGAATTCTATCTTGACCAAACCTTTACCAGCGTGATACATGCGAAAAAAGCAGCCAAAAATGCAATCAAATTATACAACTCTAAAAGATTGCATTTATCTTTAGATTATAAAACACCTAATTACGTGCATCAATATGCCGCTTAAAACTAATATTAATCTGTAGCCGTATTTTAGGACGTGACATTTAAAAAATGGTAGATAATTTCAAATTAACAACCGAAGGAGTGTTAATAATTGCGTCCTCAAATTCTTTAAAAAGGAAATATGAAAACGAGGAATTTGAATATGATTTTCCAGATGGAATTAATCCATTAATGATGGACAATTCAATAATCGCAATAACAAATTCTGGTGGAGATAATTTATTAGTAAATTTCTTATTAGAAAAACATATTGACGTTACTAAATTTGACAAGGTTATTGAGCAATCAATAGAATTATCAGAAATTGACGAGTTATTAATATTATCGCATACAGATTTCACAATGATATGTAGTAAAGATGGTAATTACAAAAATGAGAAATGTTGGCCCATAAAATTTTCAAACCCTATTGAAAAGGGCAAATATCTCGTCCAGATTGCTATAATTGATGTTGAAGAAGATTTTGAAAAATACAACGCATATTTTAAAGTGACCATTAATTTAATAAAGAAAACGGAACAACTAACGCCAAATTTTGTATGTGAATTGTGCGAGTAAAACTGCTTACAACACAACCTATAAACAATACGGGCTTCGGGCTTAAACGAAAGGTTTGTGTATTTTTATAAGGTCGCGAAATCTTTGGGATTTCGCTTTGACATAAAAAAGAAAAAACAAAACACAAAGATTTCGCTATGTGCGTGGCGGAAAGCAAACGCCAGTTTGCTCCCGTACTGTTCATAGCTAAACCGTTGTCATTAATAGCTCAAAAAAATAATAAAATGAAAAAAAAAGGAATAATAGTTCAAGTAGTTGGTTTACTAATAATGGGAGTTGGTATTGGATTACAACTAGCTAAAACTGAAATGTATTATTTATTTGTTACGTTTTTAGGACTTTTTGTCGTGATGGCGGGACTTTTCATAATAACTGCTGCAAAGAAAAAAGAAGACGCTATTAAAGACAACAATAAATAATCAGATTCCTGAGCAAGCTTGCGGAGATGTACTTTACTCGAACGAAATCGTTGCTTTGTGGGACTTTTTAGCTTGTTTACCCAGATGGACATCAATCAGTCGAAATTGTTGCGAAAATGGACTTTACTCGGACGGGAAAAATAAGGAAACGCAATCGTTAGTGCTTACTCGTGCATGTCGCTACTAATGACAACAAAATCTATAAACAATACGGGGACTTGGGCTTATTCGCAGGATTTGTGTATTTTTATGAAGTCCGCAAAATCTTTGGGATTTTGCTTTGTCGAGAAAAAAAAGTAAAAACAAAACCAAAAGATTTCGCTATGTGCGTGGCGGAAAGTAAACGCTAGTTTGCTCCCGTACTGTTCATAGCAAAATCGTTAGGCAACATTTGATAGAAGCACCGAGAAAACAAGAATGATATATGATAATTTAGAATATATAAGCATTGAAAACCAAAAAACTAGTTTTCCAAAACATTTTCACGAAACGTTTTGTATTTCACTTATCCACACAGGAGTTGAACAAATTGATTTTGAAAATCAAAGTCTTTTTACTGAAGCTGGAAGTATATCAATTACCAATCCCTACGAAATACATTCTAATCCTGTAATTGAGGACAAATCACTCCTTAATTTCGACACTATCTATATACCTAATGAATTGATGCAAGCGGTTTTGAATGGGGAAAACATCAAATTTGTAAACCGACAAATTAAGAGTAAAAAAGCTAACCAATTGTTCTTGAAACTAAAAAACGCTTTGGACACAAAAAATGATAAAGTAATTGAGTTTACTCTATCACAATTCGTTAATGTCTTGAAACTTTACTCTCAAGAAAATGAAAAAGAATACTCAGGGTTAAATTTCGATAGCTTTAGTAAAATTAACAACTACATTGAAAATCATATTTACGATAAAATTCAACTAAATGAATTATCAAAAATAGCAAACATAAACAAATTTGGATTTGCTAAAAAATTTAAGGCTTCAACAGGTATGACACCAATGAATTATATTTTAATGAGGAAAATATTTTCTAGCAAAAAAGCGATTAATTCAAGTTCAGAACTTACCAAAATAGCATATCAATACAACTTTACAGATATGGCTCATTTTTCTAAAACTTTTAAACGTTTTATAGGGGTTTCACCAAAAAAATATAAAGAAAGTATAATTGCAAAAATAAAATAACCAATATTATACAAGTGGTTACAATCTCTTAAAATTACATTTGGAGAAAAATAATATCCAAATGAATAAAGTAATCTACTTATCTCTTTTCTTTTTATTGGCTTTACTTTCCTGTCAAAACGAAAAAAGAACTAACAAAAATTCGAAAAATTCATTAGCTGAACTTAATATCGAAAAATTCTCTAAACTCGAACTTATCAAGGATTACGATTTAATGATTACGGCTTTAAAAGACATCCATAAAGGAATTTATTGGTATTCAACAAAAGAACAATTTGACAGCATTGCTAAAAAGCAAAGAAAACAGATTAAAGACAGTTTAAATGCTATTGAGTTCTATAATATTATTACACCAATAATATCTTACACAAAAGAAGGGCATTATAATGCGTCTTTATCCGAAAAAACTACTGATACCATAGAAAGTAATGGCAAATATTTACCTTTTTGTATAAAAACATTAAATGAACAAATCTATATTTTAAATAATTACAAAAATCATAAAACTCAGGGGTTAAAATTGATAAGTATTAATGGCAAACCAATAAAACAAATAACAAAAGAAATATTTAAAAGAAAATTCTCAGATGGAAATATTGAAAACTCTAAATATAAAGATTTAGATGATGATTTGTTTTCTAAGAGTTATGCCATAAATATTGAGCAACCAGAAACCTTTGAAATAGAATTATCTGATAGCGAGAATAATAAATTAATTAAAATAAACATTAACTCAGTCTCATACAAAGAGTTTATTGAAGAGTGCCGAAAAACATGGAACACAAAGCCATTTAATAAAAGAGAACCTTATTTATCTTTAAAAACAGAAAATAATTTATCAATATTAAATTTAAATACTTTCGATGATGATGATCTATATAACCAGGAATTAAACTTTAAAGATTTTATATCTAATTCATTCGATAAAATAATAGAATCTAATGTCAACAATCTTATTATCGATATTAGAAAGAATACTGGTGGAACTGAAGGTAATGAAGATTATTTGTTTTCTTTCTTAACCAATAAACCCTATAATAAATATAAATATGTCGAGGCTTCAATTTTTGATTTTCGAAAATATATAAATTACACCTATGAGGACGATTGGATAGAAACCGAAAAGGACTTAACGAGTGAACATAAAATTAATTCTGAAGGAAGGTTTTTAAGAAAAAAAGATATCGAAAAACAAGAACCAATTAAAGAAACGACATTTTCAGGAAACGTATATATACTAACTAGCAGCTCTACTTATTCTGGAGCTGCTGAATTCTCTAGTTTAATGCGTGAACACACAAATGCAATTTTTATTGGAGAAGAAGTTGGAGGAGGATATTTTGGCAATACTAGTGGCTATGGACTAGATTTAATATTACCGAATACAGAAATTGAAATTCATATTCCAATATTACAATTTGTTTTGGATGTTGAAAAAGGAATATTTGGTCGTGGAGTAATCCCTGATTTTAAAATAACTCAAACAATTAAAGAACATTTGAATGGAATTGATGCAGAAATGAAATTTGCAAAAAACAAAATCGAATAAAAAAAACGTTGCCTAACAAAGAACTGAGGTAAAAAACAAACAAATTCTTCAATAATTTGAGACACTAATAGTTTAGGCTCAAAGATTCAATAACTTGATTCTTTGAGTTTTTTTATGCTATGTATTCTCTATTTATCTTGGCAATACAGAAACGTAAGTTTCATCATACGGTCTTCCTGATTTTGCAATAGCAAAGCATTGTTTAAGCAGCTTATTTGCTACAGCAATTAATGCAACTTTCTTGCTTTTACCTTTATTTACTATGCGCTCATAAAGTTCTCGGCAGGCTTTATTATGCTTACAGGCATTAAACGAACATAAAAATAATAGATTGCGCAGTTTTCTATTACCGACTTTACTTATCCGTGATCTACCTTTAACACTACTGCCAGACTCCCTTATAGTAGGCGTAATTCCAACGTAACTGCATAACTGTGCTGCGTGTTCAAACTTTGAAAAACCATCGGTTATAACAATTAAAAATAAAGCTGTTTTTTGACCTATTCCAGGAACAGATCTAAGCAAAGTTAGTTGTTCTTGCTGGTCTTGTTTGATTAATGATAGAAGCTTCAATTCGATAGCTAAAACCTCTTTATCTAGATGCTTTTTATTACGTTTCAATGAACGATACACATACTTTGATGGTATCCCCAAAGTCTCTTCACCGTGTATCTTGTTCTTGGTTGCTGTACGATGTTTTAGATAAACATCTAACAATCTAAACAACTGTAAACATTCACTTTGTACATTTGTAAGGGCATTGTAAATAGGGACTTCATTGATTAAAGCATAGTCACATATCGCTTTAGCATCGCTCTTATCTGTCTTTACTTTTGCTAATTTCATTTGAATAAAGCGTTTAATTGATAACGGATTTACTACAGAAACTACAATTTTACTTGTATACAAAAATTGAGCAAGGCGATAATGATAATAACCGGTAGCTTCCATAACCACCAATGAATCTTTAGGTAATTCCTTAAGAAACTTAACAAATCCTGATTCATCATTTTTGTACTGATTATGGCCCGTAAGATTTCCAAAAACATCAAATACATCTTTGCTGATGTCAACTCCAAAAGTTTCTTTATATTTATTCATAAGAAAATGATTTATGAAAGAACTATCTACTGGCTTCACAACAACTTGAAATCGAGATCTAAAGTCTCACAGAACTGATCGTGATTTAGTAGTAAAAGAGAGAGGATTACGGGTGTTGTCGAAGTACAAAGCTTCACCGTGTATAGTAACCTTAATTCTCTCTTTTGTTCTTTCTTGTTATAGCAACAATTTAATGAGAATCAAACTTAAGCTGGCTATAGCAAATAGAGCATAAAGCACTATATTTAAAGGTTTGCGTATTTTTATAAAGTCTAAAAAATAAAAACTAATTAAATTATGAATAAGATTGTAATTTTTTGTTTTATTATCTCTTTACCTTCAATTGCATTTTCTCAAACTTTTTTGCCTTCTAAAACGTATACACCACCAGCAGTAGACCTAACAGATAATGTATTAACAGAATCGGAATTAATTAATCTATTAGATATTGAATACAGTCCTGAATTAAAAGATATTCAGTTAGATTACAAGAGTGGTAATACAGAAATAGCTCTTAAAAAATTAGCCACTTACTTTAAAGAAAAATTTTCTGAAAGATATTATTTTAGTTGGAAAGAGTTTGATTCTAGATTTAATGACTATAAAAAACTATATCCTGAAGCAGAAGCTGCACATTTAGAAAAAGCCACTCTTTATATGGAATCATATCCTTCATCTGCTAAGTGGAAAGCACCATTTAAAAACTTAAAAGGAGAGGTTGTTACTAATTATCCGTTGCGCCATTTTACACGTCAACACCAAGCAAAAGATATTGCTTTAATGTATTCTTACACTAAAGATAAAAAATACCTCAATCGTTTACCTGACCTAGCAAAATCTTTAAATACAGCATATGATAAACGTTTAGTTGAATCAATTAAAGATGGTAACGGCACATACGAAGCTTATCGTGGTGGAAACAGGATGGTAAACTGGTTGTTTGCACACCAAGTATTATTAGCTAGTAATGACTATACCTGGCAACAACAAATTGAATTAATTCGCACATTTTTACATACAGCTTCTATATTTTATCAAAACCATACAAACTACGTAGAAGGAAATCACCAAACAAAAGGTGTTACTGCTTTGGCCTTAATTTCAATGCTTTTTCCTGAAATTAAAGGAACTGATAAATGGCAAGAGAGAGCCTTTAAACGTATTGAAGAACATTTAGAAAAAGAGGTTCATACTGATGGATTTCAATTCGAACGCGCTACTAGTTACCATAGCGGTGATATTCTAAATTATTTTTACACCTACCAACTAGCAAAAATAAATCATATTAAATTAAGACCTATTTGGGAAAGTAGAATAAAAGGCCTTTTTGATGCTTTAGTAAAAGTAGCTATGCCTGATAAAAATGCCCCTGCCTTACAAGATGGTGGTGGCCGCTTAGGCTTTATGAATATTAGCGGGACAATGGCTTTGGGTACTGCCCTATTTGGTGACTCTGGTTATAATTATTTTGCTTCAACTAATGTATCAGCTTCACATTATTGGTTTTTACAACAAAATCAATTAGACAAGCTAAAGACGGTAGAAAAAGCAACTCCAAACATAAGTTCTGTAATATTTCCTGAAACAGGTTATTATGTAATGAGACAAGGGTGGAAACCTGATGATTTATATATGATTATTAATGCGGGCTTAACACCTGAGAAGCCTGACCATCTTCATGGTGATATACTTGGAATAAATGGATATGCTAACGAAACCATGATATTACCCACTTTTACCGTTGGGTATAGTGATAAAGATTATCCTGAATTTAAAAACTCTTGGACAAAAAATGTTGTTCAAGTAGATTCTATACTACACGGAAGGGGTTGGATACCAAACGCTGGCAGAACGGGCTTTGGCAGCTGGGAAAAACTTCCTGTACCTAAAGTACTTGGGTGGAATAGCAATTTAGACTTTGATTTTTTTGCAGGTTCTCATGATGGGTATAATCATGTTGGTATAAAAACATACAGGAGTGTTTATTTTATTAAAGATGGTTTCTGGATTGTAAATGATCAATTAGTTTCTGATACAGGGCTACATACCATGCAGCAAATATGGCAAGGAAATTATACTTCAGAAATTGAAAACAAACATATTAAATCGACGTTTACCAATGGTTCTGGCCTTGATATTGTGCAATTGGGTGATGTTGCCGATAATATATCTCAAGCTTCAATACAAGAAAAAGTAAGATCTGTTTTTGAAAAGCGTTTTGAAGGTAAAGCTAACCTGATTACTCTTTTACTTCCGTTCAAAAACAAAAGTATAATTACTAATACAGATAACTTCATAGTTAATGGATGGCAAATATTCTCGGAGGGAAAACATCCTTCAAAAGTAAAATCAGATGCGAAAGTTATTCTTAAAAAAGATTCTAAATATCTGTTTATAGGAGCTTCTGAAGTAACAATCAATAAACATAAAATTTCAACTAAAAATCAAAAAACTGATTTATGGATTGAAGTCAGTAAAAAAGAACTTTCTGTAATAAATTGCGGAGTTACATTTGTCAATATAAAATGTGGTAATCAAACTAAAGAGGTTAAATCAGGAGCATCTTTTACTACAAAAAATAATTAAAGACTTTTCATAAATATATAAGATGCTGTTACTGTGCTACAGAATAGCCCCAATTTGCAATTGATTGAATTAAAGGAATTAATGTTTTCCCGAAATCGGTTAATGAATATTCTACCTTTAATGGAGGTTTTGTTGTATATACTTTACGCTTAATAATTCCATCTTCTTCCAAGGTTTTTAATTGTAAACTCAACGTGCGTTCTGTTACCGTTGGCATTTTTTTTCGCAACTCGCTATAACGTAATGTTCCTTCAATTAGATAATATAAAATAACTACCTTCCACTTACCTCCTATTACTCCCATTGTTAAACTAGCACAACATGGGTATTCTTTTCCTTTAAATTCATACATAATTTATACTATCCTTTTTGACCGTTATTGCAAAAATAAATTACTATACATATTTTTGCAACTATAGTTTTTATAGTACAAAATAAATAACAATAAAATGAATACACCAAATATTTCAAAAAAAGATATTATCAATGCATTTCAATTTAGGCATGCCACTAAAGAATTTGATGTTACCAAAGTATTAACTGATAATGATATTAATTTCATTTTACAAACAGCTAATTTATCACCAAGCTCATTTGGCTTTGAGCCTTGGCATTTTGTAGTTGTTCAAGATAAAGAGTTACGTGAGTTATTAAAACCTGTAGCATGGGGTGCACCTTTAAAATTAGATACTGCTAGTCATTTTATTTTAGGTTTAACAATGAAAGCTCCGATGACTAAATGGGATTCTGATTACATCAGCCATATGATGAAAGATGTTAAACAATTACCTGAAGACGTTATTGAAACGTATTCTACATTTTATAGAGAGTTTCAAGAACGTGATTTCAGTTTAAATACTGATAAAAAATTATTTGACTGGGCTGCCAAACAAACATATATAGCTTTAGGTAATATGATGACTTCTGCTGCTTTAGTTGGTATTGACAGTTGCCCTATTGAAGGTTTTCATGAAGAAAAAGCAGAAATTCTTTTAAAAGAAAAATTTGATATAGATACTGATAAGTATGGTTTATCGTATATGGTTGCTTTTGGTCATAGAAAAGAAAATTCTGCTCATTCAAAATCAAGAAGAGATTTTAATGATGTTGTAACTTGGAAATAAAACCAAGCATTAAATAAAAAAGGCTATCTAATAAAAGGCTTCCAATTTCAATTTTATGATTAATGGGAGTCTTTATTATTTTAAATCAATGACGAACTAACTTCGTTAGTCCATATTTATTTTTAAATTAGCAATGTTCAAGCACAATTACATATAACACCACAAAACTAATAATGACATTTAAAAACCGAATTTCTCAAAATCATATTCTTGCATTTTGTATTGGTTTAGTTTATGTTTGGTTTGGAGTATTAAAATACTTTTCAGGAGAAAGTCCTGCTGAAGAATTAGCAAAAAACACTATAAATTTATTGACATATGGTCTTATCCCTTCTAAAGTTTCAATACTATTATTAGCATTAAGCGAAACCATAATTGGCTTATTATTAATTTTGAATATCTATAGAAAGCAAGTAGTTATTGTTGCTTTAATTCATATAGCATTTACATTTACACCACTATTCTTATTTCCTGAAGAATCTTTTACAAATTCTATTTTTTCATTCTCTTTATTGGGTCAGTATATATTTAAAAATATTGTTATAATTGGAGCCTTAATAACACTATATAAATCTCCAATTATTACCATCGAAATTGAGCATATTAAATAATTTTATCATATACTTTTAACAACCTCTGAAGCTGGTTGTCTAAAAATCAAGAATAAAATAATCGCTGTAACACCACAAGCTCCTAACCCCATAAATAAAGGCAAAACGGTATCTGTAACATAACTACCTATAAACGTAGCTATGGGTATCGAAATAAGTGTAGATATAAAACCTGTTATAGCAGCCCCAATACCTGCAATATGGCCAATCGGCTCCATAGCTATAGATCGCATGTTTCCCCATATAAAACCAAGAGAAAAGAATATCATTGATAAAAAAACCATCAACACACCTATACTTGGGTTTGTACCTCCCCAAAACATAGCAACATAAATTAAGGATAATGTTGTAAAAGAAATTAAGGCTATAAATGCTAGTTTGCGCATTCCAAACCGTAACACTAAAGTTCCGTTAAAAAAAGTAGATAAACCTATTGAAACAGCTAAGGCTGCAAATAAGTAAGGGAATGTTTCTTTTAAGTTATATTGATCTTCAAAAACATGTTGGGCAGAACTTAAATACACTAAAAAAGCTCCTGTTATTAGACCCGAAATCATAGTACAAGCAATAGTTTCTTTATGTTTTATAAGTTCTTTAATTCCTTTAATAAAAACTGTTTTTGTAAATGGTACTTTAAACTCAGGATGTAATGTTTCTGGTTGCCTTTTCCAGAACCAAAAACCTATTATTAACGAAAAAAATATTTGCATAAAAAATATAGCTTTCCACCCCATACTCTCTAAAATAATTTTTCCAAAGGCTGGTGCTACAACGGGTACTAATATGAAAAAAGCTGTTACAAATGACATTACTTTTGCCATGTAATTTCCCTCAAAAGTATCTCTAATTATAGATATAGAAATTGTTCTGGCTGCAGACAAACCTATACCTTGCAATATTCTACCAACTATCATAACCTCCAATGAGGTTGCAAAAACACATATAATACTAGCTATAATAAATACTGAAAAACCAATATATATAATAGGCTTTCTACCATACGTATCTGATAATGGTCCAAAAAATAATTGACCTACACCTAAGCCTAAAAATATCATTGTAATTAATAACTGATGATCTGTAGAACTACTGTTATTAATACTAACACCTATATTTGATAATGCTGGCAATAATGCATCAATTGAAAGTGCTACAATAGACATTAAAGATGCCATTAAAGCTATAAATTCAAAATTAGGTTTAGATTGTTTTTCTTGCATTCTGCAAAAATAAGAAGAAGCTATCTCTTAGATAAATTTATTAAGATTCTATTTGTATAAATTGGCTTTAAAATAACAATCTCTTTTTGTTCATAACTCACTCTGGTCAGTTCTATTTCAAATACCTACTTTTGCCATAAAAAAAATAGTAATGCTCATAATAGGAATTGCAGGCGGAACAGGCTGCGGTAAAACAACTGTAGTAAACCAAATAATAAATGAATTGCCTATTGGTGAAGTTGGTGTAATCTCTCAAGATTCATATTATAATGATTTATCTCATTTGACATTACAAGATCGAAGAAAAACAAATTTTGACCACCCAAATTCTATTGATTTTGAGCTACTAACACAGCATTTAAAAGATTTAAGAGACCATAAATCAATACAACAACCGACCTATTCTTTTTTAGAATGTAATAGAACTGACGAAACGGTGCCGACACACCCACGAAAAGTAATGATTGTTGAAGGTATTTTAATTTTAACAAACCCTGAAATTCGTAAAATGTTCGATATTAAAATATTCGTACATGCCGATTCTGATGAGCGTTTGATAAGAAGACTAAAAAGAGATGTAAATGAACGTGGTTGGGATTTAGATGATACCATTAGCAAATATCAATCTGTAATAAAACCAATGCATGAAGAGTTTATAGAACCTTCTAAAGAGTATGCAGATATTATTATACCTAATAACAAATACAATACAGTTGCTGTCGAAATTGTAAAAAGTATTATTAACGAAAAATTGACTTAATTTTTTTCAAATTCCTATTTTTTAAGCTATTTTTAAAAGCATTTCATGAAATTTAAAGAACTAAAAAAGAAAAAATGGTTTACGATAGTCACCAACATGTATGTTTTGGTACTAACTATTTTTGCTGTTTGGATGGTTTTTTTTGACACAAATTCGCTTTTAATTCATTTAGAACTTAAAAAAGAAATAAATAAACTCGAAAAAACAAAAGAGTATCTAAAAGATGAAATTGCAAAGGATAAGATAATAATCGAAAAACTATCCGATAAAGAAGAGCTCCAAAAATTTGCTAGAGAAGAGTATTATTTAAAGAAAAAAAACGAAGAAATTTACTTAATAGAATATCAAGATAGCCTGAAAACGAAAGATGAAAACGAATAATTCTCTTTTTAATGATTTTTCTAAAGTTTCTACTAAACAGTGGAAACAAAAAATACAATTCGATTTAAAAGGGAAGGATTATAACGAGCATTTAGTTTGGGAATCTTTAGAAGGAATTAAAGTAAAACCATTTTACAACTCTGAAGATATTGTTACTATTCAAAACTTATCTTCTCCTTCTAAAACTTGGCACATTGCACAAACTATTTATGCAGGCAATGCCGAAATAGCTAATAAAAAAGCGATAAACGCTTTAAATAAAGGTGCCGAGAGTATTATTTTCACCATACCTTCTGATACTGTTCATATTGAAATTTTACTTAAAAACATATCTTTAGAAACCACCATTGTATATTTTGATTTTACATTTTTATCATCAGCATACATAACTAAGTTTATTGCTCTACAAAAAGAAACAACCGCTGGTATCTTTTTAAATTTTGATATTATAAATAACCTTTGTAAAACAGGTAATTGGTATACAAGTTTAGAAAACGATTTTGCGGAGCTGTTAACTTTAATAAATAAAAGCAAATCAATAACTATTGACACTACTTTATATCAAAATGCAGGAGCAAACACTATTCAACAATTATCCTACAGTTTAGCTCATGCTAATGAGTACTTAAATAGAATTCCAGAAGCTATTTTACCTAATATTACCTTTACATTTAAAATTGCTATTGGACCTAATTACTTTTTTGAAATTGCAAAAATCAGAGCATTACGAATACTGTGGAAAACTGTAGCACAAGCCTACAATGCAAATAGTACTTGCCACATCATAGCAATACCATCTAAAAGAAATAAAACCCTTTACGATTACAATACAAACATGCTTCGCAGTACTACAGAAAGTATGTCGGCAATATTAGGTGGCGCCAACGCTGTGTGCAACCTACCTTATGATGCTATTTACCATAAGAGTAATAATTTTGGAGAACGTATTGCTAGAAATCAATTAGTAATCTTAAAAGAAGAAAGTTATTTTGATAAAACAACAAACCCTGCAGATGGATCTTATTATATAGAAAACATTACCAAACAAATATCAGAAAAGGCTTTAGATTTATTTAAAAACCTAGAAAAAGCTGGAGGCTTCTTAAGCCAATTAAAAAGTGGCGCAATACAGAAAAAAATAAAAGAAAGCGCTCAAAAAGAACAAGATTTATTTGACACAAAAAAAGAAATTTTAGTAGGTACAAACAAATATGAATCTAGCTTAGATAAAATGAAAGGTAATTTAGAAATTTACCCTTTTGCAAAAAATAAGCCAAGAAAATCAATATTAGAGCCAATTATTGAAAAGCGTTTAGCTGAAGTTATAGAACAAAAAAGGTTAGAAGATGAATAGAAAAGACCTTCAACATATTACTTTAGATTCTGTTGCTTCTACTAATAATGACGCTATCACATCTGCTTCTTTTGAAACTGCAGAAGGTATTTTCATAAAACCTTTATATCATAAAAAAGATATTGAACATACAGAGCATTTAGATTTTGCCGCTGGCATTCCTCCTTACTTAAGAGGGCCATACGCGACAATGTACGTACAAAGGCCTTGGACTATACGACAATATGCTGGTTTTTCTACCGCAGAAGAGAGTAATGCTTTTTACAGGCGTAACTTAAAAGGTGGTCAAAAAGGACTTTCTGTTGCTTTTGATTTACCTACACACCGAGGGTATGATAGTGATCATGAACGCGTAGTAGGCGATGTTGGAAAAGCAGGTGTCGCAATTGACTCCGTCGAAGACATGAAAATTTTATTTGATGGCATTCCATTAGATAAAATGTCGGTTTCAATGACTATGAATGGTGCTGTTTTACCCATTTTAGCATTTTACATTGTTGCCGCCCAAGAGCAAGGTGTTTCATTAGATCAACTTTCTGGAACCATACAAAATGATATTCTAAAAGAGTTTATGGTTAGAAATACATACATCTACCCTCCTGCCTCCTCTATGAATATTATTGCTGATATTTTTGAGTATACAAGTAAATGTATGCCTAAATTTAATAGCATTAGTATTTCTGGCTATCACATGCAAGAAGCTGGCGCCACTGCTGATATAGAATTGGCATACACCTTAGCTGATGGTTTAGAATATATTAGAACAGGTTTAAAAGCCGGACTAAAAATAGATGAGTTTGCTCCTCGCCTTTCCTTTTTTTGGGGAATAGGAATGAATCATTTTATGGAAATTGCAAAACTTAGAGCTGCAAGAATGCTTTGGGCTAAATTGGTAAAACAATTCAATCCTAAAACAGATAAATCGCTTGCTTTAAGAACACATAGCCAAACAAGCGGTTGGAGTTTAACTGAACAAGACCCTTTTAATAATGTCGCCAGAACTACTATAGAAGCTATGGCTGCTGTATTGGGGGGAACTCAGAGTTTACATACCAATGCTTTAGACGAGGCTATTGCCTTACCAACAGATTTTTCTGCTCGTATTGCTAGAAACACACAAATATTTATTCAAGAAGAAACAAAAGTTACCAAAACTGTCGATCCTTGGGCTGGTAGTTATTATGTAGAATCGTTAACAAATGATATTGTTGAAAAAGCTTGGTCATTACTTGAAGAAGTTGAAGAGCTAGGTGGTATGACGAAAGCTATTGAAGCTGGTATTCCTAAAATGAGAATTGAAGAAGCTGCTGCAAAAAAACAAGCGCGTATTGATAGTAATAGAGATAAAATAATCGGAGTAAACAGTTTTACTTTAGAAAAAGAAGATCCTTTACATATTTTAGAAGTTGACAACCAAGAAGTTAGACGACAACAACTAGAGCGACTATCAGTCGTTAAAAAAGAAAGAAATACAATAAAAGTTGAAGCTGCTTTACAAAAATTAACAGCTGCTGCTCAATTAAAAAAAGAATTCTCTCAAGAAAACATAATATCAGAGCGTTTAATTAGTGAAAACAATTTATTAGCTTTAGCCATTGAAGCTGCAAAAGAAAGAGCTACATTAGGAGAAATTAGTGATGCTTTAGAAATTGCTTTTAATAGGCATAAAGCTGTAATAAAATCATTTACTGGCGTGTATTCAAAAGAAATACAAGATAACGAAAGCTTTAAAAAAGCGAGAGAGCTTGCCGATATATTTGCAGAACAAGACGGTCGTAGACCTCGTATTATGATTGCAAAAATGGGGCAAGATGGTCATGACCGTGGAGCTAAAGTAGTCGCTACTAGTTATGCCGATATTGGTTTTGATGTTGATATTGGTCCTCTATTTCAAACTCCTGCAGAAGCTGCTAAGCAAGCTGTTGAAAATGATGTTCATATTTTAGGTGTATCTTCATTGGCTGCTGGTCATAAAACCTTAGTGCCTCAAGTTTTAGAAGAATTAAAAAATTATGGCAGAGAAGATATTATGGTTGTGGTTGGTGGTGTTATACCTAAACAAGATTATCAATATTTATTTGATGCTGGTGCTGTAGCTATTTTTGGCCCTGGAACAAAAATAAGTGAAGCCGCTATTCAGATTTTAGAAATTTTAATAGATTAGGTAACATTAACTAATGTTTAAAAAATAAACTCTTAGACTAAAAAAAGAAGTTTATCTATTTAAAAATAAAATAATTCAATTGCTAAACATACGATAAGTCTGCATTTAAAAACACCCTTTTAGTTTTTTGCAACCATATAATTTTAACCAACTTTAACGCAGCTAGAAGCATTTATTCACTAAGTGTTAACAAAATAGATTTTATAGCATTATAAATAATCGTATTTTTAGCCCCTAACTTACTTAGATAATGGGCAAAATAATAGCCATAGCAAATCAAAAAGGCGGTGTTGGTAAAACCACAACTACTGTTAATCTAGCCGCATCCCTAGGCGTGCTAGAAAAAAAGGTTTTATTAATTGATGCTGACCCACAGGCAAACGCGACCTCAGGGCTTGGTATTGATGTAGATAGCATCGAAATTGGAACCTACCAACTTTTAGAGCATACAAAAAAAGCTGAGGAAACTATAATAAAAACAACATCCCCAAATGTTGATCTTATTCCTTCTCATATCGATCTTGTTGCTATTGAAATTGAATTGGTAGATAAAGAAGAAAGAGAATACATGATGAAAAAAAGCATCATGCATCTAAAAGAAAAATATGACTATATATTAATAGACTGTGCACCATCATTAGGCTTATTAACGCTTAATGCATTAACATCTGCAGATTCTGTTATTATACCTATACAATGTGAGTACTTTGCATTAGAAGGGCTTGGAAAATTATTAAATACCATTAAAAGTGTACAACGCATTCATAATCCTGATTTGGATATTGAAGGTATGCTTTTAACAATGTATGATTCTAGATTAAGACTTTCAAACCAAGTGGTTGAAGAAGTTCGCAAGCATTTTAGCGAAATGGTTTTTGATACTATTATTCAAAGAAATGTTAGGCTAAGTGAAGCACCTAGTTATGGCGAAAGTATTATAAAATATGATGCTAGTAGTAAAGGAGCTTCAAACTACCTAAGTCTTGCACAAGAAGTATTGAAGAAAAATAAGGAGACAGTATAATGGCGAAAGCAACACAAAAACAAGTGTTAGGAAGGGGTTTATCTGCTTTACTTAAAGACCCTAATAACGATATAAAATCAGCAACTGATAAAAATGCTGATAAAGTGGTTGGTAATATTGTAGAATTAGACTTAGTGGCTATTGAAATGAACCCATTTCAACCACGTTCTAATTTTAACGATGATGCTTTAAATGAACTAGCTTCATCTATTAGAGAACTTGGTGTTATACAACCTATTACAGTTCGTAAATTAGATTTCAACAAATATCAATTAGTATCTGGTGAGCGTAGATTTAGAGCTTCTAAATTAGTTGGCCTAGAAACTATACCTGCATATATTAGAATTGCAAACGATCAAGAATCGCTAGAAATGGCTTTGGTTGAAAATATCCAAAGACAAGATTTAGATCCGATTGAAATTGCATTATCATACCAAAGATTAATTGATGAAATTCAGTTAACACAAGAAAAAATGAGTGAACGTGTTGGTAAAAAACGTTCAACCATTACGAACTATTTACGTTTGTTGCGCTTAGATCCTATTGTACAAACAGGCATTAGAGATGGTTTTTTAACTATGGGTCATGGTAGAGCTTTAGTTAATATTGACGAAAAAGACGATCAGCTTTCTTTATATGAAAAAATAATAACTGAAAACTTATCTGTTCGTGATACAGAAAAGGCAGTAAAAGAATATCAGAACCCTACAACCAAAACAAAACCAAGTAAGGCTAGCTATAATCCTAAATTTGTTGAAAGTAGTTTAAATGATTTTAAAAATTATTTAGCTGTAAAAGTAGAAGCTAAAGCTTCTGACAAAGGCAAAGGAAAATTAGTGATTCCTTTCAATTCAAAAGAAGAGTTCGAGCGAATAAAAAAATTAATTCTTGGTGAATAAAAATATCTTATTAATATTTCTATTGAGCTTAACTTCTATTGTTTTTGCTCAAAAAGAAAAAAAACCTGATATAAAAAAAGATCAGCAGAAAGACTCTATTCAAAATAATTTGAAAGAGCAAGGGATTATAGTTCAAGATTCTGTTTTCTTTAAAAAGAAAGCAATAAATCCTTTAGCTCCTGCTAAAGCTGCCTTTTACTCTGCTATTATACCAGGATTAGGTCAAGCTTATAACAAAAGATATTGGAAGGTTCCAATCGTTTATGCAGCAATAGGTAGCGCAATTTATGGTTATGACTTTAATAACACGCGTTATAAAAGATTTAGAACCGCATTTAAAAGAAGACAAGCTGGTTTTACTGATGATGAATTTTATGACTTAGCTCCATTTAGCGACACTCCATTAACTTCTCCTGAGTTTTCGACAGATGCATTACAAAGCGCTCAAGAAAAGTACCAAACAGATAGAGATTTAATGTTATTAGTTTCTATTGGTTTATATGTATTAAATATTATTGATGCCAATGTTGATGCTCATCTTAAACAATATAATATTGATGACGATTTGAGTATCGATTTTGAACCCTATTTAGATTATAACGAAGTTACAGCCAGTCCTAATTACGGAATGGCATTAATTATAAAATTTTAAAAAATGAAGATTGCATTATTTGGCTATGGCAAAATGGGTAAAATGATTGAAGAGTTAGCTACAAAAAAAAATCATACCATTATTGCTAAAATAAATGCCGATCAAACTGACATAGATTTTTCCAATATTGATGTTGCTATAGATTTCAGTCAGCCTTCTGCTGCCTTCAACAATATTAAATTATGTTTAGAAAACAACACTCCTATTATTTCAGGAACTACAGGTTGGTTAGATAAATATGACGATGCTGTTGCGCTTTGTAATGAGAATAATGGTGGTTTTATTTACGCTTCGAATTTTAGCTTAGGCGTTAATTTATTTTTTGAACTGAATGAATATTTAGCTAAAATGATGACAAACCTTAGAGATTATAACGTTTCTATGGAAGAAATACATCATACACAAAAACTAGATGCACCAAGTGGTACTGCAATTACTTTAGCTGAAGGTGTTATAAAAAACACATCATACACTGGCTGGAGTTTAGAAAACCCTAAAGAACACGAAATAAAAATCAACGCAGTTAGAGAAGGTCAAGTACCAGGCACACATATTGTAGATTATAAAAGTGATGTAGACAGTATAGAAATTAAACATACCGCAGATAATAGAGAGGGATTTGCTTTAGGGGCTATTGCTGCTGCCGAATGGTTAATTGGTAAACATGGTGTTTTTAACATGAAAGATGTTTTACACTTACGTTAAAAAAATTTAGTCTTAAAAATAAAGAAAAAGTAGAATGAACATATCACAGTGGTTAGTTTTTATCTTAATCATTCAAGTTATACATTTTGTAGGTACTTGGAAATTATACGTTAAAGCAGGAAGAAAAGCGTGGGAAGCGGCAATACCTGTTTATAATGCTATTGTTTTAATGCAAATTATTAACCGCCCAAAATGGTGGACAATTTTACTTTTTATTCCTATTATCAATCTCTTAATGTTTCCTGTTGTTTGGGTAGAAACAATTAGAAGTTTTGGAAAAAATACAACATTAGATTCGTGGCTTGTAATACTAACTTTTGGTTTTTACATCTACTATGTCAATTATGCTCTAGATGTAAAATACATAGAAGATCGCAGTTTACAGCCTAAAACTACGGTTGGAGAATGGATAAGCTCTATCGTATTTGCTGTGGTTGCAGCAAGTATCGTACACACCTATTTCGTACAACCATATGTTATACCTACAAGCTCGTTAGAGAAAACATTACTAGTAGGCGATTTCTTGTTCGTTAGTAAGTTTCATTATGGCGCTAGAGTACCGATGACAGTTGTTGCAGCACCAATGGTACATGATTCTTTACCAATCATTAAAACAAAATCATACATCGCAGATGTTAACCCTGAAACTTACAAAACATCTTGGAAAAACAAACTACGCCTTCCATATTTAAGATTCCCTGGTTTTAAAAAAGTAAAGAAAAATGATATTGTCGTTTTCAGCTGGCCAGCAGATACTGTTTATCAGTTTTATAAGAAAGATAATGGAGTTATTAAACCTATCGATAAAAAATCAAACTACGTAAAACGTTGTGTAGGTACACCTGGTGATTCACTTTCTGTTATAAATGGTGATGTTTATATTAATGGGAAAGAGCTTATCTTATCAGATCGTGCAAAACCACAGTTTATGCATGTTGTTACTGCTGATAAAGATATAGACAACCCAATTATCAAACTTCTTGGTCGTGATAACTATTCAGCAGGTGTTATAAGAATACCTAAAGAAGCATTATTACAAGATAAAGCTGATGAAGTACTGAAGACAAGGACATCTCTTGAAAAAATTAAAGAAGATGAGAAATACAATTATTACACAGGTGGCATAACTAGTCAAGCAGGAAACTTTTTAAAAGCTGAAAATGTTAGAAACATGGCCGTTTTTAATATGAGCATACAAGAAGCTAAAGAATTTGTTGGTAAATCTGGTATTTTAGAAATCGATAGGTTTAGTTATAATACACCAGGATCTGATGTTTTTCCTCAAAACAAAAACCTTACCGGTACGTCTGATAATTTTGGACCTATTTATTTACCACAAGCAGGCGAAACCATTAATTTAACTCTAGAAACATTACCATATTATAAAAAAATAATTAGAGATTACGAGGATCATACTTTAGATGTTTCTGGCAATCAAATTATAATTGATGGTCAGGTTACAAGCACATATACATTTAGACAAGGATATTATTGGATGATGGGTGACAATAGACACCGTTCAGAAGATAGTCGTGTTTGGGGTTATGTTCCTGAAGATCATATTGTAGGTACACCAATTTTCATCTGGTTTAGTGTAGATAATTTCACGCAAGGCATTGGCAATTGGAAAGTTCGTTGGGACAGAGTATTTACAACTGTTAATGGAGAAGGCGAACCGACATCATTCTTTAAATATTTTTTAATACTATTAGCTGGGTATTTTGCTTTTGATTATTTCAGAAAAAAGAAAAAAGCTAAAAACAACTAATTTATAGTTATGAGTGTTATAATGCATCCTGGGTATTTTTTAAACCTAACAAATTTTGCTGTAATAGCTCAAAAAGAAATTATTTGGGAAGTTTCTGGCAATTACCAAAAACAGAGTTATAGAAACCGATGTGATATTGCTAATGACAGAGGTCTACACACCTTAAGTATACCCGTTAAACACAACGGCAAAAGCAAAGATAGTAATGCATATGCTGATGTTAAAATAGACAACAAGTATGCTTGGCAACGCCAACATTGGAGAACTTTACAAACAGCATACCGAACATCTCCTTTTTTTGAGTTTTATGAAGATGAAATTTCTGTTTTATATACGCAAGAGTATGACAACCTATTAGATTTCAATTTAAAAACTATTGAAGTTATTTGTGACTGTTTACAAATGGAAATGCCAACAGGCAAAACAACCATATATCACAAGTCATTAAAAAAAGAAATAGAAGCGCGTCATTTAATAAGTGCTAAAAATAAAGTTAATGTAACTTTTGAGTCCTATGTTCAAGTATTTGGTGAAAGAAATGGGTTTATAGAAAACTTAAGTATTTTAGACTTGCTTTTTAACGAAGGTACAAATGCTTTAACTTATTTAGAAAGTATTGCAACAGATTTTATAGATGCTTAGGTTCACAATTCATTATGGTATTCATTTTCTAGTTCCCTTTTTAATAGGTTACTTTTTTTATACTGATAATAGACAAAAAGCTATTCTAATTTTATTGGCAGGTATATTAATAGATGTCGACCATTTATTTACTTCACCTATTTTCGTTTCTAATAGATGTAGTATTAACTTCCATTTTTTTCATCAATATTGGGCTATAGCGCTATATTTTTGCTTATTATTCTTTAAGAAAACAAGAATATTTGGCATTGCACTACTCTTACATATAATTGCAGATTATACAGACTGTTACCTAATGAGTTTTGAGTCGTAGAGAAGCCATTACAGGAAAATGATCAGAAAGCTTCTCTTTGTAGTTTTTATGAGCTATTACTTCAAAATCAGTATCCGTTAATATAAAATCAATCCGAACTGGATAGTATTCAAAATTATAAGTCTTACCATACCCAGAACCCTTTTCTTGAAAAGTATCTATTAAATCGCCTTCTTTTATTGTTTTATACACGTTTGAATATTGCGTACTATTAAAATCTCCACAAACAATTGTTTTATACTTTGTTGTTTTTCTGTGTTCAGAAACTATTCTCGCTTGTTCTTGTTGCTTTTTAAAGGTTTTAGATAATCGAGTATACAACTTTGAAGATTCTTCTCTAGCTAAAACCTCAGGGTTAGGAACCACTTGTAATGATTGTAAATGTAAGTTGTACACCCTAATCGTATCGTTTTTATAAGCAACATCTACAAAAGCCCCATCATTTGATGTCCCCGGAAAATCTAATAAACCTTTAGTTAAAAGTGGGTATTTTGAATAGATTCCTAATTTAACTTTGTTCTGATTTTTTATATACTCTATGTATTTGTATTTATAATTTTTAAAATCGTCACGCTTTAAATAGTTAAACTCTTGAAAACAAACTATATCAGGATTTTCTTCTGAAATTAGATCCTTAAGCCTTATAAAGTCATCATCTCGTTTACCGTGATTAATACCATGAAACCCCCTCACATTATAAGTCATAATTTTTAAATCACTTTCATTCACTTTTTTATCTGCAAAGCGAAGCATAAAAAAAGAGTTTAATGAAAAATAGCCAATAACAAGTATTATAAGAGAAAGCCATAGTTGCCTTTTTCTAAGCACCAACCAAACTAAAAGAAATAGAATGTTTAATAGAACTAACAAAGGTATACTCAAGCTAAAAATAGCAGCTACAGGCACCATATCTGTAGGTATATATGGTACAAGACAAGAAAGCAACAACAATACTCCAAAAAGTATATTGAATCTAAAAAAAAGCTTTTTTAAATACTTTAATAAACGCACAGACTATTCTTTTCCTACTTTAAACAAAAAATCTTTTTCTTCTTTGGATAAGCTTTCGTAACCAGATTTACTTATTTTATCTAGTATAGTATCTACTTTACGCTGGTGAGATTCCTCGTTATAATCAATTGATTTTTTAAGGTTCGATGTTCTTGGCTTACGATAAACAGTTTTTAGTGGTGCTTTTTTATTCTTTTTAAATAAATTACTTATAGCATCAAGCATATTTGAAAAGCCTTCACCAATGTCAGTACCCGAAGTAAGTTTACGTGCATAATAATACCCAATAAATGCACCGCCTAAATGTGATAAACGCCCACCTATATTAGAGCCTCCTCCAATTTGAACTAAATCTACCAATACAAAAAATACACCTATATGCCAAAGCTTTACATTAAAGAATATTACACGAATCTCTTGATTTGGAGTATATGTACAAATAAAAATCAGAACAGCAGTAACACCTGCTGAAGCACCTATTAAAGCATTGTTTTTCTCTAATAGCGCAGGAAATATATTATAACTTAAAAGGTATATTATACCTCCAAAAATTACACCTAAAAAATATACATTAATAAACTTACGCTCACTATACAGGTTCATAAAAATTCGGCCTGTAAAATAAAGCATCAACATATTCCAAAAAATATGACCTAAGCCTCCATGAAAAAAAGCATAAGTAACTATAGACCAAGGTTGCTGTATAAATGGTAAAAAACCTTGAGGCAACTCAAACCAATGAACTATAGTATTCAGATCACCACCAAATAAAGTACTAAAAAGCCTTGTCAGAACAAAAATAAGCACATTTAAGGCTATAATTTTTTCTGCAATATTTAAGCGCGAAAATTGATATTTTAAATCTGTTGCCATTTTAGTCCCACCTATTTTTATTAAATGAATTGTTCTTCCAGTACATCATCACTAAAAAACCAACCAACGCCCCACCTATGTGGGCCATATACGCTGTATTACTTGGGCTAAAAAATGATTGTCCCGTAAACGCAGAAATAACATCTAACAAAATAATACCTGGTATAAAAAACTTAGCTTTTATAGGTATAGGTAAAAATATCATCATCAGTTTCGCATTAGGGTTCATTACCCCAAAAGCTGCTAAAATTCCCATAATACAACCAGAAGCTCCAACCATAGAAGCATTGTATACTGGAAATATATCCTGTAATTGTAATTTTTGAGCATTTGTAACTCCCTCTAAAAGCTGATTACTTGTCAGCATTTGTGTAATCTGATCGGCATTTAAACCCGAACTAATCAAATCTGAAAAAGCAGGTAAATATGTAAAGTAATAATACCCTAATTGAAATAAAACAGCTCCGAAACCTGCCGAGAAATATAAAAACAAAAATTGCTTTTTACCTAAATATTGCTCAACTGCCGAACCAAACATCCATAAACCAATCATATTAAACAGAATATGCATTGTGCCACCATGCATAAACATGTGTGTTACAATCTGCCAAATTTGAAAATTTTCGTTTTTAGGAAACCACAGTGCAAACCATTGGTACATCTGATCTCCTAATATCTGAGTCGCTACAAAAAATAAAACATTAACAATTATTAAATGTTTTACTGCATCGGTTATTTTTACCATTTACATGAATTTTTTATCAATATCATCACCTGTAATAGTGATATATATTGGTTTATTAAACGGACTTATTTTGAATTCCTTACAAGCAAACAAATCGTTTACCAAGGCCATTTGAGAATCATTATCTAACTGTTCGCCTGTTTTTACCGCTAATGTTTTACATAATGTTTTCGAAACAATATCTGACTGCGAAAAACTATCTATTTGCACATCTAATTGATAATCAGATATTAATTGATCTAAAACCATACCTACTTCACTTTCCGGAACCAATAAAGGTACTCCCGAAATTTCAACCAATTCGTCTTCTATCTTATCAAAAGCAAAACCAAGTGTTTTTAAACTGTCGAGAATTTCTTCAATAATTACAATATCTGATTTAGAAAAAGATAGCGACAACGGGAATAATAATTGTTGACTCACGGCTTCTTTAATTGTAATATTCTTCAAGAAATTTTCATACAAAACTCTTTGGTGCGCCCTACTTTGGTCTATAACAATCATCCCTGATTTTATAGTTGTAACAATATATTTTCGCTTAAGCTGAAAGGTTGTTGCTACGTGGTCTAACGCTTTTTTAGAATCGTCGAAAATAGATCCTGTAATTGCTTCTGACTCGAAACTTACACTACTAAAATCAGATTCTTTACCAACTTTAGACTCTAGACCTACATACAAATTCTCCCACCCTTTTGTATTTGGTTTCTCGTATGAAGAACGATTTGTTCCACCGCCACCGCTACCAGATGATTTTGATGGACTAGCCATATCATGAGAAAAAGGGTTAAAAGTAGCATCGACTACTACTTTAGGTACTTCTGCTCCTTTACCTTTATAAGCATACGGAGTATCTAAATTTTGATCTTGCTCAAAATCTAAAGCAGGCACTACATTAAATTGCCCTAGTGCGTGTTTTATTGCTGAACGTAGTAAAGCATAAATAGTATGCTCATCGTCAAACTTAATTTCTGTTTTTGTTGGGTGTATATTTATATCAATAGAAGATGGATCTACATCTAAATATAAAAAATAACCAGGAAAATTACCTGGTTTTATAAGTCCCTCAAAAGCACTAACTACCGCATGGTGTAAATAAGCACTTTTTATAAATCTATTATTGACAAAAAAGAATTGTTCACCTCTACTCTTCTTTGAAAATTCTGGCTTTGTTATAAACCCTGTAATTTTAACTACCTGAGTTTCTTCTTCAACAGGTACTAATTTTTCATTTGTTTTACCACCAAAAACATTTACAATTCGCTGTCTGTAATTAGAGCTTGGTAAATTGAACAACTCACTCCCGTTATTATAAAAGTGAAATTGAATATTTGGGTGCGCTAATGCTACACGCTGAAACTCGTCTGTAATATGCCTAAACTCTACTTGAATAGATTTTAAAAAATTACGACGTGCAGGAATATTAAAGAATAAGTTTTTTACGCAAAGTGAAGTTCCTTTCGGTGTAACCGTAACATCTTGCGTAACAACTTTACTACCTTCTATTTTTAGTTGCACACCAACTTCATCTTCTTCTCTTTTTGTTAAAAGTTCGACATGTGCAATTGCGGCAATAGATGCTAAAGCTTCTCCTCTAAATCCTTTTGTATTTAAGCTGAATAAATCTTCAGCACTTTTTATTTTTGATGTTGCGTGGCGTTCAAAACTAAGCCTAGCATCGGTAGTACTCATACCAATACCATTATCTATAACTTGTATAAGTGCTTTACCGCCATCTTTTATAATTAATTTTATGGAGTCAGCACCTGCGTCAATAGCGTTTTCTAATAGTTCTTTTACTACAGAAGCTGGTCGCTGAACAACCTCACCTGCAGCAATTTGGTTTGCAACATGGTCCGGTAAAAGTTGAATTATATCAGCCATTAAAATCTTGTAAACATGGATAAATCAAAGTCAAAAAACCATAAGACGATTAAAAAAAGAACCGCAATAATGACTATCAACCGAAAGTTAATTTCTCTATTTCCTTTATTTCTACTCGCTTTTCGAGCATCACCCCAAGTACTCCTAAAATCGCCAGCGATTGGAGAGTTCTTGTACTTTGTAAATTTAGAATCGAACTTGTATGGGTTGTCTACACCCTCGTCTTCCATATAACGGGGCACATATTTAAAACTAGTATTCGTACGAAGTTTGAAGCCTTTTAATCTCAAGATAAAAAGTATTAGATTAGTATCAAAAGTACTGAAAATACAGCAGCCTACCTGATGCAGTATGCTAAAAATTGTTAACATTCAACACCAAACCTAGTAATGACTACTTTTCTATATTCTCTTTAGAAAAAAATATGTTTTGCTTAAAAGAAGTAATTAAGCTCCTAAAGCTGCCATTTTTATTGCAGCAATTGCAGCTTCAGTACCTTTATTACCATGCATACCTCCACTACGGTCTATTGCTTGTTGCAACGTATTGTCAGTTAATACACAGAAAATCACAGGTGTATCAGTCAAGATATTTAAATCTTTAATACCCTGAGCAGTAGCGCTACAAACAAAATCAAAATGTTTTGTTTCGCCTTGTATTACACTTCCGATAGCAATAACAGCATCAACATTTTGGGTTTTGATCATTTTTTTGCTGCCATATGTAAGCTCAAAACTACCTGGAACATCCCAACGGATAATATTCTCGTCTGTTGCTCCACAATCTAACAAAGCCTCTTTAGCTCCATTAAACAAACCTTCTGTTATTTCTGTATTCCATTCAGAAACAACAATCCCAAATCGAAAATTTTTCGCATTTGGGATTGTAGCTTTATCGTAAACCGATAAATTTTTATTGGCTGTTGCCATTTTTATTTATTTTTTGCCATTGCAATAAACACAGCTACAGTACCTGCTTCTGATGAGCTTGCAAATTCGTCCTTAATTCTTTCAAAATATTTTAATGCTGCATCTGCATCACCTAACTCTAACGCTGTAGCACCTGCTTTTTGTAAAAACATTGGTGTTGTAAAGTTATTTGCATTAGCCGCAACTGCCTTCTCGTAATAATCTAATGCATCTTCTGGCTGGTTCAATTGCATAAAAGCATCACCTATAGCTCCTTTTGCTAAAGCTCCAGTTAAAGCATCAGTAGCGGTATAATCACCTAAGTAATCAATAGCTTCTTGATATTTTTGAGTATTTAAGAAAGACATTCCTGCTGCATATGTTGCTAAGTTTGCATTCTTAGTACCTTTATAATTATCAATTACATCTACTAAACCGTATTTACCATTTGCTCCGTTTAAAGCCGTATTGTAAAGAGAGTCTTGTACTGTTGTATTTTGTTGTGCTTGATTGTAAGCCTGCATTGCATAAAACATTTCGTTTCCTGCCTCAGCCTCTTTAGGCTTACTTATAAACTGGTCAAAAGCTAAATACCCAAGTACACATATTGCGATAACTCCGATAACACCTAAAATATATTTTTGGTTTTTAGCAACCCACTCTTCTGATTTAGAAGCACTTTCTTCTAAAGTATTAAAAACCTCAGCTGTTGTACTTTCTTGTTCATTAAATTCGAACTCGTCTGTTTTATCTATTTGTGGTTCCTTTGCTTTATATCCGCGCTTCTTGTATGTAGCCATTATTTGGTTTTATTAATCGCGCAAAAATAAAGTTTTTATTGAAAATCGAAAGCTTCTTATTCGTTATTTTTCGATAATTTGCGCCTTCGTCTGCTATTCAATCTTAAAAATAGAGTTTTACAGAATGTTTCTGAAGAAATTATCACTCATAAATTACAAAAACTTTAGCTCGAAAAATTTTGATTTCGATGCTAAAATCAACTGTTTTGTTGGGCAAAACGGCATTGGCAAAACAAATATTTTAGATGCCATCTATCATTTATCATTTGGTAAAAGTTACTTTAACCCTATTGCTACGCAAAACATAAAACATGGCGAAGATTTTTTCGTAATTGAAGGGAATTTCGATAAAAACGAGCGTGAAGAGAAAATTGCGTGCAGTTTAAAAAAGGGAATGAAAAAAATTATCAAGAAAAATGGTAAAGCATATGACAAATTATCAGATCATATTGGTTTTTTACCTTTGGTAATTATTTCACCATCTGATAGAGATTTAATTACAGAAGGTAGCGATACTCGTCGTAAATTTATTGATGGTGTAATCTCACAGTCTGACAAGGAGTATTTACAAACTTTATTAAAGTATAACAAGATACTCAGCCAACGTAATTCACTTTTAAAATATTTTGCTGCCAACCATACTTTTGACAAAACAACACTTAGTGTTTATAATGAACAATTGAATGGGTATGGTACCGAAATATTCAACAAAAGGATTACCTTTTTAGAAACCTTTATTCCTATTTTTAAAGAGCAATACAAAGCTATTTCTGGTGGTAACGAAGAGGTTGATCTGGTATACGATAGCAAACTACAAAGTAGTGATCTGTTAAGCTTATTACAGCAAAATATTGATAAAGATAGAGCCTTGCAATACACGAGTGTTGGGGTACATAAAGACGATTTAAACTTTGACTTAGAAGAATACCCTATTAAAAAATTTGGGAGTCAAGGGCAACAAAAATCATTTTTAATAGCTTTAAAACTAGCACAGTTTCATTTTATAAAAAAACAAGCCAGTACAACGCCTATTTTATTGTTAGATGATGTTTTTGATAAGCTAGACGAAAATAGAGTAAGCCATATTATTCAATTGGTAAACGATGAACATTTCGGGCAATTGTTTATTAGTGACACACATGCCGATAGAACTGAAAATGTAGTTAAAACGATTCACCAATCTTATAAAATATTTAAATTATAATGCTTTTAAAGAAAACCGTATTTATTACACTCCTGCTACTAACATTTAGTTGTTCTGAAAAAATATCAGAAGATCAATTAGCGCTTTTAAACGGCTATTGGGAAATTGAAAAAGTTACTTTTTCTGATGGGCAAAAAAAAGAGTATACCGTTAATGAAAGTATCGATTTTATTAAAATAGAGAACCTAAAGGGATTCCGTAAAAAAATGAAGCCTACCTTTGATGGTACTTATATTACTAATGATACTGCCGAGCCTTTTACTATTTTTAAAAAAGAAGATCAATTTATAATACACTATAAGAGTGCTATTGATGAAAGATCTGAAACGATAAAAAGTATTTCTGAAACTAGTTTTTCAGTTATTAACACTGATAACATTACCTATACCTACAAAAAGTACGAACCTATAAATATTACAAAGTAATGGCGAAAAGACGTAGAGAGAATATCCCTTTAAGTGAAGCTTTGCAAGATTTTATAACCACCAATAAGCTACAAAAAGGTATTGATAAAGTAGATGCTCGCGAAGCTTGGGCAAACTTAATGGGTAATGGTGTAAATAATTACACTACGGCAATTGAGCTACGAGAAGGCACCTTATTTGTTTCGCTATCTTCTTCTGTATTACGACAAGAGCTAAGTCTTGGTAAATCTAAAATTATTAGTATGCTTAATGAAGAATTAGGTAAAGAAGTGGTGAAGAAGTTGGTGTTGCGATAGATTAAAAATTTAAAAAAAATGAAAGAGATAGAAGTTGTTGCTGCAATAATCTATTTTGAAGATAAGATTCTTTGTGTTCAAAGGCCTGAAAACAAATTGACTTATATATCCAAAAAATTTGAATTCCCTGGAGGCAAAGTAGAAAATGGGGAAACATTAAATAATGCATTGTATAGAGAATTAAAAGAAGAATTAAACTTCACACCAATCTCAATGGGTGAATTATATTTAACAGTTAATCATCAATATCCAGACTTTAAATTAATAATGCATGTTTTCAAATGCTTTTCTGATAAAAGTGAAATTCAGTTAAATGAACATGTTTCTTCTCAATGGCTCTCTTTAAAAAAATTAAAAAAATTAGATTGGGCAGCAGCAGATATTCCTATAGTTAATAGATTAATTGAGCATGGATAAAATATTTAATGATAATTTTAAAGAGAGCCTATTAACAGGGTTTATTGATAAGTCCTTAAAATCTGACGCTTTATACCAACCAGAACTCCTTGTCAATCGAAAAATCCCTAGGACGAAGGTATTATCGACAATACTAAAAGAATTAGAAGACTGCGAAAGTTTTTTTATATCTGTTGCTTTTGTTACAACAAGCGGTGTCGCAGCACTAATAAACACTTTTAAAACTCTGGAAGAAAAAGGTATAAAAGGAAAAATCCTTGTTTCTCAATACCTAAACTTCACACAACCCGAAGCGTTAAAAAGGCTTTTACAATTTCAAAATATAGAATTAAAAATAGTAACCAAAGAAAACTCACATTCAAAAGGTTATATTTTTAAGCACTCTGAATATTACAACTTAGTTATTGGAAGTAGTAATTTAACTTCATCCGCATTATCTACGAATAAAGAGTGGAATATGAAGGTTTCAGCAAGAAACTCAAGCTCCATAGTAGATAAAGTCATTAACGAATTTCAAGATGATTTTGAAATAGGTGAAATTGTAAATGAAGCTTATATTGAAAAATATGAAGAAATTTACAAAAAGCAATCTCTAGTATTTAAAAAAAGTGAAGAAGAACTATCTAAAGAACTCAATTTAAAAATAACTCCAAACTCTATGCAAACTGATGCATTAGAGAACTTAAAAAACTTAAGAAAAGATAGTAATAAAGCGCTTATAATCTCTGCAACAGGAACAGGTAAAACATACCTAGCTGCATTTGACGCCAAAGCTTTTAATCCTAAAAAACTTCTATTTGTTGTACATAGACAAAATATAGCAAAAAAAGCAATGATGACTTTTGAAACTATTTTCGGAAAGTCTAAAACAATGGGATTGTACTCCGGTAATCAAAGAGAATTAGATGCCGAATTTATTTTCTGTACTATTCAAACTCTGTCTAGAGAAAACCATTTATCAAAATTTGATAAAAGCGAATTTGATTATATCATTATCGATGAATCTCATCGTTCCGGAGCAGATTCATATATTAGATTAATAGATTATTTTAATCCAAGGTTTCTTCTTGGAATGACTGCAACACCTGATAGAACAGACGATAAAGATATTTATAGTTTATATGACCATAATATAGCTTATGAGATTAGATTAAGTAAAGCAATGGAAGAGAACATGCTTATTCCCTTTCATTATTATGGTGTCGCCGATTTATATATAAATGATAAAATTCATGAAAATAATTCAGATTTCAGGCTTTTAACTACCGATGAAAGAGTTAATAAAATTATTTCTAAAATTGAATTTTATGGCTCTGATAATGGAATAACAAGAGGTTTAATTTTTTGCTCCAAAAAAGCTGAGGCCAAAGAATTATCTGGTAAATTCAATCAAAAAGGATACAAGACAGTTGCTTTAGTTGGGGAGAGTTCGGAAGATGAGAGAACAAAAGCCATAAAGTTATTAGAAAGTGACGATTTAACAATTAAATTAGACTACATTTTTACTGTTGATATTTTTAATGAAGGAATTGATATACCAAAAATCAATCAAGTGATTATGATTCGTCCAACCCAATCAGCAATAATATTCATACAGCAATTAGGGCGCGGATTAAGAAAG
The DNA here is from genome assembly GCF_019021925.1 of Cellulophaga sp. HaHaR_3_176. Taxonomy (NCBI): domain Bacteria; kingdom Pseudomonadati; phylum Bacteroidota; class Flavobacteriia; order Flavobacteriales; family Flavobacteriaceae; genus Cellulophaga; species Cellulophaga sp. HaHaR_3_176. The sequence continues at coordinate 1,899,819 of NZ_CP058990.1, forward strand.
ACTAACAATAAGTATTATTTAACAATCATTGATTTTATTGGTAACTATAAAAACAATTATTTAATACCAATAGCATTATACGGAGACACTTCCTTCAATAAGGATAAAATAAGAAAGTTGATTTCAGAAGGAAGTAGTATGATTCCAGGAGAATCAACTATCAATTTTGATGAAATCACTAAAGAAAGAGTCTATGCTTCAATTGATTCTGCAAAGATGCAATTGTTAACTGATTTAAAAATGGATTACAATAATTTAAAAAGTAGAATCGGGCGTATTCCAATGATGATGGACTTTGTAAATAATGATTCAAGAGACCCTTATTTATATGTTAATCACTCAAAATCATATTTTAACTTTTTAACTAAAACCGAAAAAGATTTTAATTCAGATATAAGCGAAAAACAAATAAAACTATTAGAATTATTTTCAAAAGAAATAAATAATTCTAAACGAATAGAAGAGTCAATCATACTAAAAGAATCGATTATTTCTGAAAGTTTTAATACCGAAAAACTAAAAGCCAAAATCAAAAAAACCTATGGCTACAACATTTCAAAAGAAACTATTTCTTCTTGTGTTTCAAATATTAATTTTGAGTTCGTAAGAGAAAAAAAACAAGGAAAACTAATACCTGTTAGGGATATTTATAATTTGAATATTCTCAAAATAGAAAATGATATTTTCTCATTGCAAAATGAATTCAAGACACTTTTAAACGATTCTAATTTTAAAGATTTTTTATTAGACACAATAGAATATTCGCTTTATAATTTCAACAAAAACTTTGACACCAATAAATGGAATGATGGATTTCATTTATATAGAAAGTATTCAAGAAAAGATGTTTTTAGGATTTTAAATTTCACTGAAAATCCAGTTGCTCAAAATGTTGGCGGCTACTTAGTAAGTCCCGATAATAAATATTGTCCAATATTCGTAAATTATCACAAAGAAGAAGATATCTCTGAATCTACCAAATATGAAGACGAATTCGTGAACCAAAAGGAATTCGATTGGATGTCAAAATCAAATAGAAAAATAGAAAGTAAAGATGTTCAATCTATCCTTGGTAATAATGGAGCAATTCGACTTCCTCTTTTTATCAAAAAGAATAACGATGAAGGCACTGACTTCTACTACATGGGTGATATTAAACCTCAAAAGAAGAGCGTTGAACAAACAAAAATGAATAGTGATAGTGGGAAAAAAGTTTCTGTAGTTAAAATTCGTTTTGATTTAGAAAACCAAGTATCTGATTCTATGTATAAATATTTGGAAGAAAATCCAGATATAAAAACAAAACAAATGGTTAATCAACGGCCAATAGAAAACAAAGTTATTCAACTAAAGATTAATATACCAGAAAAAGAATCAATTCACACTATTCCTCTTTACAATTTTTACGCAGCAGCAGGTAGTTTTAGTGAAATGCAAGATGAAAAAGAATACAATCTAATTCCTGTACAGGAAAGATACTCCACAGATAATTATTTCGCTTGTAAAATAATTGGGGAATCAATGAATAAAATTATACCCAATAATTCAATATGCATATTCAAAAAAAATGTAACTGGTTCTCGTAGTGGTAAAATTTTATTAATAGAAAATAGCGATTCTTTCGACCCAGATTTTAATTCAGCCTTTACTGTAAAAACTTATTCAAGTGAAAAAACTATTACAGAAGAAGGTTGGCAACATAATACAATTATACTAAAAACTAACTCCCACGATACTAGTTTTAAAAGTATAATAATTAATGAGGACAACAGTAATCAAATGAGAGTTATAGGTGAGTTTGTAGAAGTTTTAAATCAAAAAAGGCCACTCATCACTGAGTAGCCTTTTTATATATTGCTATATTTTTTTACTAGAAAATCTCTCTTCCTGAAAAATGGAAAGCACCTTCAATAGCTGCATTCTCATCGCTATCAGAACCATGCACTGCATTTTCACCCATTGATGTAGCAAACATTTTACGGATAGTACCTTCTGCAGCTTCCGCTGGGTTAGTAGCACCAATAAGAGCTCTAAAATCTTCAACAGCGTTTTCTTTTTCTAAAACAGCAGCTACAATTGGTCCTCTTGTCATAAATTCAACCAATTCACCATAAAAAGGACGCTCACTATGTACTGCATAAAATGCCTGAGCATCTCTTTTGCTAAGCTGAGTTAACTTCATAGCTACAATCTTAAATCCAGCAGCAGTTATTTTGTCTAAAATAGCACCAATATGTCCGTTTTCAACAGCATCTGGCTTAAGCATTGTAAATGTTCTATTTGTTGTCATTTTCTTAAATTTTGTGCAAAAGTACTACTTTTAATACATCTTACAATTAATAAATTAAAATTGATGGTTACTTAACATTACATATTTAAATTTTACAAGCTGTTACTACTAATACTCTTGTTCTAAACTGTTTAACAATTCTCCGTTATCTCCTACAATTTTAAAAACAACTTTTTTATCTCTAAAATTAAAATCTAAAGTACCAAAACTTACCGTTGCCGTCACCTCTCCTACCCTATATGGGTTTGTTTCACCCGAGTATGCTGAATAAGAATGCGTAAGTCCGCTACTCGTAAAATCTATTAATGGGTATGCTAACGCCTCTACTTTTGTCTTCGAGAATTCTGAAATATGGCGATCGCCTGACAATATCATCACCCCTTTTGCCTTAGAGTCTGCTATCATTTTTTCTAGCTTATCAACTTCATGCGGAAAATTACCCCAAGTTTCAAAACCATGCTCGTTTGACAGTATTTGTATACTACTAACAATTACATTAAAATCGGCATCACTAGTCTCTAATTCATTCTCTAACCAATGCCATTGTGTTTCTCCTAAAACGCTGCCCTTGCCATAGGCATTTGGTTTGTTTCGCTTTTTTGTTTCTGTATCTTTAGTAAGTGCTGTTCTAAAATACCGGGTATCTAAAACAATTACTTTAATAGTATTTGTATCTACTTTATAAGTATGCACAGCATAAACACCTTCTTGCGATCGCCTTGGACTGTCTTTAGCTACACCCATAAAATTTAAAAACTCTTCTTGGCTGCTTTTTTTCGATTTATATTCTACTCCACCATCATTTAAGCCATAATCATGATCATCCCAAGTACCAATTACAGGAACCTTATTTTTTAATGCCACATAACCTGATACTAGGTTTTGTTTTTCATAGGTTGCTCTTAATACTTTCATGTTATTTGTATCCGCATAAATAATATCGCCACCCCAAATCCATACGTCTGGGTTTGTATTTAAAACATCATCCCATAAAACATTATCTACATTATGCTTATTGCATGAACCAAAAGCAATAGTAAAATCAGCATGTATTAAAGAATCTTTTTTATTACTTTCTACCTGAGAAAAGCTTAAAAAAGAACTCAAAAACAATACTACACTACCTAAAACACCAAAAAACTTCATTTATCTAATTTTATCGACAGTTACAAAAATAGTATTTTCAAAGTTATGACTATGCTATAAAATAGTATCTTTGCAGGCATGAATTTAAAGGACATTGAACACGTTAAAGAGCTATTGAATACACCCCAAAAAATAGCTATTATTCCTCATAAAAACCCAGATGGAGATGCGATTGGCTCTACACTAGGTTTACAACACTACCTTAGAAGTTTAGGGCAAGATGCTGTAATTGTAAGCCCTAATGATTCGCCTAAATTTTTGAAGTGGTTGCCTGGTTGTGAAACCATTCTTAATTTCGAAAAAGAAAACTCTCAGGCACAAAAAGCATTACAAGAAGCTACTCTAATTTTTACTTTAGATTTTAATCATTTAGGTAGAGTTGGTCAAATGCAATCTTTTTTAGAAGAAGCTACGGCTAAATTTATAATGATCGACCACCATCAAGAACCATCAGACTATGCTATTGTAACCTATTCTGATGTTACTATGAGTTCTACATGCGAAATGGTGTATAATTTTATCGATTACTTAGGTGATACTGATAAAATTACAGCTGATATTGCAAATTGCCTATACACTGGTATTATGACAGATACTGGGTCTTTCAGGTTTAGATCGACAACTAGTAAAACACATAAAATTGTTGCTGAACTTATTGAAAAAGGAGCTGATAATACTCAAATACACAGTAACGTTTACAATACAAACACACCAAGCAGGTTACACTTACTAGGCTGTGCGCTTAAAAACATGGTGATTTTAGAAGAATACAATACTGCTTACATAACTTTAAGTCAAGAAGAATTAGATACGTATAAATTTCAAAAAGGAGATACCGAAGGTTTTGTAAACTACTGTTTAACTTTAGATGGTATACGTTTTGCTGCTATATTTATTGAAAATAAAGAAGAAGGTATTATTAAAATATCATTAAGGTCTGAAGGTGATTTTTCTGTAAATGAATTTTCAAGACTCTATTTTCAAGGTGGTGGGCATAATAATGCCGCTGGAGGAAAAAGTGATGTTTCATTAGAAGAAACTGCAGCGTATTTTGTAAACTTGCTACCGAACCATAAAAATGACTTAGTAAAGTAATGAGATATCTAATTTATTTTATCGCCGCAATTTTTCTTTGCAGTTGTGAAGGGCCAAAAGCTAGAAAGCCAATACGAACCTCATCTCCACAACTGATCAAATCTACAGTAGAACGAAATAAGGAATTGTTAGATATAGAAATGCAAATTATAAGTGCATTAGTAAAAAATGACTCTATTAATACATATACCGCGTCAACCACCGGATCATGGTATTATTATGAAGTTAAAAATGATACTGCAACCTACACGCCAAAAGTTGAAGATGTTGTTACGCTTACCTATAATATTATGACCTTAACTAACGATACCATTTATTCTGCTAAAGAAATTGGTGTTCAAGATATATTGGTAAACAAGCCAAGTCTTTTTAAAGGTTTACGAAATACCTTTACCTTATTAAAAGAAAACGAAAAGGCTACTTTTATATTCCCATCTTCATTAGCATTTGGCTACCATGGCGATGATAATAAAATTGAGCCAAATACCCCTATTAAATCATCTATAGAAATTATTAAAATCAAAAAAAGTAATTAAAAATGAAACATTTTTTTAGTGTATGCCTTATAACTATTGCATTATTATCTAGTTGTAAATCGAGTAAAACAGCTGACCTTGGCGATGGAATTTTCGCTGACATACAAACAACAGAAGGTGATATTATTGTAAAATTAGAGTTTGAAAAAACACCCGTAACAGTTGCCAACTTTGTATCGTTAGCTGAAGGTAAAAACCCATTTGTTACTGATAGCTTAAAAGGAAAAAGATATTATGATGGTATTATTTTTCATAGAGTTATAAAAGACTTTATGATACAAGGTGGTGACCCAACAGGTACAGGATCAGGAACACCAGGATACCGTTTTGAAGATGAAATCGTAGATTCTCTTGTTCATGATAAAAAAGGTATTTTATCTATGGCTAATGCTGGTCCAAAAACTAACGGTAGTCAATTTTTTATCACACATAAAGAAACTCCTTTTTTAAACGGTAGACATACTGTTTTTGGTGAAGTTGTTTATGGCTTAGATGTTGTTGATACTATAGCAAATGTAAAGACGCTTGCGCAAGACAAGCCTGAGGTTGATGTTGTAATGAATAAAGTTGAAATTATCAGAAATGGTAAAGCTGCTAGAAAATTTGATGCAGAAGCTATAATGACTAAGTATTTTGAAGAAGAGGAGCTTAAAGAAAAAGAACAGGCAAGGTTAGAAGCTGAACGTGCTGAAAAAATAAAAGCAGCAAAAGATGAGTTTGCTATTGCTATTGTTCAACAAAAGAAAGCTGCTAAAACACTTGCTTCTGGTTTAAAGATTTTTACACTTGAAAAAGGTAGTAATGAAAAAGCTAAAGTAGGCCAAACAGTAAACCTTTACTATGCTGGTTATTTTGAAGATGGAAATTTATTTGACAGTAATAAAGAAGAAGTTTCTCAATTATATGGCAAATTTAATCAAAATAGAAAAAACCAAGGTGGCTACGGAACTATGCCTATGGAAGTAAGTATGGATGCACCTGTAATTGCTGGTTTTAAAGAAGGAGTCATGAATATGAACGTTGGCGAAAAAGCACGTTTATTCATTCCTGCTCATTTAGCATACGGAGAATCTGGAAGAGGTCCTATACCTGCTAATTCAGATTTAATATTTGATCTTGAAATTACAGGTATTACTGAATAACATTTAGCAGACCTAACAAAACAAAAAACACCTGCTAAATGCAGGTGTTTTTATTTGCAGTACTTTATATCAAGAGAATGTCTCTAAATAAAAAACTTCCATTTTGAAAATATCAAAATGGAAGTTTTTTTATACCATTAATAATCTAGTTGTTTTTCGCATCTTCTTTATCAGCCCATTCTTTTGCTCTTTCTGAACGTTTAGCAGAACCAGGGTGTGATGATGTAAGTGAACCTTTTCCTCCATCAGCACTTAAATCTGCTAACTTTTGAAAAGCACCTTCCATACCATGGTAATTCAAATCGTTACGAACCATAAATTCAAAACCGTATTTATCAGATTCTGATTCGTTAGTTTGTGAAAATTGTGCATTCAATACGTTTTCAACAAAACCACCAATTTCATTATCTGCTAAAACCTGACCGGCATTTGTATTTGCCGAAGCTAAATCTTTAGCTGCAGATATTTTATATGCAGTTTTATAACGCTCTTTAGAGTGCCCTAATTTAACGTGACCTATTTCATGACCGATAACACTTAATATTTCATCATCTGTCATTAAATCCATTAAACCAGCCATTACACGAACGCTACCATCTGGTGTAGCAAAAGCATTTACATCGGTAACTAAATACACTTTAAAATTTAGCGCTAAACCATCTTCGTTTTCAAAATCCGAAACTAATTTAGTTAAACGATCTCCGTAAGGATCACCAGCTTCTGCAATAGGGTTGTTTTCATCCATCCAAATAACAGATTGTAATGAAAGTGCTGCCATATCATCATCAGAAAGTGTTGCTGCTTTTATCAATTTTTCACCAGCATCAACATTTCCTTTTTTTAATAATTTTCCAAATTGGGCATTCGCTCCTAGCGATGCCATTACAAGTAATAAAGTCAAACTAATTTTTTTCATGATAGTGTTTTAAAAAATTTGAACTAAAATACTTATAAAATTTGTAATCTATATCTCTTTATTCTGGGATATTTTTTAAAATATCTAATGTAAATTTCCAAAATTTTTGAACAGAAGAAATACTAACCCTCTCATCTGGAGAGTGTGCTCCTTTTATTGTTGGTCCATAACTTATCATATCTATATTAGGATAATTCTGACCTAAAATTCCACATTCTAATCCTGCATGGCAAGCAACTACCTTAGGTTCTTCATTAAAAACTTTTTTATATTGCTCTTTTAAAACTACTAGAATTTTAGAATCTGGATTGGGGTTCCATCCAGGATACTGGCCGGTAAACTCAACATCGCAACCTGCAAGCTCAAAAGTAGCACGTAAGGTATTTGCTAAATCCATTTTTGCTGATTCTACAGAAGAACGTGTTAAACAACCAATTTTAATTTTACCTTCTTTTACTTGTACACGTGCTATGTTGTTTGATGTTTCAACCAAATCATTCATTGTTGCACTCATACCAAAAACGCCATTATGCGCAGCATATAACCCTTTTAATAATTTTTCTTGCGCACCAAGTCCCATAACAACTTTTGGCTTTTTAGTAGCCTCTAGCGTAATGTTTAAATTAGGTTCTGTAACCTTACTTTCTCTTTTAATTACAGCCACCCAGTCATGAAAATTATTAATAAAAGATTCTTCTTGAGATTTATCTAAAACGATGGTCGCAAAACTCTCTCTTGGTATTGCATTACGTAAACTACCTCCATTTATTTCAGCAATTCTAATCGTAAATTTCTCTGTACTATTATAAAGTACTCTATTCATAATTTTGTTAGCATTACCTAAACCTCTATGAATATCCATTCCACTATGTCCTCCTGAAAGTCCTTTTACTTCTATTTTAAAAGCAACAATACCTCTAGGTACAGGTTTTTCGCTATAGGAACGTTTTGCAGTTACATCTACACCACCAGCACAGCCGATATCTATTTCATCATCCTCTTCAGTATCTAAGTTTAAAAGAATTTGCCCTCTTAAAAGCCCGCCTTTTAAACCTTGTGCTCCTGTCATTCCTGTTTCTTCATCTATAGTAAATAAAGCTTCAAGAGCAGGGTGCGGAATATCTTTACTTTCTAAAAGTGCCATAATAGTAGCTACTCCCATTCCGTTATCTGCACCTAACGTAGTTCCGTTGGCCTTAACCCAGTCATTATCTACAAACATCTCGATACCTTGCGTATCGAAATCGAAATCTGTTTCACTATTTTTTTGATGAACCATATCTAAATGAGACTGTAATGTCACCATTTTTCTATTCTCGTAGCCTTTAGTTGCTTGCTTTCTGATGATTACATTACCGACCTCATCTTTAAAAGTCTCTAAATGTAAAGCTTCTCCAAAATCGACCATAAATTGAATAACACGTTCTTCTTTTTTTGAAGGTCGTGGAACTGCATTTAAATCTGCAAACTTATTCCAAATTGCTTTAGGCTCTAATTGTCTTACTTCTTTACTCATAAAATTTTATAAATCTGACCTCAAAAATACGGATAGTAAAAGAATAAGCTATTTTTGACACTGTAAAAGATTCTTAAATTTTATGAAGTTTAAACTAAAAGCTATACTTGCACTATCACTATTACCACAAATAGTACTTGTAAAATGGCTTAGTAATTACCCTTTGGTTATTGAAAAATACTACAGTCAAGGTATTTACTCATACATATCTGGTTTTTTCAGATTTACGCTAGGGCGGATTCCTTTTTCTGTAGGTGATATTTTATATGCTTCTTTACTATTTTTAGGATTGCGTTACTTAATCTTAAAAAGAAAGTGTATTTGGAACAACAAATTGAACTTTTTAGTAAATATAGGCTTAGTTATAGCTGTAGCATATTTTACTTTTAATTTATCATGGGGATTAAACTACCACAGAGTACCAATTGCTAAAGCTTTAAAAATAGAAGAAAACAAAAGCCGAAAAGATCTTTTGGTTTTTGTAAATACATTAATAAATCATACCAATAATATCCAAGAAAAAATAGCTGGTGACACTACAAAAATTATAACAACTCCCTATTCTACCCAAGAAATTTTTGATAAAACGTTAGAAGGTTATAAATCTATAGAGAAAATTCACCCTTTTTTAAAATATGAAAACCCAAGTATAAAAAAATCAATATTTAGTTCTACACTTAGCTATATGGGATACGGGGGATATTTAAATCCGTTTACAAATGAAGCGCAAGTAAATGCTTTAATACCTCCCTTTAGGTTATCAGTAATTTCAGGACATGAAATTGGGCATCAAATAGGCTATTCTGCAGAAAACGAAACCAATTTAATAGGCTATTTAGTTACTCTGCATAATGATGATATTTATTTTAAATATGCTGCTCAAGCGTATGCATTAAGTTATTGTTTGAGTGATATTAAGCGAAATGATGAAGAGTTATTTTATAAATTACTTCCTAAGCTCAATAAGGGAGTTCTTAAAAACTATGAGGAGCTCACTAATTTTTGGAAAAAATATGAAAATGTCACAGAACCCGTTTTCAAAACCATTTTTAATACTTTTTTAAAGGCCAATAATCAGAAAGATGGTATTGAAAGTTATAGTAAAGTAGTTTTATTACTTGTAAGTTATCATCAAAAATATCCTCTTTAATTTTCATTTTTACAGTAAAAGCATCTCTTTTTTATATAGCCCACAGAAAGTTAATTTCATATGTTAAAATAAACTTAACACTCCTTTATTTAAGCCTTCATCTCGTATTTTTAGTTCTGACTAACAACATAAAACTCTACAGATGAAAACTCGATTAATGTTACTCGCCATAATTTGGTGTAGTAGTAATCTTTTTGCGCAAGACTATTTTCCTAAAAATGATGGCGTAAAATCTAAAAACAACAATTACACAGCTTTTACAAATGCTAAAATTTACGTAACCCCTACTCAGGTTATTGAGAACGGTACACTTTTAATACAAAACGGCAAAGTTGTACAGACAGGTAAAACAGTTACAATTCCTAAAAATACTGTAACCATTAATTTAAAAGGAAAATCTATCTACCCATCATTTATTGATGTTTATTCTGATTTTGGTGTTGAAAAACCTAAAAAACCAGAAGGCCGTAGCAGAAGAGCTACTCAATATGAGCCTTCAAGAGAGGGTTTTTATTGGAATGACCATATTATGCCTGAAAATAGTGCTGTTCAAAAATTTAAATACGACAGCAAAAAAGCTAAAGAATTACGTGAGGCTGGTTTTGGTGTTGTTAACGCTCACATACAAGATGGTATTGCACGTGGAACAGGAGTTTTAATTGCTTTAAATACAGAAGGTACTGATGCTAACCGCGTATTAGATGATAAATCTGCTCAGTATTTTTCTTTTAAGCGCAGTGTTCTTAAAAATCAATCATACCCAACCTCTTTAATGGGTACTACTGCTTTGCTTAGGCAAATGTATGTTGATATGAGTTGGTATGAAGCTGGAAACAGCACTACAAAAGATAGATCTTTAGAAGCTTTAATTGCGAATAAGAATTTAGTTCAAATTTTTGAAGCTAAAGATAAGGTCAACGATTTATTAGCTGATAAAATCGGTGATGCTTATGGTGTACAATATGCTATTGTTGCTGGTGGTGATGAATATGAGAATATTGAAGAAATAAAAGCTACCAATGCTAAATACATACTGCCATTAAATTTTCCTGATGCATACGATGTTTCTAACCCATACCAAGCAAAATATGTATCGTTAGAAGATATGCGCTATTGGAACCAAGCTCCTTTAAATGCTAAAATAATGGCTGATAAAGGTATTTCTTTTTCTTTTACAATGCATGATTCAAAATCATCTAAAAAATTTAAAGAAAACATATTAAAAACAATAACTTATGGCTTATCAAAAACAAAAGCACTAGAAGCTTTAACAACCGCACCTGCAGCTATACTTGGCAAGAGTAACCAAATAGGATCGTTACAAACAGGTAGCTATGCTAATTTTCTAATTACTTCTGGCGATATTTTTGATAATGAAACTACCCTTTTTGAAAACTGGGTTCAAGGTAACAGAAGTATTATTAATGATATAAATACGACTGACATAAGAGGTGATTATGATTTAACAATCGATAATAAAATATTTAAACTATCTATCACCGGAGAAGTAGCTAAGCCTAAATTGGAAGTGAAACAAGATACTTTAAAGCTAAAATCTAAAATTGGATATTTAAATGATTGGGTAAGCATTTCTTTTTTCACAAGTAAAGAAGAACAAAATTACCGAATGACAGGCGCTGTAACAAAAACTTCAGATGCGTTAACAGGTCGCTTAGTTTTACCTAATGGTACCGAAGCTACATTTAAAGCTATTAAAACAGAAGGCTTTACTGATAAAGAAAAAAAGGATAAAGAAGATACTACTCCCGAAGTTATGCCTATTACCTACCCTAATATAGGATATGGATATAATGAAAAGCCTAAACAAGAAACTATTTTATTCAAAAATGCAACGGTATGGACAAGTGAAGAAGCTGGTGTTTTAAAAAACACTGATGTTCTTATAAAAAATGGAAAAATCATTAAAATAGGAACTGACTTAAATGGTGGTAATGCAAAAATTGTTGATGCCACAGGAAAGCATTTAACTGCTGGTATTATTGATGAACATTCTCATATTGCACTTTTAGATGTTAATGAAGCAGGCCAAAACTCATCTGCTGAAGTAACAATGGAAGATGTTGTTAATAATGAAGATATGAATATTTACAGAAACTTAGCTGGTGGTGTAACCTCATCACAGCTACTGCATGGTTCTGCAAATCCAATTGGTGGTCAGTCTGCTATTATCAAATTAAAATGGGGAGAAACAGCTGATAAAATGATTTATGACAACAGTCCTAAATTTATAAAATTTGCTCTAGGTGAAAATGTAAAACAATCGAACTGGGGTAGCTTTAGTCGTTTTCCGCAAACCAGAATGGGTGTCGAGCAAGTATATATAAATTATTTTCAAAGAGGTAAAGAATATGATGCTCTAAAAAAGAGTGGAAAACCATATCGTTACGATCAAGAAATGGAAGTAATCGCAGAAATTTTAAACGGAGAGCGTTATATCAGTTGTCACTCATACGTACAAAGCGAAATTAATATGTTAATGAAAGTTGCTGAAAAATTTAATTTTAAAATAAACACATTCACGCATATATTAGAAGGTTATAAGGTTGCCGACAAAATGGTCGAACACGGTGTTGGTGGTTCTACTTTTAGCGATTGGTGGGCGTATAAATACGAAGTAAATGATGCTATACCTTACAATGCTGCAATAATGCATAGCCAAGGTGTTACAGTTGCTATTAATAGCGACGACAGAGAAATGTCAAGAAGATTAAATCAAGAAGCTGGTAAAATTATTAAATACGGTAATGTTTCTGAAGAAGAAGCATGGAAAATGGTAACCATAAACCCTGCTAAATTATTACACTTAGATGATAGAACGGGTAGTATAAAAGAAGGTAAGGATGCTGATTTAGTATTATGGTCAGACCACCCATTATCGATATATGCTAAATCAGAAAAAACACTTATTGATGGTGCTGTTTATTTTGACCTTGAAAAAGATAACCAACAAAGAGATGCTATTAAAAAAGAGCGTAGCTTATTAATTAATATGATGTTAAAAGATAAAGATGGAGGAAAACCTACACAATCGCCTAAGAAAAAAGATAAAGAGGTTTTTAATTGTGATAGTTTATAAAGTATAATACATTAAAACATTGAGTACTCTTTTTACTAAAATAATACATTAATACAATTCAAATGAACAAACACATATATAAACTCTTATTATTATTCTGCTGTACTAGTACTTTATTCGCACAGCAAACTCCTGCTCCTAAACAAACTGAAGCCATTACAATTGAAGGTGCTTATGCACATTTAGGAAATGGTAAGGTTATCGAAAATTCACTTATAATGTTTGAAGGTGGTAAACTAACTTTTGTCGGAGATGCTAAAATGAGAATTGCCCGAAAAGGTAAAATAATCAATGCAACAGGCAAACATATTTACCCTGGAATAATTGCTCCTGCAAAATCTTTAGGTTTGGTTGAAGTAGATGCTGTTAGAGCTAGTGATGACCAAGATGAGCTTGGAGAAATGATACCACATATTAGAAGCTTAATTGCTTATAATGCGGAATCTAAAGTTGTAGAAAGCATGAGACCTAATGGAGTATTACTAGCACAAATAGCTCCACAAGGAGGTCGAATTTCAGGTACATCATCAATTGTTCAATTTGATGCTTGGAACTGGGAAGATGCTGCAGTAAAAGTAGGCGATGGTATTCACTTAAATTGGCCGAACTCTTTTAGACAAGGTCGTTGGTGGCTTGGTGAAGAAAGAGGTTTTAAACCAAATAAAAAATATAAAGAAGAACAAAACGAGGTTACACTATTCTTAAAAAATTCGCAAGCTTATAACACAACATCTAGTAAAGAGCATAACCAAGCATTTGCGGCTATGAATGGTGTGTTTACAGGAGAACAAAAATTATATATTTATGCTGATGGAGAGCGTGAAATTATTGATGCTGTTACCCTTGCTAAAGAAAATAATGTAAAAAACATTGTTATTGTTGGGGGTTATGAAGCATACAAAATAACTGATTTTTTAAAAGAGAATAATATTGCTGTTCTTATAAACTTCACCCACAATTTACCTGAATTTGAAGATGATGATTACGACTTGCCTTATAAAAATCCAAAATTATTGGTTGATGCAGGTATATTAGTTGCGCTACAAAATGCTTCTGCTGCAAATTTTCAAACAAGAAACCTACCTTTTTATGCAGGTCAGATTGTTGGTCAAGGTTTAGATAAAGAAATTGCTTTACAATTAATTACAGGTAACACTGCCAAAATATTAGGTATTGATGCTGATTATGGTACTCTAGAAGTTGGTAAAAGTGCTACTTTATTTATTGCAGAAGGTGATGCGTTAGATATGCGCACCAACCAATTAAGTCAAGCTTTTATTGATGGCAGGTCGATTTCACTAGAAACACACCAAACAAAACTTTGGAAACGTTACATGGGTAAATACGAAGGAAAATAAATTACCCAATTATTTAATACTAAAAAGCGTCTATTTAAATAAATAGACGCTTTTTAATTTTAATACTTAACATGTATGCTTTGTTGCAAAAAAAGGCACTAATGCTCCTTCTTTATAAGCAAGATCTTTTGGTGTTAAACAAATAAACCCATCAGCCTCTGTTAAACAAGTCAAATCACCTGATCCATTGTTCTCAATTTTATTTGCCAATAATTTACCTTCAACCCATTTAATTTTTACAGGAAGAAATAAAGTTAATGACGATTGTATTTTAATTTCATTTTCAAGAATTACATATTTATCACTATAAAATAGGCCCATTGAATTTTTAAACCATGGCTTGAAATAAATATGGTAATTAACAAAAGTAGATACTGGGTTTCCTGGGAAAGAAAAAACCGCCGTTTTCGATACCTCATGCACTCCGAACCAAAATGGTTTTCCTGGTCGTTGTAATACTTTATGAAATATTTTTTCTACTCCTAAATCTTCTAAAACCTCTGGAATAAAATCAAACTTACCTTTAGAAACTCCTCCACTTAAAAGTAAAATATCATATTCATCTATAGCCTTTGATACTCTGTCTTCTAAAACTTTTTTATTATCAGTAATATGCAAATGATCTGCTATAATATTTTCCTTTAATAATGCTGCTTGTAATGATATTACATTTGAAGTTCTTATTTGGTGCGGTAAAGGTTTTATAGAAACAGGCACTAACTCATCTCCTGTTGAAATCACACAGATTTTTGGAAGTTTTTTAACCAAAACTGTAATTTTACCAACTGAAGCTAAAATTCCTATTTCTGCTGCCGTAATTAAAGTACCCTTATCTAATAAAGTTACTCCTTCTTTTTTGTCAGAACCTTTAAAGTGTATATTTTGTCCTTCATTTGAGACAGATTTTATTGTTGCGATATCATCTTTAATCTCTATATCTTCATACATTACAACAGTATCTGTATTCGCTGGTAATACAGCCCCTGTCATAATTTCAAAACAATTATTTATGTCTGATAATTTTTGCTGAGGAATGCCTGCAGGTAATACACCTTCTATTTTGAAAGCATTAATACCTTTTTCGAAAGTAGCGTAATTAATAGCGATACCATCTTTAGTTGACCTATCAAAAGGCGGAAAATCTCTATCAGCATGTATACTTTCTGCTAAAACTCTATTTGTACTATCTAATAAGGAAACTGTTTCTTCTCCAAAATCATTAGTATATAACATTACCCTTCTAAATGCCTCATCATATGTTATCATAATACTTCTAATCCGTTTTTTATTAATACCCTTACCCCTACTATAAACACTAAAAAAGCTGTGATTCTTTTAATGCCATTAGGAGTCAATTTTTTTAAACTAATTCGTATTCCAACTTGTCCTCCTATAAAAACTGCAACAATTAAAGCTAAAGCCTCTTTTACAGGAAGCTTTAATGTGCCAGAAATAATTAAGCCACCTAAGCCTGAAATAGAATTAACTAAAATAAAAAAACTAGCCAAAGCCGCTATCTTTATTGCTGAATTCCATTTAAAATGATTAAGAACTGGTGCTAAAAATATGCCTCCACCAATACCCACCAAACCTGAAATAAAACCTATTACACCACCAAATGCATAACTAAAATATGATGGGTATTTTTTGGTTTTATCTGTATATACTTTCTTTTTTAAAGTTTGTGCAACCAAAGCTAATGAAGATATTATTAGAGATACTCCTAGAATGATAAAAAAAAGTTGCTCACTTAATTTAAATGTTGCTCCTAAAAATGCTAACGGTATACTGCCTAATATAAAAGGGAAAAAATCTTTTAGTTTTGCATGACCATGCTTAAAATATAAAAAAGTACTCGTACTAACTACAACTAAATTACAGATTAGCGCTATAGCTCTTATTTCATAAAAACTAGATAAAAAAAGGGTTAACAGTGCTAAATAACTAGAACCGCCCCCAAACCCTACTGAAGAATATAGTGTGGCAATTACAAAAAAACCAAAACACAATACTATAAGGTTTTCACTACTTAGCAGCATAAACATTCATTTTGTTTATCCCTCCGGTAACGTTTATAAAATTTGTATTAGGCTGTTTTTCTTTTAAAAAAGTAATTGCTTTTTGACTTCTAATACCTGACTGACAAACCACATACAAATCTTCTAAAAAATTAAGCTCTGAAGTTCTATTCTCTAATTCAGAAATTGGAATATGAATAGTATTTTTTAAATGAAATTTTGTGTATTCTTCGTTCGTTCGAACATCTAAAAGCTGAATTTTTTCATGACTAATTAGTACTTCTAGATCTATTGCTTCAATAGATGAAATAGAAATATCACAACTAAAATCATATGATTTTCGAAGATTTTTTATCTCTCCATTTTCAACAACTTTAGAAAAGTTTATTTTCTGATAATTCTGATTTAAACCATCAAACAAAAGTAACTTACCAGAAAGCGTTGAGCCTATACCTGTAATTACTTTTACAGCTTCTAAAGCTTGTAAATTTCCTATTATACCTGGTATTACTCCTAACACTCCATTTTCATCGCAATTAGGCACCTCGTTTGCATTTGGCATTGTCGGAAACAAGCAGCGATACGTTGGGCCGTTTTCAAAATTAAAAACACTAACCTGCCCATCAAAACTATGTAACGCCCCGTAAACAAAAGGTTTATTTAGTATTACACAGGCATCATTAACTAAATAACGAGTAGCAAAATTATCAGAAGCATCAACAACAACATCGTATGTATTGATAATTTCTAAAGCATTTTCTACAGTTAAAAAACTATGATAAGGTATTAATATAGTCTCTGAATTTTGAAGTTGCAGTTTTTTTATAAATGAAGAAACTTTAGGTTTACCTATTTCACTTTCGTCGTACGCTACTTGCCTATGTAAGTTGGTAATACTAACTACATCATCATCAATAACACCTAAAGTACCAATACCCATTGCATTTAAATAGGTTAAAACTGGCACACCTAAGCCTCCTGCACCAACAACCAAAACCTTTGCCTTTAAAAGTTTTTTTTGGGCATCTAAACCAAATTCTTTTAATTGGGTTTGTCGAGAGTAACGTTCAAAATTCATTATTGGGTAACTATTTTTAAGGCTTCTTTATATTCTATTTCTGAATTTGCATTAAGTAACACATTTTCATCTGTTGGAAAAACTAAATGAACATCGTTATTAATTAAAAATTTACGAGGGCAGCTTCCTTTTTGTTCTTCCATGTAAGCTACAGATGCTTTTAAGCCTTCAGCTTCCCAAATAGCACATAAAGGCTCTGGTAAAGGGCTTTCTTTTAAAGCAAATGCTGTTGCTATTTTTGTTGTATCTCTTGCTGAAATTAATTCCTTTAAAGCATCAACATCTATTAGAGGTAAATCGCAAGCTAAAACCAACCATGCAACGTTTGAATACTTTTGGTGTGCGGAAAGTATTCCGTTATAAGGACCTCTGAATATATTTTGATCTATTATTGTTTGAAATTCTTCAGGAATTTCAGCTTCTTGATCTTTTCGAATGCTAATAAAAGTTTCATCGCAAACCTTATCTAACAACTGATAAATATAATCACGCTGAGGAATTCCGTGGTAAGCTATTAAGCCTTTGTCTTGACCCATTCGCGTACTTTTACCACCTGAAAGTACTAATCCGTATATTTTATCTATTGAAGTCACTTTTACCTCCTGTTTTTTTATCTAATTGAATTTCAGAAATCACTATGTCTTGTGAAAGTGCTTTGCACATATCATAAATTGTAAGTGCACTTACCGAAACGCCTGTTAAAGCTTCCATTTCTACACCTGTTCGTTCGTTACATTTTACCATACAAATAATTTCTAAACTTGTGCCTACTGGTTGAATATCAATGTTAATTTTTGATAATAGTAGTTGGTGACAAAGAGGAATTAAATCTGATGTTTTTTTAACAGCTTGTATCCCTGCTATTATAGCAGTTTGTAAAATACTCCCCTTTTTACCTAAAAATTCTTGATCGGCAAGGGTTTTAAAAACAGCCTCCGGAAAATTAACTTTACCTGAAGCTACTGCTACTCTTGCTGTAGTTTGTTTTTCAGAAACATCAACCATAGTTGCATTTCCTGAATCATCTATATGTGATAGTTTGTGTTCCATTACCCTCCTATTGATGTCATCGAATTAGAAAAAACGTCTTTATATTTTTCTTGTGCTTCGAATCCTGTTTTGGCTCTACTGCCAATTGCATTTAATATATGTTCTCTTACTTTTTCATCTGCATCTGTTTCTCGTAAAACCTTTAAAAGATTGTTACTAGCTTTTGCATATAAACATGTAATTATATCGCCTGTAGCTGATATTCTTAACCGATTACAAGAGCCACAGAATGTTCGCGAAAAAGAAGGAATTAACCCAAAAGAACCTTTGAAATTTGGTATTTTATAATTAATTGATGTTGATGTTTTTGGAGACTCTATCTGATAAAAATCAGGATATGCTTCTGCTATATGAGCTAAAATTCGCCTATAATCCCATTTTATGGTATTGAAGCTTTTACTCCCTCCATTAAATGGCATTTCTTCTAAAAAACGAATACCCACATTGTAATGCTTTGCTAAATCTAGCATCGGTATAATATCATCTGTATTTTGACCTTCTAACGCAATAAAGTTGATGCGAACATTAAAGCCTTCTGTAATTAAACGAATGATATTTTCATAAACAATATCGTATTGATTGCGACGGGTTATTTTTTCAAAAGTAGCTTTTGAAATAGCATCCATACTCACATTAATGTTTTTGATACCTAATGTCTTAAGCTCCTCAATATAAGACCCTATCACGGTAGCGTTTGTAGTGATTGAAATATCATCTAAACCTTCCATTTTAGAAAGCTCTCGAAGTAATACCATTAAATCTTTACGCACAAAAGGTTCGCCGCCTGTTATTCTAATTTTATTTACTCCTTGGGCGACTACTATTTTACTCAACCGAACAAGTTCTTCAATTGTAAAAAGCTTATCATTATTTGCAAAATTTATTCCTTCAGATGGCATACAGTAATTACAGCGTAAATTACAACGGTCTGTAACCGCTAAACGCAAATAATCGATTGTTCTATTATGATTGTCTACCAACATATTTTAAGGATGTGCTGAAACCCAAACGGATTTATTACTAAATACTTCTTTTTTCCAAATTGGAACACGTTCTTTTAAAGTATCAATTAAAAAACGACACGCTTCAAAACAAGCATCTCGATGTGCAGATGATGCGCCTACTATAACAACTGGTTCTTCTACTTTCTTTAAACCTACAGCATGGCGTATGACAACTTTATTTAATTGCCACTTTTCAACAGCTTCTATTGCAATTTTCTCCATCTCTTTAATGGCCATTGCTTTATACGTTTCAAACTCTAATGAAACCACAGCTTCGTTATTTGTAAACTCTCTAACGGTTCCTATAAAAACACAGATTCCCCCACTGCCAGCATCTGACAAGTCTTTATAAACTTGTGCTGTATCTATTTCATCTACTATTTCGATGTACATTTTCATACCTAACCTCCGCTTACTGGTGGAATAATTGCTATTTCATCATTTGTTTTCAAAAAAACATCTTCATTAGCATATTCACTATTAACAGCAATAGCAAAAGAAGATAGTTTAGCGAATTCTGGAAACAAACGAACCAAAACATCCTTCAATTCTAATACTGTAGAAGGGTGTTTTGGTTCGGAAGGAACTTCAAATTCTGAAGCTCCAATAATGTCTTTCGCAATACCAAACAATAATACTTTCATTCAAAACCTATTGAAGCAGAAAGTTAAGGATAATCGTTGGCAATAAAAATCCAATCTTGTTATATTTTTAATTACTTTTTTTCTTTGCTATCGTAGCTGATTCTGGCTTAGCATAATAGCTATCACCCATTTCTTTTTTAGAAAGTGTTACATTTTCAAAAAGTACAGTTTTTGCTATACCCATAATATTATTTCCTTCTGATTTATGCCAAGAAATTGATTTTGGTAGTTTTACACCTGAAACATCTTCCCAGTTATCATACTGAATCCAACTAATTTTATCAGATTTTTCACCAGTTCTATAAGTTACAGTGTACCCCAACCAAACCATTTGATATGTTGTTGCATCATAATACAAGAAGTATTCATCTTTAGGTGATGTACCCACTCCTTCTCCAAAAGTAATTTTTACTCCTGGATACGATGCTCCATCTACTTCTAAATTTTCTACTTCACTATAGTTTATACCACTATCTGCCAAAACAAAAGGCATTGCATAAAAATAGAAATACAAATTTTTATAAAAAATAGCATCTCCTTTAAATTGGTTTTCAGGATCTAAAACCCAAACATTTTCGCCATCAAAACCACGTTCAACAGTACCTACTACAACTTTTTCTTTTCTAGATTGTAAATCAACAGTATAAGCTTCGGTAACTTCTGGTGTAGGCTTATTAAATGTTAATGTTTTTTGTTCTTTCCAATTTTCTATACCACCGTGTGCCTCCAAAACCTTTTCTAATTCAGCTGGGTAACTTAATTTAACAGCTACATTCTCTATTTCCGTTTTTACATCTTTATTTAAAGGTTTATTGCCTTCTTTACAAGACAATACTGTTAGAAAAATTAAAAATAGGCTGATTGTTTTCATAATGTAGTTTTTAAATTATCTGTGTTTTGTCGACTATATAATTATAAGTTTACAAGATTAATTACTTTTGTTTTAATGAATGCAATAAAACAAATTAGTAGCTTACAGAACTCTTTGATTAAAAGCGTTTTAGTTTTAAAAGATAAATCTCGAGAACGCAAAAAAACTGGGGAATTTGTTTTAGAAGGTTCTAGAGAATTTCAATTAGCACTAAAAGGCAAATATACCATAAAAACCTTATTTTTTAATGAGGCAATAGTTACTGAAAAAGAAATACTTGAACTATTAAAAAACTTAAAACACTCACCTGAATTAATTAAGGTATCAAAAGAAGTATATCAAAAAATTGCATACAGAGAAACAACTGAAGGTATAATAGCTATCGCAAAAGCTAAATCGCACTTATTATCTGACTTAAAGTTTAACACTAAAAACCCTTTAATACTTATAGCAGAAGCTACAGAAAAACCTGGTAACATAGGAGCCCTATTAAGAACTGCCGATGCCGCTAAATTAGATGCTGTACTTATCGCTAATCCTAAAGGAGATTTATACAACCCTAACATTATACGTTCAAGCATTGGTTGCGTTTTTACTAATAATGTTGCTATGGGTAGTACTGAAGAAATCATATCTTTTTTAAAAGATAATGATATTGCTATATATTGTGCAGCTTTGACTGCCTCTGAAAATTATACGAAAATTGATTATTCTAAACCTTCTGCAATTGTTGTTGGCACAGAAGCTACAGGCCTATCAAACGAATGGCTCGATAATTCTACTCAAAACATTATTATTCCTATGGAAGGCGAAATAGATTCTATGAATGTATCAGTATCTGCCGCAATTGTAATTTTTGAAGCAAAAAGACAACGAGCTTTATAAGCCTACCTACCAAAAAACAAACCAAATGACAATTGAAGTTTTATTTTACATTATTATTGGTATACTTACTCTACAGTTTATACTAGAAACTAGCTTAGAGGTTTTGAATGCGAAAAAATATAAAGACCCTGTACCAAATGAGCTCAATGACGTTTTTGACTCTACAGCATACCAAAAGTCGCAAGATTATAAAGAAACTAATTATAAATTCGGTCTGATAACAACAACATTCTCATTTTTATTAACCATCTGTATTTTGATTTTTGGTGGTTTTGAATGGATTGATTCAACTGCTAGAAGTTTTACAGATAATACTATAGTTATCGCTTTAATTTTCTTTGGAATTATTATGATTGGTAGTGATATAATAACCACTCCATTTGCCTACTACTCTACTTTTAGTATTGAAGAAAAATTTGGCTTTAATAAATCTACCAGAAAATTATTTTTTTTAGATAAACTAAAAGGGTGGTTAATGACTATAGTTATTGGTGGATTATTGTTAGCTGCAATTATTTGGTTTTTTGAATGGGCTGGGTCTAATTTTTGGATATACACTTGGCTTTTAGTCGCTGTATTTTCTTTAATTATGAATCTATTTTATAGTCGATTAATTGTGCCTCTTTTTAACAAACAAACACCTTTAGAAAATGGCTCACTAAAAAGTAAAATTGAAAACTATGCACAACAAGTAGGTTTCGAACTTCAGAATATATTTGTAATAGATGGCTCTAAAAGATCAACAAAAGCAAATGCTTATTTTTCAGGCTTTGGTAAAGAAAAAAGAGTTACACTTTATGACACACTGATTAATGATTTAAATGAAGATGAAATTGTTGCTGTTTTAGCTCATGAAGTTGGACATTATAAGAAAAAGCATATTATATTTAATTTATTTGCATCAATATTACTAACTGGGCTTACTCTTTTTATATTATCACTTTTTATAAATACTCCAGAAGTATCATTAGCAATTGGCGTAAATACACCTAGTTTTCATGCTGCACTTGTCGGTTTTGGTATTTTATACAGTCCCATTTCAGAAATTACTGGGCTAGTTATGAACTATATGTCTAGAAAATTTGAATACCAAGCAGATGATTATGCTAAAAACACCTTTGCTTCTACCCCATTAATTACATCTCTTAAAAAACTATCTAAAAATAGTTTAAGCAATCTAACTCCGCACCCAGCTTATGTTTTCATGCATTATTCTCATCCAACCTTAATTGATAGAATAAAAAACTTAAAGGCATAATTTTTGTAGGTTAGTTGGTAGTATTATCTTATTTTTAATATTATGATGACCGAAGAAGCAATAGAAAAAGAAAATAAGCAAATTGCAAAGCAATATAAAGAATTGCTTCGCATCAGCTATCAAACACTTTCCGATGAGGATAAGAAATTGATACGCTCTGCATTTGACATTGCTGTTGATGCTCATAAAAACCAAAGAAGAAAATCTGGAGAAGCTTATATTTTTCATCCTATAGCGGTTGCTAAAATTGTAGCTTCTGAAATTGGATTAGATGCTGTTTCTATAGCATCTGCTCTTTTACATGATGTTGTTGAGGATACCGAATATACACTAGATGATATTGAACGCCTTTTTGGTGAATCTGTAGCCAGAATTGTTGATGGACTTACAAAAATTGCTCACCTGAAAAAAGATATGAACATATCGCAGCAGGCTGAGAATTTTAGAAAAATGCTTTTAACACTTAATGATGACATTAGAGTTATCATTATTAAAATTGCTGATCGATACCATAACATGCTTACGATGGATTCAATGCCAGAGTATAAGCAGGTAAAAATAGCTTCTGAAACACTTTATATTTATGCTCCGCTTGCACATAGAATTGGACTATATAATATAAAAAATGAATTAGAAGATTTAAGCTTAAAGTATACAGAACCAGAGGTTTACAGTGATATCCTAAGTAAAATAGAAGAAACTAAAGAAGAACAAAAAGAATATATCGACAATTTCTCTTCTGTTATTAGCGACTCATTAACAAAAGAAGGTCTTAATTACCTTATAAAAGGTCGTATGAAGTCTATTTTTTCTATTAGAAGAAAAATGGTGACTCAAAATGTAACCTTCGATGAAATTTATGACAAATTTGCCATTCGAGTAATTTATAAGTCTGACAAGCAAAATGAGAAATTTTTAGCTTGGAAAATATATTCGATTGTTACAGATCATTTTACACCTAACCCTGTTCGTTTACGTGATTGGATTTCCTCTCCAAAATCTACTGGATATGAAGCCTTACACATTACTGTTATGGGGCCTATGGGTAAATGGGTTGAAGTGCAAATTAGAAGTGAACGTATGCATGAAATTGCAGAAAAAGGATATGCTGCTCATTATAAATACAAACACGGTAATCAAAAAGAAATTGGTATTGAAGAATGGTTAAACAAACTTCAAGAAGCCTTAGAAAATGCGAATACAAATGCTGTTGATTTTGTTGAGGAATTTAAACTAAACCTATATTCTAAAGAGATATTTGTTTTCACCCCCAAAGGAGAACTAAAATCACTACCTAAACATTCAACACCGTTAGATTTTGCTTTTAACATACATACCGAAGTAGGTATGCACACACGTGGTGCTAAAGTTAATGGGAAACTAGTACCTTTAAACACTACACTTAATAGTGGTGATCAGGTAGAAATTATAACCTCCGAGAGTGCACAACCAAACCAAAACTGGTTAGATTATGCAACAACTGCTAGAGCAAGAGCCAAAATAAAAAGTACACTAAGAGAAGAGAAAAAGAGTGTTGCTTTAGAAGGTAAAGAAGTACTTAGAAGAAAACTGAGGTCACAAAAAATAAGCTTTAGTGAAGATACTATTAACAAAATGGTTCTTTATTTTAAACTAAAAACTAGTTTAGATTTATTTTACAGAGTCGGTATTGGAGCTATTGACAATCAAAAAATAAAAGAATTTTCTGCTACTTACAGCAACGCATTTATAAACTTTTTTAAAAACAAAATACGTAGAGTACAAACTGTCGAAGATATTGACAAAGATGAGATTACCTCTAAGTACGACATGTTAGTTTTTGGCAAAGAAGAAGAAAAGCTACCTTACAAATTATCACCATGTTGCAACCCTATACCTGGTGATGATGTGTTTGGCTTTGTTAGTATTAACGAAGGAATAAAAGTACATTCTAAAAATTGCCCTAACGCAATTTCACTGCAATCTAATTATGCGTATCGTATAATGAGTGCGAAGTGGATAGACTCTAGTCAGCAAGAATTTACTTCTGAAATCAGACTTACAGGAATTGACAATTTAGGGTTGGTAAGTAGTATTACCGATATTATTTCTGGCAACATGCATGTAAATATGCGAAATCTAAATTTTAGCACCGATGGCGGAACTTTCAAAGGCACCATAACCGTTGTTGTTAAAAATAATGACATATTAAAAAAACTTATCAACAATTTAAAAGGCATTAACGGTATAGACAAAGTAAGCAGAATTTAAATTTTAGCTGTACATTTGTAACCTGAAAGATGCATAAGTTCTTATGAGCAATAACAAGAACCAAGACATCGTAAAAAATGTCTTTACTAACTTTTTAGAAGAAAACGGGCACAGAAAAACACCTGAACGCTACGCTATACTCCAAGAAATCTACGATAGCGAGGAGCATTTTGATATAGAGAGTCTTTATATCAACATGAAAAATAAAAATTATAGAGTAAGCCGTGCTACCTTATACAATACAATTGAACTTTTATTAGATTGTAAATTGGTAAGAAAGCATCAGTTCGGGAAAAATCAAGCACAATACGAAAAATCTTATTTTGACAGACAGCACGATCACGTGATTTTGACTGACACTGGTGAGGTTATTGAGTTTTGTGACCCTCGTATTCAATCTATAAAAAAAACCATAGAAGAAGTTTTTGATATCACAATCAATACACACTCGTTGTACTTTTATGGGACTAGAAACAAAAAAGAAGATAATACAAATAATTAACCAATTACAATAATGGCAGTAGATTTACTACTAGGACTTCAGTGGGGAGACGAAGGAAAAGGAAAAATAGTTGACGTACTAACTCAAGATTATGATATAATCGCTCGTTTTCAAGGAGGACCAAATGCTGGTCATACTTTAGAATTTGATGGGATTAAGCATGTTTTGCATACTATTCCTTCAGGGATTTTTCACAAAGGAGCAATTAACATAGTAGGTAACGGAGTTGTTATAGACCCTGTTATTTTCCAGAAAGAATTAGATAACTTGAAGCAGTTTAAATTAGATATCAAATCTATTTTATTCATTTCAAGAAAAGCTCATTTAATTTTACCAACACATCGTTTATTAGATGCTGCTTCTGAAGCTGCAAAAGGTAAAGCCAAAATAGGTTCTACTTTAAAAGGTATCGGCCCGACGTATATGGATAAAACTGGCCGTAACGGAATGCGTATCGGTGATTTAGAACTATCTGATTGGAAAGAAAAATACCGTAACCTTGCTGACAAACATGAAGCAATGATTGGTTTTTACGATGTAGATATTCAATATGATCTACAAGAATTAGAAACTGATTTCTTTAAAGCGGTTGAAGAATTAAAACAACTTACTTTTATTGATAGCGAAGAATTTTTATTCAAAGCGCAAAGAGAAGGTAAAAAAATATTAGCTGAAGGTGCACAAGGATCTTTATTAGATATTGATTTTGGAACATATCCATTTGTTACTTCATCAAACACGACTGCTGCTGGTGCATGTACTGGTTTAGGTGTTGCCCCAAATCAAATAGGCGATGTAAAAGGTATTTTCAAAGCCTATACTACTCGTGTTGGTAGTGGTCCATTCCCTACTGAACTTTTTGATGAAGATGGTGAAACCATGGGAAGAGTTGGTAATGAATTTGGTGCAACAACTGGTAGAGCAAGAAGGTGTGGTTGGTTAGATTTAGTTGCTTTAAAGTATGCTGTTCAAATTAACGGTGTTACTGAGTTAATGATGATGAAAGGTGATGTTTTAAGCGGCTTCAAAAAATTAAAAATTTGTACTGCTTACGACTATAAAGGAGAAAAAATAACTCATTTTCCATACAATATAGAAGCTGATAGTGTAACACCTATTTATACTGAAATGGATGGCTGGGATGAAGACTTAACCAAAATGAGCAAAGCGGAACAATTACCAGATGCTTTAAATAAATATATTGATTTCTTAGAAAAAGAACTCGAAGTGCCAATTAAGATTGTTTCTGTTGGTCCAGATAGAACACAAACAATACACAGATAAATTAAAAAGCCACTTTAAAAAGTGGCTTTTTAATTTCTTTCAAATACTAAATTTATCCTAATCGAGTATTGTCTGCTTCAAAAAACATTATTTTTGTCAAAATTTAATTTAGTGCAAAAGCTACTCTATTTTTTAATCATCCTTTTTATTTCTAATTCAGGTTTCTCTCAAGAACAACCTATAGAAAAAAAGCAAATCAATATTATTTACGGTGGTACCTTCACTAAAGATGAAGCTATGGCACCTGGTGCTTCTATTTTCAGTAAAGATGAAAGACAAGTACAATTTGAACACCAAGGGGCTGACCTGTGGTGTGATTACGCTATTTTTTATCAAAAAGAAAATAGATTGAAAGCTGTCGGTAATATTAGACTCCAACAAGGAGATTCTATTCAAATGACTAGCGAGAAAGTTGATTATGATGGTAATATAAAACTAGCTAAAGCTTGGGGTAATGTTATTTTAGAACAAACACCAGGTATGAGACTCGAAACAGACACTTTACGTTTTAATCGTGAAAAACAAGAAGCTTATTACCAAGATTATGGAAAAGTTATTGACTCTGTAAATATACTAACGAGCCAAGTTGGTCGATACTTTATGGAAACTAAAAAATATCAGTTTTTAGATAGTGTACATATCGACAACCCCGATTATATATTAGACTCTGAGCAATTAGATTATTACACAAGTTCTAAAAATGCATACATGTACGGACCATCAACAGTTACTGGTGAAACTTACAAAATATATTGCGAGCGTGGCTTTTATGATACTAAAGTAGAAAGCGGTTATGGTATTAAAAACACACGAATAGATTATAACGACCGTATTATTGTTGGCGATTCTGTTTACTTTAATAAGGCACGCGAATTTGCATCTGCAACAAATAATATTGTCATTACCGACACTGTTAATAACGGTATACTAAGAGCACACTACGCTGAAGTTTTTAAAGCTAAAGACTCTGTTTTTGCTACCAAAAGAGCAGTTGCCATAAATATGGTCGAGAACGATTCTCTTTACATGCATGGTGATACTCTGATGATTACAGGAGTACCTGATAAAAGAATCTTAAGAGCTTTTAGAAATGCTAAATTTTATAAAACAGATTTAAGTGGTAAAGCAGATTCTATTCATGTAGATCAAGAAAGTGGACTTACCCAACTTATTGGAAAAAGAATTCCAGAGGCTGCCAAAGAAAAAGATTGGCCTAAATTCTATCCTATTATTTGGAATGCCGATAATCAAATGACAGGAGATAGCATCCATTTAATATCAAATACCAAAACTGAAAAACTAGATTCTTTAAAGGTGTTAGATAATGCTTTTATTGTATCAATAGATACCATTGGAAAAACAGGCTATAACCAGGCAAAAGGAAAAGATTTATTTGGTAAATTTTTAGATAATGAACTCGACGAAATAGATCTTATTAAAAACACCGAAGTTATCTATTGGATGTATAATGACGACCAAGAATTAATTGGTATTAATAAAACTATTTGTAGTAAAATTAATATCACTTTAGAAAATAACGATGTTGAAGATTTAACTTTTTACATAGAACCTGATGGTGATATTTTTCCTGAGGCTGACTTACCCGAAAATAGCAGAATATTAAAAGGTATGGTTTGGCGAGGCGATGAACGGATTTTAACCAAAGACGATATTTTTGATGAAGATGATAACAACATCGAACTTGTTGTTATACAAGGAATTGAAAACCCTATTGATATTGATGCTGAAGAAGCCGAGAGAAGTAAAAATATTTCAGACCCTGTAAACACTCCTCAAAAAAAGAAAAAAGAAAGCTCTAAAAAAGTTTCGCCTGCTGTAACTACAGAGCCTAAAAAAGAAAAAAATACTACAACAAAAAAAGTTGACTCAACAAAAGTAATTACTAAAAAATCTATCTGATTTTTATGAAAGAAGACTTTTTTAAATATCAAACTCAAACGAGTACTCACCCACTTGCATTAGAAATATCGCACGCCAAAGGCAGTTATATTTTTGATAAGGAAGGTAATGCTCATTTAGATTTTGTTGCAGGTGTTTCTGCTTGTAGTTTAGGCCATTGTCATCCAAAAATTAGTGATGCTATTAAAAAGCAGGTAGATAAATATGCGCATGTAATGGTTTATGGCGAGTACATACAAGAGCCCGCTGTTGTTTACACAAAATTACTAGCCTCATTATTGCCCGAATCATTAACCACCACTTATTTAGTAAATTCTGGCACTGAAGCTATTGAAGGAGCTTTAAAGCTAGCTCGGCGAGCAACAGGGCGAACAGAACTTATTGCTGCAAAAAAAGCATACCATGGTAATACTATGGGCAGCTTGAGCTTGATGGGTTACGAAGAAAGAAAAAGTGCTTTTAGACCTCTTGTTCCTGATATTAGAAGTATTGAGTTTAATAATGAAAGTGATTTAGATCGAATTACAGATAAAACAGCTGCTGTTATTTTAGAAACCATACAAGGTGGTGCTGGTTTTATAGAACCAAAAAATGACTATTTAAAAAAGGTAAGAGAGCGCTGCGATAAAGTTGGAGCTTTAGTTATTTTAGATGAAATACAACCTGGCTTTGGGCGTACAGGTAAGCTTTTTGCTTTTGAACATTATAACTGTACTCCTGATATTTTAGTAATAGGTAAAGGCATGGGAGGCGGTTTACCTGTTGGAGCTTTTGTAGCTTCAGAAAAGTTAATGGAAACATTGCAAGACTCTCCCAAACTGGGTCACATAACTACATTTGGTGGTAACCCGATAATTGCGGCGGCAAGTTTAGCTACTTTAAAAGAAATTACCGAAACAAATCTTATTGCCGAAACTCTTGATAAAGAAATTCTTTTTAAAAAATATTTAAAGCATACACTTATAAAAGAAATTAGAGGTAAAGGGTTAATGTTAGCACTCATTTTAGAAAATGAAGAAATAGCAAATCATGTTATTTTAACTGCGGCTAAAGAAAAACTAATTCTTTTCTGGTTATTATTTGAACCAAGAGCTGTAAGAATTTCACCTCCCCTAACTATCTCAAACGAAGAGATTAAACAGGGTTGCGAACAAATAATATCAATTTTAAATAACTACTAATACTATTTTGTTAACTAATTTGTTAATAAAGTAGACACTAAAACAGCTTATCACTAGATAGTTAATACTAATTTTAAGTCAATTAGATAAACAGAGAGGCCTATGGCGTTTAATGCAGAGGAAAGACCTAGCCAACCAATAACCAAGTTTGAGTCAATGTTAAAGACAGATGATGTCTATTTCTTTGATGCAGAAGACTTTGAAGATATTATCCATCATTATTTAAATAATGGAAAAATATCATTGGCAAAAAAGGCGATAAAAATTGGTCTACAGCAACATCCTGATACCCTTGAGATTAAGTTACTTAATATTGAGGTTCTTGTTTTTGAAAACAAATTGGAGTTAGCTGAAAAATTATTAGATGAACTTCAATTATTAGACAACTATAATGAAGAAATCTATATTCAGAGAGCCAATATTTATTCTAAAAAAGATAATCATATTGAAGCTGTAAATTTATTAGAAAAAGCTTTAGAATTTTCTGATGACGGATTCGATATCCATTCTTTATTGGGAATGGAGTACCTTTTTATGGATGATTTTGAAATGGCTAAGAAAAATTTCATGAAATGTGTAGAGTTCGATGAAGAAGATTACTCTTCATTATACAATGTCATTTATTGTTTTGAGTTTCTTGAAGATTTTAATGGTGCTATTGTTTATTTGAATGATTATTTAGAGAAAAAACCATATTGCGAAGTTGCTTGGCATCAATTAGGAAAGCAATACATTGCTAAAAAAATGTACAAAGAAGCCCTTAGTGCTTTTGATTTTGCAATAATATCAGATGATAGTTTTATAGGTGCTTATTTTGAAAAAGGTAAAGTTTTAGAAAAACTTGGCAAATACAACGAGGCTATAGAAAATTACGAGACTACTATTAGTATTGAAGACCCTACCTCGCATGCATACCTTAGAATTGGCAAATGTCATGAAAAGCTAGGTAATACAGATATGGCTAAATATTACTTTTACCATACTGTGCACGAAGATCCGCTTTTAGATAAAGGGTGGTTAGCAATTACTAATTTTTATTACCGACAAAAAAACTACGAAAAGGCTGCATATTATATTAATAAAGCAACAAATATAGATGGAGAAAATCCATCATATTGGAAAAAATGTGGAAAAATAAATGCTGCATTAAAAAATTACGATGAAGCTGATTTTGCTTTTAAACAAGCTGTAGATTTTGGTAATTACGAATTAGAAACTTGGTTACTATGGGCTAGTGTTGTCGAAAAAAATGAAGATTTCGATTCTGCCATTCAAATATTAAAACAAGGTTTAGAGTTTCATCCAGAAGAGGCTTCTATTTTATTTAAATTATCAGGTGTTAACAGTAAATTATCAAATTCAGAAGATGCTAAAAAATACCTTTCTGAAGCTATAATCTTAAACACAGATGGGTTAAATAGTTTTAAAGAGGAGTATCCTATTTTCTCTAATACAGAATGGATGTTAAACATCTTTGAACAATATAAAAAGGCTTCCAAATAAAAAAACTATTTTTGTTTTTTTATACATATGGAAAATAGAAATTTTTTAAGTTACTTTTTTATAACACTGAAAGGAATTGCAATGGGAGCTGCTGATGTAGTACCCGGAGTTTCGGGTGGTACTATTGCTTTTATATCTGGTATTTATGAAGAGCTAATTGACTCTATAAACAATATCAACTTCGGTTTATTTAAAACGTTCAAAGAAGAAGGTTTTAAAGCTTTTTGGAGTAAAGCAAATGGTAATTTTTTAATTTCTTTATTTCTTGGTATTTTTATTAGCGTAGTATCTTTAGCAAAAGGTATAAGCTGGTTGCTACTAAACCAACCAGTTCTGCTATGGTCTTTCTTTTTTGGTTTGGTTGTCGCAAGTATCTTTTTTGTAGGTAAATCTATCGAAAAATGGAATGCTACAGCAGTAATTATGCTAATTATAGGTGCTATAGCCGCTTATTACATAACAACATTACCAACTTCTGAAAATACTGACAGTTTACCATTTTTATTCTTATCCGGTGCATTGGCAATTTGTGCTATGATATTGCCTGGTATTTCAGGTGCATTTATTCTTGTTCTTTTAGGCTCATATAAAGTTATTTTAGATGCTGTACATGAACGAGATTTAAAAATAGTTGCTACCGTTGGCTTAGGAGCTATTTTTGGTTTACTAAGTTTTGCTAAACTTTTAAAATGGATGTTTACACATTATAAAGATTTAACATTAGCTGTACTTACTGGTTTTATTTTAGGCTCCTTAAATAAAATATGGCCATGGAAAAATGTATTAGAAACTAAAGTTTTTGGTAATAAAATAATTCCTGTTGTTGAAGAAAATATTTCTCCTTTTTCATACGTAGGGGATAATCAATTATTGTTAGCTGTTGTTCTCGCTTTAATAGGTTTTTCTCTTATTTTTATCTTAGAAAAATTAGCTTCTAAAAAGTAAAATACTTTATGCATGAACCGCGTACATCTTCAGATAAATTTTGGCTTATCGTCAAAGGCTTATGTATGGGTGCTGCAAATAAAGTTCCTGGTGTTTCTGGCGGAATCGTAGCCTTTGTTGGTGGGTTTTATGAAGAGTTTATTTATTCACTACAAAAGATAAACACAAAAGCTTTTAAGCTTCTATTAAATGGAAGAATAAAAAGTTTTTATCGTTATACTAACGGTCAGTTTTTAACATTACTAATTTTCGGAATGTTAGTAAGCTACTTTAGTGTTTCTAAAATATTAGATTACTTTTTAGAAGAAAAAGAACTTTATGTTTGGTCCGCT
Source organism: Cellulophaga sp. HaHaR_3_176 (assembly GCF_019021925.1). NCBI lineage: Bacteria > Pseudomonadati > Bacteroidota > Flavobacteriia > Flavobacteriales > Flavobacteriaceae > Cellulophaga > Cellulophaga sp. HaHaR_3_176. The sequence continues at coordinate 1,932,790 of NZ_CP058990.1, forward strand.
TTCTTCGGAATGATTTTAGGATCAATTTATTATATCGCAAAAGACTTTAACCACTGGAGTAAAAAAACAGTCACTGCAGGTTTTATTGGCCTAGTAATTGGTATTGCCATCAGCTTTTTAAACCCTGCGAAAGAAAACGATAATCTTATTTTTATTTTCTTATGTGGTATGATTAGTGTTTCGGGAATGACATTACCAGGCCTATCAGGTTCTTTTATTTTAATTTTACTCGGTAATTACGTATTGCTTCTAGTAGACTCTGTAAATTCATTATACGATACTTTTGCTGAAATAATTGTTGGTGACTTTAGTGTTTTTAAAAATACCAAAAGGTTACATACGTTAAAAATACTTGCTGTATTTACTACTGGCTCTGCTGTTGGTTTAGTAACACTATCTCACCTACTAACCTATTTACTAAAACATTTTAAGCACATTACAACCGCTATCATTATAGGTTTTATAACAGGATCGCTAGGTGTAGTTTGGCCTTGGAAAAAAACAATTCTCAAAACAAATTTAGATACTAGTTTAGCACTAGATTCTAACGGAAATGAAATTATAATTAATTACGAAAGATATTTTCCTGATATGACAAGTTTAGAAACTTGGTGGGCATTTTTCTTTATATGTACAGGGATAATAACTCTTTTAGGATTAGATTGGTATGGCAAAAACAGAAAATAAAATACGTTTCGGATTGATCGGAAAAGATATAGACTACTCTTTTTCTAGGTCTTATTTTACTGAAAAATTTAAAAATCTAAAGTTAGACGATTACAGTTATGAAAACTTTGATTTTCAAGATATTAATGAGCTTAAATCGATATTAGAAAAAGAAAAAAACATTAAAGGTTTTAATGTTACAATTCCTTATAAACAAGATGTTTTTCCATTTTTATTTGATGTAGATGATACTGCTAAAGAAATTGGCGCAGTAAATACCATAAAATTTACAGACAAAGGCCTTAAAGGATTCAATACTGATTATTATGGTTTTCAAAAATCTATAGAGCCTGCAATAAAAAAACACCATACATATGCACTTATTTTAGGTACAGGCGGGGCATCAAAAGCAATAGCCTTTGTTTTAAAAAAATTAGACCTGAGCTATACATTTGTATCTAGAACCGCTAAAGAGAATCAATTTACTTATGCCGATTTAAATAAAACTATAATAGAAAAACATACTGTTATTGTAAACTGCACTCCCCTTGGCACCTACCCCGATATAACAGATAAACCAGATATACCTTATGAATATTTAAGTGATAAGCATTTGCTATTTGATTTGATATATAACCCAATAAAAACTGCATTTTTATTAGAAGGCGAAAAAAGAGGCGCTCAAATAAAAAATGGTGATAAAATGTTAGAATTACAGGCAGAAAAATCTTGGGAGATATGGAATAGCTAATACTTAAATATTTTTACACATTATTCTAAATAAGTTTAACATATTTTTTTGGTATTCACGAGGTTGTTACTATATTACCAATGAATTAGGCAAATAGCCAAATACGTACATAATGTTGGACGAGAAAGACGAAAAACTACCGTTGGGTAGTAGTGATGAAAACAATAGCGATACTACTGAAAAAACAGAAGAAACGACTATTGAAGAACAGACAGAATCTTCAAACGAAGAGGTTGCAAAAGACGATACTTCAGAAACTATTGAAGCCGAATCTAATACAGAGCAAAAAGCAGCTGTTGATGAGGAAGATGTTGTTTTGAATGAAATAGACGATTCTAACGCAGAAGATGCTGAAGATGAAGACAATCGTGTACGGCACACTATTCCTGTTTTAGACTATCATTCGATGTCTATCGAAAATTTAGTAGGTGAATTACAGCGCTTAGTAAAAAATGAAAAAGTACAGGCTATTAAAAAGCATGTTGATGATATCAAATCTGAATTCGATTTAAAATTTCAAGAATTTTTAGATGAGAAAAAAGAAGAATTTATCAGCAACGGTGGAAACGAAATAGACTTTCATTATAATTCGGTAACGAAAAGACAATTTAATGAAGTTTATACTGAGTATAGAGAAAAGAAAAATCAATATCATAAAAGCTTAGAAAAAAGCTTAAAAGATAATTTAGCAACGCGTTTGCAAATTATTGAAGATTTGAAAGGTCTTGTATCTATTGAAGAAGATATTAATGCTACTTATAAAAACTTCAAAGATCTTCAAGAAAAATGGCGTCAAACTGGCCCTATCCCAAGAAATAATTATAATGATGTATGGCGCACATACCATCATCATATTGAAATATTTTACGATTTTCTTCATTTAAATAGAGAGTTACGTGATTTAGATTTTAAACGTAACCTTGAAGAAAAAGAAAAATTAGTTGAACGTGCTGAAGCTTTAGAAAAAGTAGAAGATTTAAATGTAGCTTTCCAAGAATTACAAACATTACATAAAATTTGGAAAGAAGATATCGGCCCTGTAGATAAAGATCATAGAGAAGCAATATGGGATCGTTTTAGTAATGCAACAAAAGCATTGCACAACCGAAGACAAGGATATTACCAAGAATTAGAGAAAAAATTTGAGGCGAACCTTGTTAAAAAACATGAAATTATTGAAGGTATAAAAGCCATTACTATTAAAGTTGCGGCAAACCATAAACGCTTACAACAACAAATTAAAGAAATTGAAGCTTTAAGAGATAGTTTCTTTAAAGCTGGTAAAGTTCCTCAAAAAGTAAATGAGAAAACATGGGCTTCTTTTAAAGAGAACGTTCGTGAATTTAATAGAAAAAAGAACTCATTTTATAAAGATCAGAAAAAAGAGCAACAAGATAATTTAGATAAAAAAAGAGCTCTTTTAGAACTTGCTACATCATTAAAAGACAGTGAAGATATTGCACATGCAACTCCTGAGATGAAGCGTATACAGAATGAATGGAAAACTATTGGACATGTACCAAGAAAATTTTCTGATAAAATCTGGAAAGAATTTAAAGACGCATGTAACCATTATTTTAAAAGATTACACGCTCATAAAAATGAAGCCCAGAAAGATGAGTTAGAAAATTTTGAAAAGAAAAGTGCGTGTTTAGAACGTATACAAGCTTTTGAACTATCTGGCGAAAGAAGTAAAGATTTAAGTGCTATTAAGCAATTTGTTGCCGAATGGAAATCGCATGGTAGAGTACCTTTTAATAAAAAGAGTATTAACGTTAAGTTTAATAAAATTTTAGATGCTTTATTTAAAAAATTAGACGTTGACAGGCAAGAAGGCGAAATGTTGAAATATGGCAACAAAATTCAACAATTAAAACAAAGTGAAGACACTGATTATGCTTTACAAAAAGAACGTACTTTTATTAGACGTAAAATTGATGAAAGCAATACCGAAATCAGACAGTTAGAAAACAACCTTCAGTTTTTCTCTAATGCATCAGAAGATAGCCCAGTGGTTAGAGATGTTATTAAGAAAATAGATGGTCATAAAAAAGACTTAGAAACTTGGAAAGAGAAACTTAAAAGTCTTAATATTTTAAAGAATAATTTAAATAAAGAATCAGAAGAGACTGAAGAAACAGTTGAAGAAGATTCTGAAGAAGCATAAAACCTTTTAAACTTTAAGTTTTGTTATATGATACATTTAATCGTTGGCAACACAGGATCAGGTAAAACAACATACTCGAACCAACTTAAAGAAAAAACCAAAGGTGTAATTTTTTCAATAGATACTTGGAATGCCGTTTTATTTTTGCCTGACAAAAGCAAAAATGACGGCATTACTTGGTTTTTAGAACGAATTGAACGTTCTGAAACTTTGATTCAGAAACTTATTCTTCAGCTCAAACATTCTAACGTAGATGCTATTTTAGATTTAGGCCTTTCTAAAATTACTCACAGAGCCAAATTTATTGCATTTGCTAATCAACATAAAGTAGAATACCAAATACACTACTTAAATATTTCAAAAGAAATTAGACGCGAAAGAATTTTAAAAAGAAACACTGAACAAGGAGACACTTTCGAATTTGAAGTAACAGATGAAAATTTTGAATTTATGGAAACTTGGTTCGAAAAACTTACCAAAAAAGAGCTAAAAAATGCTCTGGTTATAGAAGAATAGCTTTATAACTCCCACAACCCTACTCCTTTATTTCTTAAACAATACCTAACCTACTTTTTAAAATCGATTACCTAATTAGCTGTATTTTAGTTTTTTAACAGTCTATTATTCTTTAAATCACTAACTTAAGAAACAACTCAGCTAAATTTATTAATCATGATACAAAAAAACATAAAAAACGTAAACAAATTCTTAATTTTTGTATTTTCAACACTGTTACTTATTGGAGTAACAACAAAAGTTAATGCTACTGTATTTTTACAAGAACAAGAAGAAAACTTCAATCAGTTTAAAGGCAAAATTGTTGCCGATAAATCGAATAAAAAATTAGTATTTGCAACACTTTCATTAGAAGGTACAAATATTACTACAGTAACAAACTCAGAAGGTGAGTTTTCATTAAAAATACCTGCCTCAATTAAAAAAGGTAGTATACAGGTTAGTTTTTTAGGGTATAAGTCTAAAAACATTCTATTATCAGAATTAAAAGCAAACGATAATAAAATTACACTAGAAACCTCTATCGTAGCTTTAACGGAAGTTAATGTAACAGTACCTAAAAGCGCCGAAGCACTTGTTAGAGCTACATTAAAAAATAAAGGCGACAATTATTTTGAAGACCCTACATTAATGACTGCTTTTTATAGAGAAACGATTAAGAAAAGAAAAAAGAATGTATCTCTTTCTGAAGCGGTGGTTAATATTCACAAAACACCCTACTCATCAAAAATGCGAGATAATGTAGAGTTATATAAGGCGCGAAAAAGTACAGATTATAGTAAGTTAGATACATTAGCACTAAAACTACAAGGTGGTCCGTTTAATACGTTATTTGTTGATCTTATGAAATACCCTGAATATGTATTTACACAACAAACAATTCCGCTTTACAATTTCTCTTTTGATCATTCTACTAGAATAAATGATAAACTTATTTATGTAATTAACTTTAACCAAAAAGAAGAATTTAAAAACGATCAGCTATATAAAGGAAAACTATTTATAGATGCTGAAAACAAAACATTAACCAGTGCTATTTATGCTTTAAATATTACAGATAAAGATGCTGCTTCAAAAATGTTTGTAAAGAAAAAACCTGCTAAAGCAAACGTGTACCCTACAGAGGTTGCTTATAGAGTTGATTACAGAGAAAAAAATAACAAGTGGTACTATGGTTATAGCAATGTAATGCTTGAGTTTAAAATTAATTGGGATGATAAACTTTTTAATTCTGTATATAGTATGACATGTGAAATGGCTGTTACTGATTGGGAAAAGAACCTTACAAGCTCCTTAAAAGGAAAAAATAGATTACGTCGAAATATTATTCTGAGCGATGAAGCCATCGGTTTTTCAGATCCAGATTTTTGGGGTCAATATAATATCATAGAGCCAGAAAAGTCGATAGAGTCTGCAATTAAAAAAATACAACGTCAATTACGAAAAAATAAAATAGGTGGCGGTGCTGTTGCTAGCTTAAGACCTTAAAAAACAGCATCAATAAAACAGAATGTAAAAGACCACAATTTGTGGTCTTTCTTTTTTACATGTAGCTACATAAGAGTGATTACACCGTTATTTATACGCTATATCTAATTGTATTTATAAATGAAAAAGTATAAATTATTGTTTAGATGTACTTAAATAAGTATCTCAATTTATTCTTTAATTTGAGATACTATTAAAATTTAAAATATACTATTTTACAATTAAAATGCATTAATTAAATAGTTTTTATATTCATTATTATCTAGAGGTTATTTAATTATATACTGCTATCGTATTTTTTCTTAAGTTTATAATCTATATACCAATAAAACAGAAATAACCGTAATTGTACGGTTATCCGTACGTTGTAAGCAATTTAAAAAATCATTCGAGGTGAAATTAAAAAATCTGACAATAGCTCCAAGAACTGGAAATAAAAGTATCGAATATTTAGAGAATATCTTAGAGGATAAATTAACTGATAATTTCAAAATATTTATGAAAAAGTATGCTGGACTTTCAGTAATTGAGGATTTTTATGAAGACAAGAACGGAAATCAATGGGAATTACAAACCTTTGATGGAATAATGTCGATGGCTCAATTAACTAAAGAGTTTAAGGAAAATGGTTGGGGTTCAAAAATGCCTTTTGCATATGACCCCGGAGGTTGGCATTATTGTATAAGTTATGAAGTAGAAAGTTATCATAAAATAATAGTTAATCGTTGGAATGACCATCTACCAGAAGAACAATTCCTGATTATAGCAGATTCATTCGAGGAATTTATAAACGGACTTCACGCAAAACACAAGTAAAAACTGCTTACAACAAAACCTATAAACAATACGGGTTTTCGGCTTAATCGAAAGATTTGCGTATTTTTATGAAGTCCGCAAAATCTTTTGGATTTTGCTTTAAACAAGAAAAGAAAAAATAAAACAAAAAGATTTTGCTATGTGCTTGGTGGAAAGTAAACGCTAGTTTGCTCCCGTACTGTTCATAGCCAAATCGTTAGCCACAATATTGAAAAAACCCTAATAAATGATTAAGTATTTTAATATTGATGGAATCTCAACTAATGAAGAAACTGACAAAACTGTTGTTACAGAATGGAATAATCAATTTTCCATTAAGAATGATGATATCTCATCTGATATGGATTTTAAGTTAATAAATTTAACTTTCAAATCAGCTGATATTCTGTTTGGAAGTGTTCAAAATATGTACAACATTTTGATGACTAAATCGACAATGACTTCATATGCTGGAATCAATGCTGAAATAAAAATATCAAAAGACGAATTTGAAAAGTGGCTGAATGTGAATAAGTCAACTGAAACACATAAATTTCTATATTATTATGATTTTCAAAGTTTAGTCGGCTCTTTGCAAAACTTAATATCTGAGTCCAGATTTCTACTATGTGATTTTTACAAGACCTTAAATGAGAATTCATTTATGATAATCGAAAACCCAAAAAATGTTGAAGGACTTATGTTCGCATCAGGAAGACTTGTAACAAGTATATTCGCAAAAATAAATCACCTATTCATAAATTTAAATAGCCAATTAGATTTTATTACTAAGATTGCATATGAACTTGAGAATATTCCAAAAGATTTTGATGTTTATCCAAAAATGAAATCGAATAAAATTTTGTTTGGAGATGCGAAAAAAATTAAGAATAGTAAGTTAAAAAACACCATTTTTGACAAAACAGATAACACTAAATTGATAATCAGTTTAAGGAATGAAATAATTCATAACGCATCGTTTGAAAATATCCAAAAAGTTTATCAACTGTTTTCGAATAACATTATGACCGAAAAATTTATATTAATACCTGATAATACAAATGGTAATTTTGATTCATATAAAAATAGAAATCGGTTTTTCAATAATGACATTAAATTAAACGAACTTTTACCAAACATAGTCACAGAATTTTGGAAAGAAATGGAAACAACAATAATCAAACTGGCATAAATACTGTGGCTAACAATGTATATAAAAAATAGCGCGAGCATTTGCAAACACAGAGGTTCGGGCAATTTTTCGAGGTCGCCAAATTTTTAAATTTGGCTATTTGAGAAAAGAAAGATAAATAGAAAAATTTAAAAATTCGGCTTGAGTTCAACCGAATGGTTAGCGCACTTTTTCAGCGCTACTTTTCATATACTCGACCGTTATATACCATTACCACTCAACAATGAAAAATCTAATTAATTACATACAATCAAGAATTGCCTTAACTCAAAATGATATTGATTTAATCAAAAAGTATTTCGTTTCTGAACAAATCCCAGCTCAAATTAATCTTTTAGAACCAGGAAAAGTTGAGAGGTATATTTATTTCTTAGATACTGGAATTGTAAAGGGATATCAAAATACTGACGGAAAAATTGTCGTACAGCACCTTGTAGCGGAACAAGATTTTTTTACATCATTAGATAGTTTTATGACAGAAACACCTTCATTAGATTATTATGAAACTATCACAGAGTCTAGAGTTCTAAAAATATCTAAACCTGATTTTGATATTTTACAAAAGGAAACGACATTTTGGGCAATATTTATTAAAGAAGTAACCAACGAACATTTAAGTTGTAAATTAGAACGTGTTAAAGATTTTCAAATTTTAACAGCAAAAGAACGTTATCTAAAATTTGTAAATCAGAATCCAAAATTAGCTTTAAATGTATCTATTGACAATATCGCTTCTTTTTTAGGAATGGAACCTCAATCTTTAAGTCGTATCAGAAAACAAATCGTTTTCTAACAAATGTTATTTCTAACCGCTTAAAAGGTGTCGAAATTTGCTCAAACAAAATTTAAGAATTATGAGCAACGAAATTTCATTAGTAACTGGCGGAAATGGACATTTAGGAAACAACCTAATTAGGCTTTTACTTTCCGATAACCAAAAAGTAAGAACAACTGTAAGAAATATTAATAATACTGAACCGTTTAAAGGGTTAGACTGTGAAGTTGTTCAAGCTGATATTACCGACAAAGAATCCCTAAAAAAAGCTTTTCAAGGAGTTACAAACTTATATGCAGTGGCTGCAAATTTCAGTATGTGGGCCAAAAACCCCAAAACTGAAATTTATGATAATAATATGCAAGGAACTCAAAATGTGTTTGACATTGCTAAAGAATGTGGCGTCAAAAATATCGTTTATGTAAGTTCAGTAGCTAGTTTGGATTTTACAAAATTGCCTGCTAATGTGGACAATGGATATAACAAAGACAGACGAAACTGGTATTATAATTCTAAAAATGATTCTGATAAACTCGCATTAGAATTAGGAAAAAAGTATGGTATTAGAACTGTTCTTGTTTTACCCTCTGCTATGATTGGGTCTAAAGCTTATAAGTTAAGTTATTCTAACAAGCTTGTATTACAAGTTTTAAATGGTGAAATACCCGTAGACACTAATGTAACTTTAAATTGGGTAGACGTAAAAGATGTAGCGTTAGGAACCTATAACGCAATGACAAAAGGTAAAGACAACGAAAGGTATATTTTATCTAACGAAAAACATACTACGTTACAAGAAACGGTAAAAATAGCAGCTGATTTATACCCTGAACTAAAGCTGAAAACACCTAAAAAAGTATCAAAATGTTTATTGTACTCTGTTGCAGGTTTAATGGAATTTAGTAGTAAACTGACAGGTAACGAACCTCTGTTACAGAGACATTACTTGGATATGTTTTATGGCTTAAAACAAGATTATGATATAAGTAAATCAAGACGAGAATTAGGTTATAATCCTAAACCATCAAAACACGCTTTAGAAAATGCTTTAAAATATTTGAAAACCGATTGGAAAAAAGAAAACGGTATATAACAATGTATAAAAAACATAGGGCATTTGCGCTAAACCGAAAGGTCTGTCCATATTAATAAAGTCCGCTGAATATAAAATTTGGCATTTATAGTAGAAAAGATAAAAGCAAAATATTTATATTTAGCTAAGTAACAAACCGAAACAATAGTGCTTATCACCTGCCCTACGTTTCTTATACTTAACGTTAGCCCACATTTAAAAAAAACTATGAGCTTAAATACAGATTTAGTAAAAGCAACGAAAGAAGGAGATTTAAAAAAAGTGTCTGAATTGATTGAATCTGGTGCGAACTTAAATACAACTGTAGGAGATAGTGATAAACGAAATTTACTTCATCACGCTTCCCAAAAAGGACATCCAAAACTGATTGAATTTCTTATTGAAAAAGGAATTGATATTAATAGTTTAGATTATAGAAAAAGAACGCCATTATATTTAGCTTGCTATGATTACAAAGTTAATTCAGCCAAAACACTTGTTTCAAAAGGAGCTATAATAAATCTAAGTGGCGAATATAATCCACTCGATATGGCAAGTTCTAATTCATTTTACGGAACTGAAATAGTTGAATTATTACTTGAAAACAATGCTGATGTAAATCTTATTTGCAGAGGAACAAGTGTAACACCTTTAATGGGTGCTTTACACCAAAAGAAAACTGATGCCCTTAAATTACTATTAAATGCAGGAGCGAATACAAATCATATTGACGCTAATGGAGAATCACCATTAGGAAGAATTTCAGTTTTTGAATTTCCTGAACAAATAAATTTATTGTTAGATTACAAAGCCAAAATAAACTTTCAAGATAGAAAAGGAAATTCTGCTTTACATTTAGCAACAGAAAGAAAAAACAAAAAAGTAATCGAAATTCTAATTAAAAGAGGAATTAAAGTCAATCTGAAAAATAAGAATGGAGAAACAGCAAAAGATATTGCCCAAAAAAACAGTCCTGAAATATTCTCACTAATTTGCGAATTAATAAATGTTAATCCAAAAGAGAATAATCAAAGTGGAATATTCTCTAAAATCGGAAAATTGTGGAGATAAAACGTGGGCTAACAATGGCTATAATTAATACGGGGTTTGGTACTTAATCCAAAGTTTTGGACTTTTAACCAAGTCCGCCAAATCTTTTTGATTTGGCTTTATAAATGAGAAGATAAAACAAAATATTTATATTTAGCTAAGTAATAAACCGAAACGATAGTGCTTATCACCTGCCCTACGATTTCTTATACTTAACGTTGTAGGTAATGCAAACAAAATCATACTATAAAAAAAAATTCGATAATGAAAAGAAATTTATTAGTCTTCGTTTTAACTCTTTCCTCAAACATAATATTTTCTCAAACCGACAAGTGTAAGCCAATTTTGCAAAAGGATTTTATAGACAAAATAAAAGACTACAAGGCAGCTGATTTAGTTCCATACAATGTTGTAAATGATAGTTGGCAAGAAAAATGGGGGTTGATGGACAAAACAACGAAAAAAAAATTGACTGAACCTTTAATGAATTATGCTTCAACATTCAATCCGAATATTTCTTTTTTCTATGAGGAATGCGATGTTAAAATTAATAATAATTATGAATTAAATGCAAAAGATTTGATGGTTACTGTAATAGAAGGTGATGACTCAGTTGACCAAAAAATACAAGTCTTAGATTCTATAAATGGATATAAAGGTTTCAAAGTCGATGATAATGGTAATTTGATTGCCTATTCAAAAGCCTACTTTAGGGACAATTGGCATAGTTGGAATATCTCAAAACCTTTCCTATATAAAAATAATTATTATGCAATAGTGCAAAACAAAGAGGGCAACAAAACAATTATCAATACTGAAGGTGAAATCAAAAAGGGTTTTGTTTATAAGTCACTCAGATATACTGATTATCAGCATAAGGGAGAAAATTTACTTTATGCAGAGGACTTTAAGGGAAAAAAAGGATTCATCACTTTATCCGGTCATAAACTTCATTACGGTAAATTATTAAAAAGTCCATTTTACAGTAATGAACTTTTTGGTTACAGCATACAGCACGATGGAATTAGAGGAGCTGGAACATATCAAGATTCGATTTCAAAATCTGGAATTTTAGACTTATCTACAATGAAGTGGCTGATAAAACCTAAAAAAGGACTAAAACTAATCGATATGGTATATACTTCTGAAAGTGTTGCTAAAACTGATTATACGAATCGCAAAAATGTCAATATCTATTTTGTAGTTTTAGAAGATAAGTTTAGATATTTAATTGATGAAGAAGGCAACAAGTATATTGCGAAATAAAAAAGCACTACCTACAACAAAGCCTAAACGTAATGCGGACTTTTGGGTAAAACCGAAAGGTCTGCGTATATTTATAAAGTCGTTAAATCTTATGGATTTAGCTTTGGACAAAAAAAGAAAAAGCGAAACCAAAAGCTTTAGCTTCGTGCGCAGACGGAAACGTAAGGTTTCCTTACTACCGCACTACGCTTAGCCGAACCGTTGGTGGCAATTTACACGAAAATCGAACAAAGAAAAAAATGGCAAAAAAAAGAAAAACTCTTCCAAAAACTTTTGAGGCATTAATTGAAGCAAAAGATATAAAAAGCCTCAAAAAAATGTTTGATACGTGCGAAGTTGATGCAAGAGGTGGTTACGGAAAATCAACAGCTCTGAGTACTTATTTTATTCCCAATGAACTTGTACGCTGGTTAGTGGAAAAAGGAGCAGATATTGATGCTGTTGATATTTATGGATGTACTGCACTTCATAGACACGCAAGTTTTCATAGTGGAGATATAAGCATCCTTTTAGAACTTGGAGCAAATGTAAATGCGAAGAACAACAATGGCGAGACACCACTTCATTATGCCGCTGGAGGTGGTTTTAAAGTAGATGATGTAAAAAGGTTAATTGAAAATGGAGCAAAAACAGAAATTGTAAATAAAAATGGACAAACGCCATTTGATTATGCTCTGAAACGTGCGAATAACATCAACCTTATTGAATTGGTCGAAGTTTCAAAGGTCTTTCTTAAAATAAACAGTGAAGTAACACAAGTTATGAAAGATTCGATTCATCGATTAGGAGAAAATTTTGAATTTCATAGAGAGAATTTTAATAAAGAATCTCTAGCTGAAACAGACGAAGCTCTGAGTGCACTTTATGAAATGTTTAATGTTATCCCCATTAAAAAACGAATTATGCACGATGGTGTTTCTACTATTTGTGTACAAGATAGCACATGGGAAAAACAATATGAGGAATTATGGGATTTTTTAATTCCTTCTAGCGGTAGTGCAAAAACCATACAAGGAGAAGTGGTTCGTATTTCAGGAAAAGTTAGGGATGAAATTTATAGAAATGGTGGCGGAAATTGGAATACAGACTTTAAAAAAATGTTAGATGCCTTTTTTAGCTATCTATCCTTAAATAATTCGCTAAATAATGAAGACCTTGAGAAAATAGGTTTTCTTATAAAAGATATTCGAAAAAACGGAGACGCAGAAACTGAGGAACTTAATTACTTATGTGAATTGGCAACAAAATGGGTGTTACTTAATCCAAACCCAATTATTTTAGATAAGCCAAATTATAAAAGATAGAATTGAAGAAAAACTACCACCAACAAAGAACTGTGGTAAAAAACAAGTGATTTTTACTTAATTTCTAACAAGTACACTTCTATATCCATCATTGTATATCAACCCTGATTTAGCTATGGCAAAAGCTTGTTTTAGCAGCTTATTACATACTGCAATTAGGGCTAGTTTTTTACTGTTTCCTTTGGCTACTATTCGGTCATAAATGGCCTTACATGCTTTGTTGTATTTACAAGCATTAAAACTGCACATAAATAGTAAATTCCTAAGCTTTTGATTGCCTATTTTACTTATTCGTGCTCGACCATTTACACTGCTTCCACTCTGTCTTATTATCGGCGTTAAGCCAGCATAACTACATAGCTCACTTCCTCTTGTAAAACGATCAAATCCATCCGTTAAAACAACTAACATAATCGCTGTCTTATCTCCTATTCCGGGTATACTTTTTAAACGTGTTAAAATATCCTGATGCACTTGCTTTACTAAATCTAATAATTTGTCTTCTATTGTCTTTATTTCTTGCTGTACTTGTTTTAAAATACGTCTTATAGAACTAACAACAGCTTTACTTGGATTACCCAATACAGATTCTCCGTGTAATTTATTTTTAAGCATCGTGCTCTGTTTTGTCAGCCTTGATAGTAGCCTTGTCATTTGCAGGCATTCTATTTGATGTTTAGAATTTCCTTGCCATAACTTTAAATCTACCTGTTCTGCATAAGAACAAATCAGTTTTGAATCACTTTTATCGGTCTTTATCTTAGATAACTTCATCTGTATAAAACGCTTTACTGATAAAGGATTTTCTACCGATACTTTTACTCCTGATTCAAGTAAATGATAAGCCAATTGATAATGATAGTATCCTGTAGCTTCCATTACACAATGGCTCTCTTTACTTAAGAGTTTTACAAACTTATTAAAACCAGTTACAGTATTTTTAAACTGATAGTATTTACCATCGGAATCTGTAACATCAAATACTAAATGACTAATGTCTATCCCAAAATATTTAATATCTTTATTCATAAGAAAATGTTTTTTTTGAAAGGACAAACTACGCGAGTTTCAACAACTTAAAATCGAGGTCAAAGCCTCATAGAACTGTACGAAATCTGTGTAGAAAAGAGAGGGGATTTTCAATGTTGACGAGATCTGTAGTCTCTACGTATAAAATAATCTTATTCCTCTCTTTTGTTCTTTCTGTTTATCTTTCTAATTTAATGAATTACAAACTTAAGAGGTATATAGTTCATAGCTAATAAGTTGCTTAATCGGAAGGTCTGTGAATATTAACAAAGTCCGCCAAATATAAAATTTGGCATTTTCAATAAAAAAGATAAAAGCAAAATATTATATTTGGCTTAGCACCAATCCGAAACGTAATTGCTTATCACCTGCCCTACGCTTCTTATACTAAACGTTATCTACAATATGAAAAAACTAATACCCAGAGAAGAAAGAAATGAAAAATTGATTAGCTGTGGTATCCCAGAACAATTTTTATCTAGTATTGGAAACATTGATGAATTAGATTTCATGGTTGAAGACCCTAAAGGAGCGTATTTCTATTTCCCTACAATGGATTATAAAATATTTTCTGGGTTTGAGGTAACTCCCATTTTCAATTGCGGAGAAGAATTCTATGCCTTATTTGAGAAAAATGACATTAGAAAAATTGTTAGATTCGAACTTGAAAATGATGAAATATACTCGGATTATGGATTAAATTGGAATCTACTCCTTATGGATATTTTATGGCGTTATTTTGACTTAGCTTTAGAAGAAGACGATAGTATGTCTTTGTTTTGTTCGGTTGGAAAAAGGTTAGGTTTTTTATATTCTGAAAAACTATATCAATGTCTTAATATTCCTAGTGATGAAATTTCAATTAAACTCGAGAATAAAAAAAAATGGAAAATTGAAGTTGCTGAAAAAATAAAAATACTGTAGATAACAAAACCTAAATGTAATGCGGACTTTAGGGCTAAATCGAAAGGTCTGTGTATATTTATAATGTCGCTAAATCTTATGGAATTAGCTTTGTACAAGAAAAAATAAAACTAAACAATAAGCTTTAGCTTCGTGCGCAGACGGAAACGAAAAATTTCCTTGCCTCCGCACTACGCTTAGCTCAAGCGTTAGCGAACATATGAATAAATTTTTTGCATACATATTAATTTTAGGAACAATTGTTCAGGTATGTGGCCAAAGCTCAGACATTCTGATTTGGAAAAAAGATACTCTAAACCTTTATTCAAATCCCTTAGAAAAAAGAACTGATTGGCAAAAAATAAATCAATCCATTTCAAAACAGATTGAAGAACATTTACTTGCTACAAGTAACGATTCAATAATTGAAATTTCATCTTTCCTTCAAAACTATAAGACAGAATGGAGAATTGAGAAAGGGAATTTGTATCTGAACAAAATTACAAGCTTTGAAAATTTAGAATTAAGTATCGATTTAATAACAAAATCTAAGAACACAGAACTTCCGATATTTGCCGAATGGCTTACTGACTCATTGATTATTTTTAAGGGTAATTGTATAGTCTGTGAATCTAACCATTTAAAAAACACTTCAATTTATCCGAACGAATTGATACTCGAATTTAGAAAAGGAACATTTGTAAATAAGTCGAAATATAAAAATCGAGTTTTAAAAAAATCTAAACTATCAGATTTAGACCCAAATCAATATCTCGAATATATTTATAGTAAAATCAACTGGAGTCAATTAGATAAAATGGATAAGAATATCCAAGCCTTTGTAAGCATTGAACCTGATAAAAATGGTAAACTAAAAAAAATTGATTGGGAATACACTTATCTGATTTCTGATAACAACATAATAACAAATAAACAGAACAGATTTTTAAAAGAAGCTGTCCGAATTGCTAAATACATTCCCGACTGGACAGTGATTTTAAGGCACGAAAAGATTATGAACCAAGACTTATCGATTATATTTAGCCCAGAAATAAAAGAAAAATACGCTCGCTAACACTGTGTATATAACATAGCTAATTAAGTGCTAAACCGAAAGTTCTGTGCATATTAACAAAGTCCGCTAAATATAAAATTTGGCGTTTATAATAAAAAAGATAAAAGCAAAATATTTATATTTAGCTAAGTAATAAACCGAAACGATAGTGCTTATCACCTGCCCTACGATTTTTTATACTTAACGTTACCTGCAAGCTCAAAAAAAGAAAATTCCACAAAATGAATGATTGAAAAGAAAAAAATATTAACAATATCTGGTAGTATTAGCCGAAATTCAGCAAACCTTTACACCCTAAAAATAATAGCCGAATTAGGACAATCTAGTTCTGATTTAAATATACTAGATGATTTAAACGAACTGCCACATTTTAAAACTAAACTGACCGAAAAAAAATGTACCTGAAAAAATTGTGAAATTTCGTAATGGAATTGCCAATGCGGACGGAATTATAATATGTACACTTCTATATTCACCATCATATAACAACCCTGATTTAGCTTTTAAGACAGAAGAAATGCCTGGGAGGTTAGAATTTCTATACTCTTAACTATGATTCTTGCTAGCTTAAAAAGCATACAAGAACGCTTAGAAAATCCTTTTTATTCAAATTGATGAAGATGATATTAAGTTTAACGTTGACAAGTTTATAGAACGTTTAAACTACAAACTCGCCTACAACAACTAAAAACTAGTCATTATCTTGCATAACACTTGCCAAGTAACTAGCATCTTTAGACACACCACCTAAAGTAGCAGAACCACGTGTAAACATCCAAGGTAAGCCAATAAAAAACAAGCCTGTAATATTACTAACGCCTCTGTAATTTTTAGGGTAGCTATCTGCATCTAGTTCTAAACCTTCAATCCACTTAAAATTGGGTCTGTAGCCTGTTGCCCATACAATGTTTTTAATACTAGAAACTTTTTTGGTTTCAAAAATAACCTCGTTTTGCAAGGCATCTTTTGTTCTACCAACCGATATTACATTTTTTCTAGAAAGAATTTCTTTAACATCTGTACCAATAACTGGTTGGGTAGATGAGTTTATTTTTTTCCCGATCCAACTATACTTGCTGTAGCTTAAAAACCCCACCAATGTAAACCACCACCAAATTGTTTTACCCAAAAAATGTTGTGGTATAGATTTTACTGTAGTATCACCAGAAAAATAAACTGTTCTAGAAGCATCTTTAGAGATCTCGTTTAGTATTTGGTATCCAGAATCTCCACCACCGACAACTAAAGCGTCACCGTTTTGCAATTGATGTACACCTTTGTAGTAGTTGCTATGCATTTGTAATACGTTGTCTGCTATTTTTGTATTGCAAGGCGGCGTATATGGTGTATGAAAAGGCCCTGTGGCAATAACTACATTCTTAGCCTCTAACTCGCCATCTTTATGGGTAATAAAAAAACCTTTTTCTGTTTTGCGTACCGCAGTAACCAATGTGTTTAACTGTATCGGTATAGCAAACTCTTTTACATATAATTTAAAGTAATTGGCAACCTCTACTTTGGTTGGGTAATGGCCTTTGGCCGCATTAAATTTTAAACCTGGTAAGTGATTATATTGGGTTGGTGTAAATAATTTTAAAGAATCCCATCTATTTAACCAAGAAGCGCCAATTTCTTGCTCGCCGTCTAGCACAATAAACTTTTTTTTCATCATTTTTAAATGGTACGCCATAGCTAACCCAGCTTGTGCACCACCAATTACTACATAATCTAACATTTAAGCTCTTTATAATTTCATGTAAAAGTAGAAACAAATACAGGACTAGTTTATAGATCTGTGTATAATTTTAATTAGTGTAAAAATACATTTACTATTCTAAGCTGATAAATTCAAAAAAAGTAGGGTTCTACAAGTATATAAGACCTTTAAAATTTAAATATAAGCTGAATATAGATTGATTTTTTAAATTGTTTTTAGCGTTTTTAAGAAATATTACAAATTTTGATAAATTAGATTTAATTAGTATATTGTATTTATGATTTTAGAAAAAATAAAGAAACTTATATTAAAGGCTAGAACTAATTCTGGAGCATTTCAATTTGCTTTTATTTTAGTAGGTTTCATAATCTATTTTATAGTTTCTTTATTGATATTATAACTCTATTCTTCATAATTATCATCTTTTCACATATCAATTGAGTCTTTGAATATTGAGCTAATATATTAAAAATCACTTCAATAAAAATTTAAACAATAAGAGCCTTCTTTCTGCCTAGATAAAAAAGAAGTAGCTAAAGAGCTAGATATAGCAAGCAACTACTAAAGTTAAGGTTGTTTATATTTATAAAGAATGAAAATCATAGCATTTATAATAGCAACGTTTATTGTATTTTCAAGTCTTATCTTTTTAAGATATCGGATCGTTTATACTAAAAAAATTAGTGGTGAATCTGAATTGAAGTATAAAATGATTGATATAGGAAAGAATGACTTTTTAAGATATTCGTTTGAATCTATGTTTAGAAAAAAAAGAGTATACTTAAAAAACAAACTAGAAAATATTGAATGGATTTATATTGGAGAAAAAGATTTCAATACTCTTTATCCTGAAAGTCCTTTAAAAATGAAAGAGAAAAATTATACTATAAAATTCAAATTTGAAACAAAATATTTAGTTTTCGGTGGTACTGCTTTTACTAAAATCACTTCTTTTGAAAAAATAGATCATAGTCCTGAAGTGGTTAAATCTTAAAAAATTCACTATAAAAAATATTTAAACTCAAGTTTTACGTAATTTTAAAGAGTTTGCTAAATTTTTGATATAGCTTTAAAATAAAAAAGTTAGCGCTATTAAAACACATTATACTTCACATATTAAACATAGGCCTCAATTACAAAAATGAAGTTAATATTATCTGTAATTTTAATTAGTATATTTTCTGGGCTTGCCATAGTTCACTTTTATTGGGCTAGTGGTGGTCAATTTGGGTTTACCACTACGTTACCTGCAAATGAACAAGGAGTTGTAATACTTAACCCAACACCGATTGACAGTATATTAGTCGGCATAGGCTTGTCTTTATTTGGCCTATTCTACTTTTTCGTATTAAAATCATATAAAAATAAATTTCTAATATTTGTTAAAAATGTTGGCCTTTGGGTTATCCCTACAATTTTCACTTTGAGAGCTTTGGGTGATTTTAAATATGTTGGCTTTTTTAAACAGATTAAATCGACTGAATTTGCCAATTTAGATACAATATTTTACTCACCACTATGCATGTTAGTGGCTCTAATTGGATTTAGTATAATAAAAATAAAAAATACTCATAATTAATGTCATAAATAAAAGAATGAAAAAAATAAGCATAAATAATTGCTTAGCTTTAGCCTAATGGTAAGTTCGTTCAGAATTTTCTCTGAATTATTTCATTTTTACTAAATTATATACATGAGTACTTTTCCTGAAATTTTCAAACCATATCAGCTTAAATGACAAAAAAATATTTATTGAATATTTGGTTGAAAACATTCATAACGAGTACAATTTCAACTTTTATATTAGTCCACTTAATTGAAGTAAATCGAGATATTGATTTTAGGTGTTATATGCCCTATTTTACAGAACTAATATGTACTATTATTTCTATTATTTTATCATTCAGTTTTTTAACATTATTATTTAATTTGAATGAAAGAATAGTTCAAAACAAAAATCTGAATTTGCTTTCTTTTTTCCTTGTTCCAGCAGTTTTTGTTCTAACAATCACATTTATATTTTTATATCAAAATAGTAGTGACATAAAATATTTATTTGCTATAATATTTCCTTTTTTAACAGCTATCTGTTTTTCCTATTATAATTTCAGAAAGCTTATGAACGAAAAAAATAAGAACTAAAACTGTTATTATACATCAAAAAAGAATAGATATAAACATTAATATATAGTTTCTATCTCTAATTTTTATCTTCTAGCATTGGCACAAATCTAAAAGAACCAAACTCTTTTTTCTCGAATTCTTTTTCAGATGTACGCGTAAATAAAGTCATTATTTGCTCATCAAGACCTACAGGTATTACAAGCTTACCTCCTATTTTTAACTGAGCCAATAAAGGATTAGGAACAAAAGGTGCCCCAGCAGTAACAATTATACTATCAAAAGGCGCTTCAGTTGGTAAGCCTTTATATCCATCACCAAAAATAGTTTTTTTAGGCCTATATCCCATTTTAGTAAAAAACCTGCTTGTTTTTTTAAACAATTCTTGCTGTCTCTCTATAGTATATACCTTTGCTCTTAAATGTAATAAAACAGCGGTTTGGTACCCACTCCCCGTGCCTATTTCTAGTACTTTATGATCTGGTTCCACTTCTAAAAGTTCCGATTGAAAAGCTACCGTAAATGGCTGTGAAATAGTTTGTTCCGCTCCAATAGGGAAAGCCTTGTCTTGATAGGCGTGATCCTCAAAACTACTATCTAAAAATAAATGCCGAGGTATTGTTTTAATTGCTTCTAAAACTTTAGTACTCACAATGCCTTTATCAGCTAATATATTAGCTAATTTGTTACGCATTCCTTTATGCTTGAGGGTATCTTTCAATTTGGTTTTGGTTTGAATGGCTAAGTTAAAGAACAGAATTGCAATTCGAAAAAAAACTTTTGAACCACTACCTTAATTTACTTGTAAAGTATCCTTATTTTTGAAAAAATATTTTTTATGCTGAAGGTTGGAGTTCTTGGTGCTGGGCACCTTGGAAAAATACACTTAAGATTATTAAATCAATCTGAAAAATACACTTTAATTGGGTTTTACGACCCAGATGCTATCAATGGCAAAAAAGTAGCTGATGAGTTTGGTTACACTTATTTTGATAACATCAATACATTGATTGATGCTGTAGATGTAGTAGATATTGTTACTCCTACGCTTTCTCATTTTGATTGTGCTAAGAAAGCTATTGAAAAAAGGAAACATATTTTTATTGAAAAACCTATCACAAATACAATTGAAGAAGCTGAAGAATTGCTTTTTCTAGAAAAAAAATACAATATAAAAGGGCAGGTTGGTCACGTAGAGCGCTTTAACCCTGCTTTTGCAGCTGTAAAAGACAATATAAAAAACCCAATGTTTATTGAAACACATAGGTTGGCTGAGTTTAACCCAAGAGGTACTGATGTGCCTGTGGTGTTAGATTTAATGATACATGATATTGATGCTATTTTAAGTGTTGTTGATTCTAAAGTAAAAAATATAAATGCTAGCGGTGTATCAGTAATTAGTAATTCTCCTGATATTGCAAATGCTAGAATCGAATTTGAAAATGGTTGCGTGGCTAATTTAACAGCTAGTCGAATTTCATTAAAAAACATGCGTAAATCTCGATTTTTTCAGAAAGATGCCTATATATCGGTAGACTTTTTAGAGAAAAAAGTTGAGGTTGTAAAAATGAAAGATGCTCCTGAAAATCCTGGAGATTTTGATATGATTTTGCAAAATGCTGAAGGCGTTAAAAAACAAATCTATTTCGAAAACCCTGAAATTGATAACAACAATGCTATTTTAGATGAGCTAGAAACGTTTGCTGATGCTATTGAAAATAACACGACACCAATTGTTAGCTTAGAACAAGGTACCAATGCGCTACGTGTAGCTTTACAAATTATCGCATCTTTTTAAATAGAAACTATGAAAAACATTGCAGTTATAGGTGCAGGCACAATGGGTAATGGTATTGCTCATGTTTTTGCTCAGAATGGGTTTAAAGTAAATTTAATCGATATTTCACCTGAATCGTTAGAAAAAGGTATAGCTAACATTACTACTAATTTAGATAGAATGATTGCTAAAGAAAAAATATCTGAAGCTGATAAAACTGCTACTTTAAATAATATCAGCACATTTACAAGCCTACCTGAAGGTGCTAAAAATAGAGACCTAGTAGTTGAAGCTGCTACAGAAAATATAGATTTAAAGTTAAAAATTTTCAAAAACCTAGATGAAATTTGTGACGTTAAAACAGTTTTAGCAACCAATACATCTTCTATTTCTATAACGCATATTGCATCGGTAACTAACAGACCAGAAAAAGTAATAGGAATGCATTTTATGAACCCTGTTCCGATTATGAAACTGGTAGAAATCATTAGAGGCTATATCACTTCAGACGAAGTTACTGAGCAAATTATGAATCTTTCACAACAGTTAGGTAAAACACCTACTGAAGTTAATGATTACCCTGGTTTTGTGGCTAACCGCATATTAATGCCAATGATTAACGAAGCTATCGAAACACTTTATAATGGCGTTGCTGGTGTAAGTGAAATTGATACTGTAATGAAATTAGGTATGGCACACCCAATGGGTCCTTTACAATTGGCCGATTTTATTGGTTTAGATGTTTGCCTATCTATTTTAAATGTAATGCACGACGGGTTTAAAAACCCTAAATATGCACCTTGTCCCCTTTTAGTAAATATGGTTATGGCTAAAAAGCTAGGCGTAAAGTCTGGCGAAGGTTTTTATGATTATTCTGAATCAAGAAAAGCTGAAAAGGTTGCGAAAAGTTTTTCTAAATAATTAAAAAATATCAAATGTCTATTGCCGACAATCTAAATAAAATAAAAGCTACTATACCTGATACTGTTACTTTAGTTGCTGTTTCTAAAACGAAACCAAATAACTATTTAACAGAAGCTTATAATGCTGGTCAGCGTATTTTTGGTGAAAACAAAATACAGGAAATGACCCAGAAATGGGAAGATTTACCAAAAGATATCGAATGGCATATGATTGGTCATGTGCAAACGAATAAGGTCAAATATATGGCCGAATATGTATATTTAGTTCATGGCGTAGATAGTTTTAAACTGTTAAAAGAGATAAATAAACAAGCTAAAAAACACGACAGAACTATAAAATGTTTACTACAAATACACATTGCTGAAGAAGACACCAAATTTGGACTTGACGAAAGAGAGCTTTTTGAAATTTTAAATTCTGATACATTCAATAGTTTAAAAAATATTGAAATAACAGGACTAATGGGTATGGCTACTTTTACAGACCAAACAGACCAAGTTCGAAGAGAGTTTAAAGTTTTAAAATCGTTATTTGATAAAACAAAAGAAAAATTACCAAATAGCAATACACTATCAATGGGTATGAGCGGCGATTATAAGCTTGCAATCGAAGAAGGTAGTACTATGGTAAGAATTGGGAGTAGTATTTTTGGTAGTAGATAAAAATAGTACTTAGGTTTTTTATTTGTTACATTTGAAATACTACCTTAAAAAAAATTAATAAAACATTATCCGATAGGTTAAAAACGGGTAAATTAGAACCCTGAACTATATACATGTACGCAGTATTAGATATTGAAACTACTGGAGGAAAATTCAACGAAGAAGGTATTACCGAAATTGCTATTCACAAATTTGATGGCCATAAAGTAGTAGACCAGTTTATAAGTCTTGTTAACCCTGAAAAAGATATACAGCCTTTTGTAGTTAACCTAACAGGTATAAGCAACAAAATGCTTACGACAGCGCCTAAATTTCACGAAGTAGCAAAACGAATTATAGAAATCACTGAAGACACTGTACTTATAGCGCATAATGCACAATTTGATTATCGCATTTTAAGAACTGAGTTTAGACGTTTAGGCTATAATTTTGAACGTAAAACAATTTGCACGGTAGAACTGTCTCAGAAATTACTTCCAGAAGCAGAGTCGTATAGTTTAGGTAAACTTGTACGTTCTTTAGGCATACCTGTAAGTGATAGACATAGAGCAAATGGCGATGCCCTTGCAACCTTAAAGCTTTTTAAATTATTACTTTCTAAAGACGTTAATAAGGAAATTATTAAAACTGTTATAAAAGCAGAAACACTAGGTGAATTATCTCCCAGACAACTTGATATTGTAGAAGAATTACCTTCAGAAGTTGGTGTTTTTTATATGCATAATAAAGATGCCGAGATTATACTTTTAGCCAAAAGCAGTAATATTAAAAAAAGAGTAAACCAATATTTTACAAACAATGGTAATAGGGCTCGAAAAATTCAGAAAGAAACAAGAAGTGTAACTTTTGAAAAAACTGGAAATGAACTTATTGGTTTATTAAAAGAAAACGAAGAGCATATTAGAAATAAACCCAAATACAATTCTAACTACAAAAGAAAACTTTTTTCTTTTGGTATTTATTCTATTCCTGATTCAAATGGATATTTACAATTAAAGGCTGAAAAGCTGAATAATAGTATTCATGAGCGCATTGCTACGTTTAATAGCATAGTTAGTGCTGAGAACTTTTTACATGCTATTCGTGAAGAATTTACCCTTTGCAATAAAATAAACGGTTTATCGCATGCAAAATCTAATTGCTCTAAGTATGATGATGGTAAATGTTTAGGTGCCTGCATTCAAAAAGAAAATGTTGAAGATTACAACAAAAGAGTTTCTGATGTTATTACCAAATACAGCCTTAATGACAAGAATATTGTAATTGTTGATAAGGGTCGAGATCTAGGCGAAAAAAGTGTTATTTTAATTAAAAACGGTATCTTTAAAGGGTTAGGCTTCTGTGATTTAAACTATCAAATAAACAATTTGAATATTCTTGAAACTATAATTACACCGATGGACGGAAATGCAAATACCAACCATATTATAGAAACGTATTTGAGAAAAAGAAAAGTCCAGAAAATAATAGATCTAAATATTTAAAGCTTGAAAGACGAAAAACCTGAATTAGGGTGGAAAAATAGAGTTCACGAAATTATATACGAAGCAGACACCCCTATGGGTAAACTGTTTGATATTGTTTTGTTTATCTTAATTATAATTAGTGTTATTCTTGTAATGCTAGAAAGCGTTAAAGAAATAGATGCACAATACCATGAGTTGCTATTTACTTTAGAATGGGTAATTACAATTTTCTTTACCATTGAGTATATTGCAAGATTAGTAAGTATCAAAAAACCACTTAAGTATGTCTTAAGTTTTTATGGTATAATAGATATTTTATCTACCATCCCGTTATACATCTCATATATTTTTGCCGGCTCACAAGTATTGTTAGCTATTAGAGCTCTACGTTTACTTAGAGTTTTTAGAATTTTAAAACTTGTTCGTTTTTTAGGTGAAGCATCTCAGCTTAAAAACGCATTAAAAGCTAGTAGGGCAAAAATTACTGTATTCCTTTTTGCTGTATTGATTGTATCTGTAATACTTGGAACTCTAATGTATATTGTAGAAAGTGAAGAAGCTGGCTTTACAAGCATTCCTATAAGTATCTATTGGACTATTGTTACCTTAACAACAGTTGGCTATGGTGACATTGCCCCTATTACACCACAAGGGCAATTAATAGCTACAATTATTATGCTAGTTGGTTACGGAATAATTGCCGTACCAACAGGAATTGTAACTGTAGAATTTGGAAAACAATCAAAAGAAAAAACAAACACTAGTGCTCAAGCAGGCACTTATGTTCATGTAAATACTCAGGCCTGCCCTTCATGCGCATCAGAAGGCCATAGAGATGATGCTACGCATTGTTATAATTGTGGAAGTACTTTGTAATGAAAAAAACTTTAATTACAGTTATTGGACCTACAGCCATTGGAAAAACAAGGCTCGCAATAGAGTTAGCAAAGCATTACAAAGCCGAAATAATTTCTGCAGATTCTAGACAGTTTTTTAAAGAAATGAAAATAGGTACTGCTGTTCCTTCTAATGAGGAATTGGCTGCCGCAACACATCACTTTATTCAACACAAAAGCATACAAGAACATTATACTGTAGGTGATTTTGAACGAGAAGCGATGACCTTAACAGAAACATTATTTCATAATAATAATATTGCTATATTAGTAGGTGGCAGTGGCTTATATATCGATGCCGTAACTAAAGGTTTAGATTACTTCCCTGATGTAGATCCTGAAATTCGAGTACAGTTAAATCAAAAAATAGAGGAAGAAGGCTTAGAAAACCTGCAAACACAATTAAAAGAATTAGACCCTATTTATTTTGATAAGGTAGATATTCATAATCCACATCGAGTTATAAGAGCCTTAGAAATATGTATCGGTAGCGGCAAGCCCTACTCTTCATTTTTGAATAAAGATAAAAACAAAAGACCTTTTCAAGTTATATCTGTTGGTATTGAAGCTGATCGTGAGGTTATATATGACCGAATAAACCGCAGAGTAGATATTATGATTGAAGATGGTTTACTAGAAGAAGCTAAATCATTAGAAAAATATAAGGAGCTAAACGCTCTGCAAACCGTTGGATATCGTGAATTATTTAACTATTTTAACGGAGAGTGCACTTTAGAGTTTGCTATATCTGAAATTAAGAAGAATACGCGTCGTTTTGCTAAACGCCAACTAACTTGGTTTA
This sequence comes from Cellulophaga sp. HaHaR_3_176, assembly GCF_019021925.1. NCBI lineage: Bacteria > Pseudomonadati > Bacteroidota > Flavobacteriia > Flavobacteriales > Flavobacteriaceae > Cellulophaga > Cellulophaga sp. HaHaR_3_176. The sequence goes on from NZ_CP058990.1 coordinate 1,959,204, forward strand.
AAAAAACAGAAAATGTAATATGGGTGCCTTTTAATGCCGATATAGATGCAGTTGTTCAACAAATAGAACTTATTAAAGATGAGTAAAGAAAAAGAAAGTGTGTTTTTTATAATGGGTGTTTCTGGTACAGGAAAAAGTACTATCGGAAAACTACTTTCTAAATCCTTGGGTATTCCTTTTTTTGACGGTGATGACTATCATCCAGCAGCTAATATCGAAAAAATGGCTTCTGGAAAATCGCTAAATGATGAGGATAGACATGATTGGCTTTTAAAGCTAAATGAAATAGGAATTGCACATAAAGATAAAGGAGTTATTATTGTTTGTTCTTCTTTAAAAAGAAAGTATAGAGACTTATTAACCAAAGAAATCAGCAATCATTCTTTTATTTACCTAGAAGGTTCTTTCGAACTGATTTACAAAAGATTAAACTCCAGAGACAACCACTTCATGCCTGTTGAACTATTACAATCTCAATTTGATACTCTCGAGGCGCCCGAACCACCTGAATCGGTAATTAAAATACCAATTAGCTTAACTCCTGAAGAAATAATTAAAGTAATCCTAAAGGACATCAACTAGTGGAAACTCAACTTATTTTAGCCGTTATATTAGGCATAGCTATATTACTATTCTTGATTTTAAAATTGAAGATTAATGCTTTTATCGCGTTATTGATTGGTAGTATAACTGTTGGCTTAGTTGCTGGTTTAAATGCTGAAGAAATAATGAATACGGTTAAAACTGGAATGGGCGGAACACTAGGCTTTGTAGCCACGGTTGTTGGCTTAGGCGCTATGTTTGGTGCCATATTAGAATTTTCTGGTGGAGCAAAAACTATTGCAAATTTTATGGTTTCTAAATTTGGTCTCAAAAATGCTCCTGCTGCAATGGTTATTTCTGGCTTTTTAATTGCTATCCCTGTTTTTTTTGATGTTGCATTCATTATTTTAGTTCCGATGATTTACGCGCTACAGCGTAAAACAAAAAAATCACTTTTACTATACGCTATTCCTCTATTAGCTGGCTTAGCAATTACTCATGCTTTTATTCCGCCTACACCTGGCCCTATTGCTGTTGCTGACATTATTGGCGCAGAATTAGGTTGGGTAATTTTAATTGGCTTTATTGTTGGTATTCCAACTGCTTTAGTAAGTGGTTTACTTTTCGGAAAATACATCTCTAAAAAAATACATATTAACGCTCCCGAAGAAGCTACTGATAAAGAAGAAATAGCTTTACCACCAATTACAACCACCCTTTTAATTATTAGTGTTCCCATTTTTTTAATATTATTAAACACTTTTTTAACTAGTGGGCTTATACCTGAAATTAACCCTGCCATAACTAATATCATTAAGCTTATAGGGCATCCGTTTTCCGCTCTTATTATTGCTAATATTTTAGCTTGGTATTTTTTTGGAATTAAAAGAGGACTTTCTAAAGAAAAATTATTTAAAATTACCAGTAAGTCTTTAGAACCAGCGGGTACAATTATACTACTTACAGGTGCTGGTGGCGTTTTTAAGCAAGTATTAACTGATACAGGTGCTGGCGAATTACTAGCTAACTCTCTAACCAACGTAGGCTTTCCTGTGCTAGCTTTTGCCTTTGTTAGTGCAGCAATTGTTCGTATCATTCAAGGATCATCTACAGTTGCTATGATAACTGCTGCTGGACTTGTTGCCCCACTTTTAGTAAACTTAGATTTAGGTAGTGCTCAATTGGCTTGCTTAGTAATCGCCATTGCCTCTGGAGCCAGTATTTTTTCACATGTTAATGACAGTGGCTTTTGGCTGGTGGGTCAGTACTTAAGAATATCAGAAAAGGATACTTTCAAATCATGGACGATGATGACGACCATTTTAGCTATTACAGGCTTTATAAGTGTCTGCATTATTAATGCATTTTTATAAAACAGAAAAACCATCCGATTTCTCGAATGGTTTTTAATATATTAAAATAATATAATTTACTTCTCCTCTTCTGTTTTAACAACTAATCTAAATCCTTCACCATGTATGTTTAAGATTTCAACAGAATCATCAACTTTAAGATACTTTCTTAATTTTGCGATATATACATCCATACTTCTAGATGTAAAGTAATTGTCATCTCTCCAAATTTTTGTTAAAGCTAATTCTCTTGGCATTAAATCATTTTCATGCAATGCCAATAAACGCAATAACTCATTCTCTTTTGGAGATAATTTTATTGCATCTTGATCTTTATATTTCAAGAAACGCAATTTAGAATTTAACTGAAACTGACCTATAGTAAATTCAAATTTACGACTGTCAGCCAGTGTGCTAGATGCCTTCCTCTGAAGAATAGCTTTAAGCTTCATTAATAACACTTCTGAATCAAAAGGTTTATTCAGATAATCATCTGCACCTGCTTTATACCCTTTTAAAACATCTTCTTTCATCGTTTTCGCTGTTAAAAATACGATAGGAACATTTTCGTTCTTCTCACGTATTTCTTTAGCTAGTGTAAAACCATCTTTATAAGGCATCATAACGTCCAAAATACAAATGTCATAATTGTCTTTCTTGAACTTTTCGAACCCTTCCATTCCGTTTTTCGCCAAAACAACATCAAAATCGTTCATAGACAAATAATCCTTAAGAACTATTCCAAAATTCGGATCGTCCTCTACCAAAAGTATTTTCTTGTTAACTGTCTCCATAATTACTATTTATATTAAAGGTAATTTTATGTAAAAAGTACTTCCTTTTCCTTTCTCACTTTCCACATAAACTTCACCTTGGTGATCTTCTATTATTTTTTTTACATAAGCCAAACCTAAACCATGGCCTTTAACATTATGTATATTACCTGTATGCTCTCTGTAAAACTTTTCAAAAACCTTTTTCAAAACTGCTTTACTCATTCCTAAACCTTGATCTTTAACCTTTATAATAATATTATTATTTGCTTTTTCAGTATATACATCAATTTTAGGCTCTTCTGGCGAATATTTAACTGCGTTATCTAACATATTCACAATTACATTGGTAAAATGCATGTCGCTAGCTAAAACTTCGCTTCTCTCTGCTTTTAAATGTAAATTAATATAACCACCTCTATCTGCTACAATTAATTCCACATGTGCCATTGCATCATGTATTATGTCGTGAACATCTACTCTATCCTTACTAATATCTAATTGATTTTTTTCTAATTTAGATATTCGCAATACATTTTCAACTTGAGCATGCATTCTTTTATTCTCATCTTTAATCATTGTAAGGTATCTATTTACCTTTTCTTGATCTCCAATAATCTTAGGGTTCCTTATCGCTTCTACTGCTAGATTTATAGTTGCAATAGGCGTTTTAAACTCATGAGTCATATTATTTATAAAATCTGACTTAATCTCTGATATTTGTTTTTGCCTGATTAATTGATAAATAGCACTTGCATATGCTATTATAATTACTAGCGTAAACAGTAAAGATAATATTGCCATTGGCAGAATTGTCTTTATCAAATATTTTTTCTTTGCGGGGAAAGTCACTAACAATTTATAGTTCGTTTCTCCATCCGTATCTTTAAAAATAGGATATGGATAAAGCTTCGTTTTCGAGAACTTAAATTTACGAGACTTTACTTTTGTCGGTAAACTGTTACTATAAATTCCGTATTCAAAACCTGTTTCAATATTCCTGTTTTTAAGCTCCTGACTTAACAAAAGCTCAATTTCTTGCCTTGTAACTCTTTTATGTATAGGTTGTGTTCTTGCCTTTTCTCTAAAAACATCTTCGTAAGCAACTTTATCTAAAGCAGTTAAACCACCTATTTTCTCAATTTTCTGTACAGGTGTTAGCGATAATGATTTACCATCTAACCCATACTCCTCTTTAAAAATTGTTTTATTACGTATACTTGTAAAGTTTTTTACTAATGTCGAGTCTGCGCTTGAACCAAAGTTATTATTATCAAAGAACGTTGAGGGTATATTATAATTCTCTTCTAAAATACCATGTGAATAATAGGTAATTTCATTAGAATTAACATCTCTTTCTATAAAGAATAAATTCTTTAACAGCTCAGGTGTTTTTGCATGACCACCAATGCTATCTTTAATTTTCAAAAGTTCACTTGTATAATCTGCAAGCTCTCTTTTTTCAATCTTATCAGCAACCTTACTCAAAACCTCCATCACCATTCCGGAAAATTGCTCTTCCTTATCCTCTACCGATTGTTTTATCCAGTATCCTTGAACAAAAATTATCCCTATTAAAGAGATACTCATTAAAACAACGAGAAGAATAAATAATCTTTTATTCATCGGGGTAAAATTAAAAATTTAACAGTTAGTAGTTAATGCGTTTAACCTAACCTTAACAAAATTGTTAAAATCAAGCAGCTTAAATCGAAATTTTAAGAAGTTCTTTATGAATTTCTTTGACTCTTTTTTGTGTTTTCTTTAAATCTATATTTAGAATAACATAATCTGACAGCTCTACTTTACGATCATCAGGCCATTGATTTGCAATCCGTTCTTTAATTTTTTCTACACTTGTAGTATCTCTAGAGCTCACTCGCTCTATACGAATTGCTTCTGGTGCTGTTACCAAAATGATATAATCGTATTTTGATTGAGAGTCATTCTCAAAAATGATAGCTGTTTCTTGTATAATATATGAAGTATCCTGTTTTTCTGACCATTCTAAAAAGTGATCTCTTACTGCCGGATGTACAATTTTATTCAACTCAGAAAGTAATTCAGGGTTTGCAAAAACCTTATCCGCAATGTATTTTCTATTTAAAACCTTTTTTTTATAAGATCGTTCTCCTAAAAGTGCTTTAATTTCTTTTCTTATTTTTTTTGAATTAACCATTAAAAGTTTAGCTTCTCGATCTGAGTTATAAACAGGCACTCCTGAATCTGCAAACATTTTTGCCACTGTAGTCTTACCACTTCCTATACCTCCTGTCAAGCCAATTACTTTCATTTACCTTTACGCTTTAGAATATAAGTTACGCTTTTTTCTGTTAGTTTAACTGAATTTATCTCTTTTGGCTTCGCCTTTACGAATAAAGGAATCACTTTTTGATCTTTGTTAGAAATCTTATTATAATCAGCAATTACAGTAATATCAGAATTTGAGAGACTTTTTAAATCATCTATTCTTCCCTTACACAAAACTGATATTGTTGTTGGTACTATTTTTATTTCATACCCTTCTTCTAAATTGATAACAGTTACTGGCACTTTTAATACTTTTTCAGAAAAACGCACTACCTGAACTGACACATCTACTTTACTATTAGAAAATTTAGTGTTCAAAAGATTTTTAGGCTTTAATAATGGTAAACTTTCTGAAAAATTATTTGAAATATTTTTCACTTTCTTTAATTCTGTTTTAATAAATGAAATCTGTTCTACTTCTTTCTTAGGGCCTGTAAGAACTATGCTATCTGGTGTAATTTTCAAATCATCATCTAACATATAATTTTGAGCAAGTTGAATTCTCAATCCAGAGATAACAGGTATTTTTTTCTTAAATAACGGGTAGATTTCCAAATTTATATCATCGCCATCTATCATTAATAAATCCATAGATTTCGACAATTGTTTTTCTACTTGAAGTTGATATATACTTTTAGGAACTATATAGTCTTCCTTATCTTTTAAAGCTTCAGCAACATCTATTTTAACAATTTCTCTCTCAAAATTAAACCCTAAAAAAGCAAAACCACTTGCCTTAAGCTTTACATCTATTTTTTGTTTAGATGCACTTACAAAAAGTAAACTATCAGGCACATTAATGTATTCTAAATCAAAAACTGCCCTATTTGTATAATCGTCAGATAGTTTACTTATAAACCAAGCTAAAGATGAAAACAAAAGAAAAATCAAAAAAATATTTAATTTTCGCTTTTGATACTTAGTTTTAACTTTCTTCATTATATATACTTACTTTTTAAAAAATAATTTAGGAAAAACCTCTTGAGGTTTCTTTGAACTAAAGTTAAGCAACAAAGTTGATTTTAAGAAACCAAACCCGTAACCAACAAATTGAATACAAACAGCTGCTATAGATAATAATGCAATCGCTAAATTTTTATTTTTAAGGAGTGAATCTATAAACAGTAATAAAAAATACAAGCTATACAAATACATAGGATAACCAACTCCTAATATTACAATTAAAACAGAAAATATAAAACCTAAACAAAAAATTGTAGGAAACCAGTATGTTATTTTTTTTGTTTCAGGATGCCACTTATTTAAAATAGGCCTAACCATACCAAATTTATTTACTTGCACGTAAAATTTATTCCAATCTATTCTTCGCTTATGATAAACAAAAGCTTCTGGTATTAATTTAGTTTTAAAACCTGCATTCCAAATTCGTATCGTCAAATCAGGGTCTTCCCCTGGGTGAATGTTACCATAACCGCCTGTAGTTTTAAAAGCTTTTTTAGATAAGCCCATATTAAAACTTCGAGGCTGAAATTTATCTACTGCTTTTTTACCTCCTCTAATACCTCCTGTCGTTAAAAAAGAAGTCATCGCGTAATTTATTGCTTTTTGAACCAAAGTAAAGCTTTCATGAGCAGTATCAGGCCCTCCGTAACAATCAACATACTCTTTTTCTAAAGATGCATTAGCTTTTACTAAATACTGCGGTGGAATAATACAATCTGAATCTAAAACAATAAAATAATTCCCTCTAGCTCTTTCCATTCCATAATTACGAGAATCTCCAGGGCCACTATTCGGTTTTTTTAAATATGTAATATTTAATTTAGATTGATACTCTAAAATTAATTCTTCAGAGCTAATTGTAGAACCATCTTCTACAATTACAATTTCGAAAGGCTCAGTATAGGTTTGTTCTAACAAACTATCAAGCAACTCTTTAATTTCATTAGGCCTGTTGTAAACAGGAACTATAAAAGAAAAATCTAATTTCATCTGAAATGAGTATAAACATAAAAGCCATTCGAAATAACGAATGGCTCTCGATTATAATAAGGTAATTTTTACTTCGTAAAGTACTCTATAACTTCTTGACTTACACCTGTATTAGAGAAACCTCCATCATGGAATAAATTCTGCATTGTTACTTTCTTAGTTAAATCAGAAAATAAAGAAATTGTATAATCTGCACAGTCTTGAGCAGTTGCATTACCTAACGGAGACATTTTCTCTGCATAGCTAATAAAACCATCAAAACCTTTAACACCTTGACCTGCCGTAGTTGGTGTTGGAGATTGAGAAATTGTATTTACACGTACATTTTTTTCTTTACCATAAAAATATCCAAAACTACGTGCTACAGACTCTAAATATGCTTTATTATCTGCCATATCGTTATAATCAGGAAAAGTACGCTGAGCTGCCATATATGTTAAAGCAACAATACTACCCCACTCATTCATAGCATCTGCTTTGTAAAGTGACTGCATTACTTTATGAAAAGAAAGTGCTGAAACATCCCATCCTTTAGCTGTAAAATCATATTTCTCATCCGTATATTTTCTTCCTTTACGAACGTTAACAGACATACCTATTGAATGTAAAACAAAATCTAATTTACCTCCTAAAATTTCAGTTGCTTTAGCTACTAAATTTGCTAAATCTTCTTCACTAGTAGCATCTGCAGGAATTATTTCAGAACCAGTTTTCTTTGCAAGTTCATTTATCTGCCCCATACGCATTGCTATAGGTGCATTTGTTAAAACAAAAGTACCGCCTTCTGCATGAACTGTTTCTGCTGTTTTCCAAGCTATTGAATTTTCATCTAAAGCTCCGAAGATTATTCCTCTTTTTCCTTTTAATAGGTTGTATGCCATTGTGTTTGTTTTTGTGTTCTTTTTATTGGTTCAAAGATATTAAAATTTGAATGGTTAAAATATCCGATAATTATATTTTTAAAAAATTGCTTATTTAGCCATTTAACAACTGTCTTGCATGTGCCAATGCTGAATCAGAAACATCTTTACCACCCAACATTTCTGCTAATTCTGATACACGTTCTTCTTTAGTTAATTTTTTCATTTTAGTATGCGTAACAGCCCCTTCATCTTCCTTATAAACTTTAAAATGATGTACACCTTTTGATGCTACTTGAGGTAAATGCGTAATAGAAAACACCTGCATTGTCTTACTCATAGACTGCATAATATCACCCATTTTATTAGATATTTCTCCAGAAACACCTGTATCAATCTCATCAAACATCATCGTTGGCAATTGCTCATACCTAGCTAAAATAGATTTAATAGTCAGCATAATACGAGACAACTCACCACCAGAAGCTACTTTTTTTAAATCGCCATAATTAGAGCCCTTATTAGCCGCAAATAAAAATATCAATTCATCTTTACCTTGCGTATTAAAGGTTTTAGCAGGGTTTATTTCTATTTTAAAAGTTGCATTACCCATACCTAATTGCGATAAGCTTTCTGAAAGTTGCTTTTGCAATGTTGGTATTATTTTTTCTCTTCTTTTTCTTATTTCAATAGCAACCTTATTTAGTTCTTGTTCTTCTGTTGCTAACTCTTTTTCCTTTTTCTTTATATCAGATTCTACATTTTCAGTTGCACTAACTTTTTCAGATAACACTTCTCTTATTTCGATAAGCTCGCTAATAGTAGAGCTGCCATGCTTTTTTTGTAAATCGTATAAAGTTTGAAGTTTTGTATTTACTTCTTCTAATAAATTTGGGTTTGCTTCTGCTTTTTCCTGAAAAACTTCTAGTTCTGAAGATATATCGTCTATTTCTATAAAAACAGATTGAATACGTTCGTTTAAGCTTTCAAATTGACTTCCAAATGTTCCTAATTTGCTAGATACTAACTTCAACTCTGCCATTAAAGTAATAACACCAACTTGCTCATCATTTAAAAGCTGATATCCTTTAGATAGATGCTCTACAATACTTTCTACATTATTCAACTGCTCGTATTGCTCTTCTAACTCTTCAATAATACCTTCTTTTAAAGTTGCTTTTTCAAGCTCTTCAAGTAAATGGGTATTATAATCGTGTTCTTTTATTGCATTTTGTTGAAAATCTAAGAGTTTCTTAAGCTCTCTCTGTATTTTTTGATACCCAGTAAGCTTGCTTTCAAAACTCAACAATAGCTTTCTATTGTCTGCTAATGCATCAATAACCTTTAGTTGAAAATCATTTTCGGCTAATTGCAATGTTTGATGTTGGGAGTGAATATCGATTAAATTATCACCTAACCTCGATAAAACATCTAATGTTACAGGAGAATCATTGATAAAAGCTCTTGATTTACCACTTGGCAAAATCTCTCTACGAATAATTGTTCTTGCTTCATAGTCTAAATCGTTTTCTTCAAAAAAATCTTTTAGATGGTACTTTTCAATTTCGAAAATAGCTTCTATAATGCATTTTTTAGTTTCATCTCTAAGCGAGCTTAAATCAGCCCTTTTACCTAAAATTAAACCTAAGCCGCCTAGTAAAATAGACTTACCTGCTCCTGTTTCACCCGTAATGATTGTAAAACCATTATCGAAGTTTACATTCAATTGATCTATTAATGCGTAATTCTGTATGGAAAGTGAGTTCAGCAATTCTAAAATAGTATTAGTGCTGTAAAGATAAATTATATTCTTTGAGTTAGAAACATTTAAGCAACAACCCTTTAATATTATTATCTAAATTTTTAGTTGAAAATAAAAAAGTATTGATTTTAGTATTGAATTTCACTCCAAGTACTCGAATAAAAAGGAGCTATTCTATTCAATGTTTCTTTTAATTGTACAATATCAACCTTAGGGCCATCAGAAAAAACATTCTGAATCTCTTCTGATTTTGCATCGAAAAAGGTTTGCACTAGAAAAGCATTAGGGCGTCGTTTAACCAAAGTTTCTATTAAACGCATACTACCTGATATTACTTGTTTTCCTGTACTATTATTATCAGCAAGTATATCTAAGCCTTTTCTATGGTAATTGTACATTGTTACTCTGTATTCCTTGAAAGTGTTCGATAATAAATTATCAACTAACTCAAAACGAGTTCTATCACTGGAGTTCTGGCTCCAACCTGCAGCACTAGTACCTTGTGCCTGTGTTACAATATTTTGTGCTTTTCTGTAAAAATCTGTTCCGCCATTCAACTCAAATGTATCTGCATCAATACCCAACATTATATATGCGTAATATGCTATAACGCTTACCAAGTTTGATTCAAAAACGTTCTCACTATAAACAAGTGGCTGAAATTCAGTGTAATTAAAGTCAAATTGATTGTCTTTATAATTAAAAACGGGACTTTCGTATGATGTATTAAATACAGGTCTTGAAGATTGCAATTGAATACTAGCTTTAAAACTATCGTTTTGATATTCAGAAACCGTAATAAACATTCTCACATTTACTTTTTCGTTTTCTTTATAATTTCTATTTGTCCACTTTGTTTTATTTACAAAATCATTAAGTGAACGCTCTAAGGTTTTAAAAACCTGTTGGTTTGTCTGCCCTACCTGATCTGAATTAATAGTAATAATCGCATTTAATTCTTGTGCGCTTACACAAAAAGGAAATATCACCACCAAAAGAAGGATTAAAAGAGACTTACGCATTTATTCTTTTTATAATTTCATTTAAAATATCCAACGCCACCTCTGCCTTGGTTTTTAATTCAAACGTTTTTATATCTGAATTCTTATCTATAAATGAAATTTTATTTGTTTTCTTTCCGAAACCTGCCCCTGTATCATTTAAAGAATTAAGGACTATTGCATCTAAATTTTTCTTTTTAAGCTTACCAATAGCATTCTCAACTTCATTTTCTGTTTCTAAAGCAAAACCTACTATAAATTGATTCTTTTTTTGCTCTCCCATTGACAATAAAATATCTTTATTCTTTGTCAACTCAACAGTAAACTCTTCAGCTTTCTTCTTAATTTTCTGATCTGCTACAATTTTAGGCCTATAATCTGCTACCGCAGCAGCCGCTATAGCTATATTAACGCCATTATAATACTCGTGAACCTTATCATACATTTCTTTTGCAGATATTACACGGTGTAACGTAATTAAATCGTGATCAATACTTAAATGACTGGGACCTGATATTAAAATAACTTCTGCTCCGAAACTCGCAGCTGCTTTTGCAAGCTCAAAACCCATTAAACCAGATGAATGATTACCTATAAAACGAACAGGATCGATTGCCTCATAAGTTGGCCCTGCAGTAACTAAAACCTTTTTACCTTTTAGTGGCAATCCTTTCAAAATGTAATTTTTTAAAAATTGCACTATATCTTCTGGCTCTGCCATACGTCCTTCACCATGCAAACCACTTGCTAATTCACCAGAGGTTGCAGGTACCATAATGTTACCAAAAGATTGTAATTTTTCAAAAGAAGCTAAAGATGATGGATGCTTATACATATCTAAATCCATTGCTGGAGCAAAAAAAACAGGGCATTTTGCAGATAAATAAATAGCCATCAATAAATTATCACAAACACCATTTGCCATTTTAGACAATGTATTTGCAGTTGCAGGCGCTACAACCATATAATCAGCCCAAAGACCAAGTTCTACATGATGATTCCAAGAAATTTCATTGTTTTCATCTTTTACAAAAGAAGAAAGAACTGGATTTTTAGAAAGTGTAGCTAAGGTAAGTGGAGAAACAAAAGAGCTGGCACTATCTGTTAAAATAACTTTAACATTAGCACCAGCTTTAATAAGTAAGCGAACTAAAAATGTTGTTTTATAAGCGGCAATACCTCCTGTAATACCTAATAGGATGTTTTTTCCGCTCAACATTTATTCTAGATCTTTCGCTGTATTTCTGTGATAAATTTTATCATCTAACCACTCTGTAACTGCTAAAGCGTGTGGCTTAGGTAATTTTTCGTAGAATTTAGAAACTTCAATTTGCTCTTTATTTTCGAAAACTTCTTCTAAGCTATCGCTGTAAGTAGCAAACTCTTCTAACTTTTCTAATAACTCTTTTTTAATTTCAGAGTTAATCTGAACAGCTCTTTTAGAAGCAATTGCTATTGCTTCATAAATGTTTCCTGTAGGAGCATCAAACTCATTCTTGTTGATGGTAACTGTCGAAACAGGAGCTTTTGAGTTTTTTAAATCGTTCATATTCATAATGAAAATGGTTTTACTTTGAATAATTTTGTAATTCTTTTTCTACTTTATCCATCAAATCACCCGCCTTCTTTTCATATTCGGTTTGAGGAAAATTCTTTTTAAGAGACGTATAAGCTGTTTTTGCATCTGCCAAACGTTCTTGCTTTTTATTCTCTGTACTATTTAAAGCTAAAATTGTTGTAGCCTTTACTTTATAATATAAAGCTTCTTCTTTATAAATAGATCCAGGATAATCTAAAACAAAATTATCTAAAGCCGCAATTGCAGAAATAGAATAATTAAGAGTATAAAACTCCCCTAGTTTTGCAAACTGCTTTGCTATTTCTAAAGCTTTTAATTCTTTTTTCGATGTCAACTCTTTTGCCATTGCATTTGCTTCTGGCATAAACTCTGAATCTGAGTATGTGTTAATAAAAGTTTGTAATTTCTGAAGTGCTTTATCCGTATCTGTTTGATCTAAAGAATATTTTGGAGAAAGCATATAATAACTTTTAGCTCCTAAAAAACCCGCTTCTTGTGCTTTATCACTTTTTGGATACGATTTTATGAAACGCTCAAACTGATAACCTGCTGTACTATAATCTTTAATTTGAAATAACGAATTTGATAAAAAGAACATAACACGCTCTCCCTGAGGCTTACCTATATATTTAGGTGCAATTTGCTCTAATAGTCTATTTGCTCTTTTATAATCTTCGGCGTCATAATACTTTTCTGCCATATCATACTTTGCCTTTACATCATCATTTTTAAGTACCTTTTGATACTCACTACATGAGGTAAAAACTAAAGCTAAAACAAACACACTTAAAAAAGGTCGCATTTTTCTAAACATTCTGCAAAATTAGGGATTCTTAATGAGATTAAAAAACATTTTTCAAATGCTAAAATAACTTGTGTAATTACTTCCACAAATGCTTTTGGCTAACATTTAACGTAAAAACTTTAAAGTATCGTATTTTACTTAAGCAGAAACCTCATTTAAAGCAGTAACAAAATGGTTTATTTTTGATTTTAATGATGGCGTAGCCTCCATTAAAGGCAGGCGCACTATGGCTTTTGAGATTGTTAGTATTTCAAAAATAGCTTTGATACCCGCAGGGTTACCTTCTTCAAAAATAAGATTCATTCCTTCCTCTAAACTATGGTGTATTTCATAAGCTTCGCCAATTTCTTTTTGCATACCTAATCGTATCATTCTAGAAAATTCTGCTGGCAAACCTTGTCCAATTACAGAAATAACTCCTGCACCACCAGCTAAAACCGTTGGTAATGCTGTAATGTCATCACCAGAAATTAAAAGAAAATCTTCTGGTTTTTCTTTTAAAATCTCTCCAATTTGATTCATATCACCACAAGCTTCTTTGATTGCTACAATATTTTTAAAATCTTGTGCCAACCTAATTGTTGTAGACGCTTGCATATTACTGCCCGTTCTACCTGGTACATTATAAATGATTATAGGCTTTGGTGAAGCAATTGAAATAGCTTTAAAATGTTGGTAAATTCCTTCTTGAGTAGGTTTGTTATAATACGGAGAAACTGATAGAATAGCAGCAAACTCTGACAGATCAATAGTTTTCAACTCTTCTACAACTAAAGCTGTATTGTTACCTCCAACCCCTAATACTAAGGATAATCTTCCTGCATTAGTCTGTATTATTGTTTTTACAACCAACTCTTTTTCAGCCTGTGTAAGTGTAGCTGTTTCTGCAGTTGTTCCTAAAACCACTAAATAATCTACTCCTCCAGTAATACTGTGCTCAACGACACGTTGCAAGCCTGCTACATCAACCGAAAAATCATCATTAAAAGGGGTAACAAGTGCTACTCCTGTGCCGTATAAATGCTCCATATCTAATCTATTTCCTTAAAAATTTTAAGGTATTTTTTTAATTCTTTTTTAAATAATCCAAAATTTGAAATTGGCGTATTTAATATCAAATCATTTAAATTATTGTCAATATCGTTAAATCCTACTCTTATTCTTGCTTTTGAATTTAAAGTCATTAATTGTAAAAGTAAATTATCATCTGTATAATAATTCACCAATAAATCATACTCTCTGCTCATAAACTCTAAAGCGTAACTATTTTCAATTTTCCCATTCCAACCTAAATCTTTATCAGAAAAAACAGGCGTTGAATACGGTGAATTTTTATCATAAAATTCTTTATATCCAATTATTTTAACTGAATTTGGCCTTAATGAAAATTCTTCTACAAATTGATAAAACAAATTTGTATCATCAAACTTGTCTAAATCTACGATGCAACCAATAGACATAATTCCTTTACCACCGCTCCCCTTATCTAAAGGTTTACTAAACAGTTGTTTTAAGTGCTTACGACCTGATTTTAGTTTTAATTTTTGTTTTAAAGCTTTTAAAAACATGTATTTTTACATTTATTACAAATGTAAATAATATTCACAGCAATTATAGCACGAAGATAAACACTAAAATGATTTTAAAAATTAAACAAATTGTTATAATTATAACACTCATAAGTGTTACATCCTGTAAAGAAGAGCCTTTCAAGTTATCGGAAATAGCAGGTAAACAAATAGTTATAACAGATTCTATATCTGAAACAACTAAAATAAAAGATTTTATCGCTCCTTTTCAAAAGCATATTGACAAAGTTTTAGATAGCACTCTCGCATATGCACCATATAAAATAACAAAAGAAGACGGAGAATTTAACACCACAGCGGGTAACTTAATGGCTGATGCTGTTTTAGAATTAGTTCAACCTGTCTTTTTTAATAGAACAAGAAAAAATGTTGACTTTGTGCTTTTAAATCATGGTGGTATACGTAGTATTATATCTAAAGGTAATGTAACAACTCGCACAGCCTATGAAGTTATGCCTTTTGAAAATACAATTATGGTTGCGTCGTTAAAGGGTAAGGCTGTTAGAGAATTAGTAAATTATTTAATAAAATCTAAAAGACCACACCCCATATCTGGCATACAAATTATAATTAATAATGATGAAAGTATAAATGCTGTAAACATTCAGAATAAGCCTTTTGATGAGAATAAAGTATACTATATAGCGACATCAAATTATTTGGTTAATGGCGGTGATCATATGGATTTTTTCAAAGAACATATCTCGTTAACAGAAACAGATTACTTAATCAGAAATATAATGATTGATTATTTTGAAAAAAATGACACTATAGCCCCTATTGTAGATGATAGATTTGTAAAATTAGATAAATAATAATGATGGATAGAAGAAAATTTATTTCGAACACTACGGCTACATCAGCTTTTGTTGGCTTAGGAGGATTATCATTAAATTCTTGTTTATCTGATAATAGCAAAAAAATTACAATTTTGCACACCAATGATGTGCATAGTCATATTGATGCTTTTCCCAGCAGCCACTCCGAGTTTCCTAACATGGGTGGCTTAGCGAGGCGAGCAACTTTAGTAGATTCACTTAGAAAGGAAAACCCGCATACATTATTATTAGATGCTGGAGATATTTTTCAAGGCACCCCCTATTTTAATTTTTACGGTGGCGAGCTAGAGTTTAAGCTTATGAGTATGCTTAAATATGATGCTGCGACAATTGGTAATCATGATTTTGATAATGGTATTGGTGGTTTATATGCTCAAATACCTAATGCCAATTTTAAATTAATATCTGCTAACTATGATTTTTCAAACACAGTTATGGATGGACATTGTAAGCCTTATGAAGTATATATTAAAGATGGTATAAAAATTGGCGTTTATGGCATTGGCATTGAACTTAGTGGCCTTGTTAACAAAAAAATGTATAAAGAAACAGCTTATCTTGATCCTTTTGAAATTGCATTAGACACAGAAAGACTATTAAAAGAAGAGGAGAAATGTGACTTAATCATTTGTTTATCTCACCTAGGCTATCAATATACAAGTGATAAGCCCGACGACCTTAAGCTTGCCGCTAAAAGTAAATACACAAATTTAATAATCGGAGGACACACCCATACTTTCTTAAAAAAGCCAACGGTTATAAAAAATAGTGTTCAAGAAAATATTTTAGTAAACCAAGTAGGTTGTTTCGGAATAAACTTAGGTAAAATTGATTTTTATTTTGATAGTAAGAAAAACATTTCGGCTAATGGTGTAAGTATTGCTGTATAAACATTACTGATTAGATGAAAATTATTAAAACAGATTACAATAATAAAGATTACAAAGCTTTGGTTGTTGAATTAGATGCAGATTTAGCCATTAAAGATGGTGAGGATCACTCTTTTTATAATCAATTTAATAGCTCAGAAGGTATTAATAATGTAATTGTCATTTACAAAAACGACATTGCAGTAGGTTGTGGAGCTATAAAACCTTTTAACAGAGGTACTGTTGAAATAAAAAGAATGTTTGTAAAACCTGAACATCAAGGAAAAGGTTTAGGTTCTTTAATTTTAAAGGCTTTAGAAGATTGGGCAAAGTTACTCAACTATAGCGCATGTGTACTAGAAACAGGTATTAGACAACCAGATGCAATTGCACTTTATAAGAAAAATGGGTATCTTATTATTGAGAACTACGGGCAGTATATAGGAGTCGAAAATAGTATTTGCTTTAAAAAAAATATATAATATTTATCTTTTTTGAAAATAAAAACACTTAGAAATTGGAATATCTAATAAATGGCATCATCTTTGCTTTTTATATAGTATTAATAATTAATTTTTTAACATGAGTAAAGGCACAGTAAAATTCTTCAATGACACTAAAGGTTTTGGTTTTATCACTGAAGAAGGTGTGGACAAAGATCATTTCGTTCACATTTCTGGATTAATCGATGAAATTCGCGAAGGTGATGAAGTTGAATTCGATCTAGAAGAAGGTAAAAAAGGTTTAAATGCAGTAAATGTAAAAGTACTTTAATATATACTTTCAAGTTTTAGTAAAAATCCCGTTCATAACTGAACGGGATTTTTTTTGCTTAGATTATTGATACAACCATTTTCTTTAGCTCTTCTTTTAAACTTATTTTTGGGTACGAAGTTCCCGCCTTTCTATACCAATACTCTGCATTAAATTTATCTCCTTCTTTTCTATGTAAGTACGCATGTATCAAACTCCCTAACGGTGTTTGTAAATCTTGTGCAATATCATGTGAAGCATTCCAATCTCCTTTAGCATCAAACCACAAAGCCTTTAAACCTTCTGACCAATCAGGGTCTGGCATATCATTTTTTAATGAAACATCAAACTCGTTATAATTATTCAACTTCATTATGCCAATCTTTTAACTAGTTTACCCACCGTTAACCCTTGTACTAATATCGAAAACACTACAACTACATAGGTAATTACTAAAATTAAATCTCTATTCATTTCTTCAGACAAACTTAAGGCTAATGCTATAGAAATACCACCACGCAAGCCCCCCCACGTCATTATTAAATTTGTATTTGGCACAAAATCGAGTTTCTTTTTAAAAAAATTAATTGGCATTAATAAAGATAAATACCTACATACTAGTATTACAGGAACAGCCACTAAGCCTGCCAATACATATTCTACTTTAAAGGTTAAAACCAACAATTCCATCCCTATTAAAACAAATAGTAATGTATTCAACAAAATATCTAATAATTCCCAAAATTTATCTACGTAAACCTCTGTGGTTTCAGACATAGCATCACTTCTCAACGTATCATTACCAACAACTAAACCAGCTGTGACCATAGCTAATGGCGCTGAAAGATGAAACTTTTGAGCTATTACAGTACCTACCATAACTGTTGCTAAAGTAATTATAACCTCAATATCATAATCATCAATAGATTTTAATAATTTATAAGTTACCCAACCCAAAAGCAATCCTAACAATACACCACCTACAACCTCAACACCGAACAACTCTAATACATCTAAAGGGGTGATAGTTTCTGTACTCGGAGACGCAAATTTAAAAATGGTTAAAAAAACTACAACCCCAACACCGTCATTAAAAAGCGACTCCCCTACTATTTTAGTTTCTAATTTTTTAGGCACGCCTGCTTTTTTTAAAATACCTAAAACAGCAATTGGGTCTGTTGGAGAAATAAGAGAGCCAAATAACAGACAATTTATATATGCTATATCCAAATGAAAAATTTGTAATATGTAATACATTAATGTTCCTACCAAAAAAGTAGACACCAAAACACCCAATGTAGAAAAAGCAAAAATAGGCCAACGTTGTACCTTTAATTGCTCAAAATTAGTGTGTAGAGCCCCTGCAAACAACAAAAAACTAAGCATTACATCTAATAAAACAGTTTTAAAATCTATTTGAGTAATTATGAATTTCTCCGCATTCAATAATGTATCATCAAAATAACTTAATGCAAATACACCTAAGGTAAAAACAATCGAAATTAACATCAAACCAATGGTATTTGGCAATTTCAAAAACCTAACATTTATATAACCAAAAGTTGCCGAAAGAAATACAAGTACTGCGATGATAAAAAAATAGTCCATTGGGTTTTTTATTTAAATACAAAAATGCATTATTTACTTTAAATATGATTACAATTTCACAAGCTCTTTCTGGTTCAATTATCTATAATAAATTAATTTTGCTCAAGTTTAGCATTTATTATTTCCCAAAAAATACGCAACCTCTACTAAAGTAGATTAAAATGAAAAATAAATTTTTAAAGAAATTTCTAAATTCTTATAAAAAGTTTCAAGTAAGCAAATCTCCTCAACTAAATTTGGTTTGGGGTTTTTTCATATATACTTTCATTGGTTTTATTCTTTTATCGCTTCCAATTTTTCATATCAATAGCGTATCAATAATTGATAACTTATTTACCTCAACATCTGCAATTTCTACTACAGGACTTGCTACAGTAAGTTTATCTGAATCTTATAATATCTTCGGGCAAGTATTAATTATTTTATTAGTACAGATTGGAGGTGTTGGATATATGACTTTAACGACCTATTATTTATTATTAACAACTCGAAGAATAACAAATTGGCATCAAAAAATTATTGGAGCTGAATTTACCATACCGAATACACTTAATATTGTCGATTTTTTAAAAAGCGCCTTTATTTTCACTTTTATAATGGAATTTATTGGAGCAATTTGTTTTTATTTTGCTTTTAAAGATTCCGGAATGGAGTCCTCTAAAGCAATTTGGTACGGAATTTTTCATAGTACATCTGCTTTTTGTACTGCTGGATTTGGACTTTTAAATGACAGCTTCATAAGCTATCAAAATAACAATTACATAAATGCAATTATATCAATACTCGCTATAGCTGGATCATTAGGTTTTATTGTTGTTACCGATTTATGGTATCGTATTTCAGGAAGATCAAAAAATATATCTTTCACAACTAAAATAATAATTTATGGCTTTAACTTATTACTCTTTTTAGGTACCATTATTACTTATTTTACAGAACCTTTAGTCGATAATAAAGATAATGCTCTGATGACATCATTTTTTCAAGCCATGACAGCAATAACTACCGTAGGCTTTAACACTACAAATACAGGCCTATTATCTAACCCAATACTATTATTACTTATATTTTTAATGTACATAGGTGCTTCACCCTCTGGTACTGCAGGCGGAATGAAGGTTACAACACTAACAGCTGTATTAGCTGTTATAAAAAGCAGACTACTCGGTCAAAAGAAAGTAACCTTTATGAAAAGAAAAATACCTATTGATAGACTTTACGTAGCTACTTCTACATTTATACTCTACACTTGTTTACTTTTTCTTTTTAGTTTTTTACTGACTTTTACAGAAAAAGATTCTTTTGAAAATATTCTTTTTGAAGCTGCATCAGCCCTAGGGACAGTTGGATTAAGCACTGGTTTAACTAGTAACTTAACTTTAACAGGTAAAATACTAATTATTATACTCATGTTTATAGGTAGAGTTGGCGTACTTACTTTCGGGTTCGCCTTACTTTCTAAAAAAGATCATAAAGAAATAAAAATGATACAAGAAGATTTAGCGGTTTAATCTTCCCGTAGTATTCCCCTCTAAAATTGCCATAACTTCCTTAACGGTTGCAAAATTAACATCACCCTCATACGTATGTTTTAAAGCACAGGCTGCACTGGCAAACTCCATAGACTTATAATCATCAAACTGTTGTAAACCATAAATTAAACCTGCAGCAAAAGCGTCTCCAGTTCCTATTCTATCTACAACATGAGTTATATCTAAGTCTTGAGTTTCTCTAAACTCCTGACCATTCCACATTCTAGCACGAATTTTATGCCATGAAGAATTTACTGAAGTTCTTATTTTATCAAACACCTTTGTTATTGATGGAAAGCGAAGTATCAATTGTTTACTTGCCTCTATAAAATCATCATTAGAATATGTAAAATCAGTTCCTAATACTTCATTAATCTCATTAATTCCCCCTATAAAAATGGTAGAATACTCTAGTAACTCACATAGAGCTTCTTTTGGTTCTTGACCATATTTCCATAATCCATTTCTATAAGTCGGATCTGCTGTTACAGTAATTCCTTTTTTACGAGCTAATTTTAAACCCTCTCTAAGAGTATCAAAACCACCTTGACATAATGCTGGTGTAATCCCTGTCCAATGAAACCAATTAGCATCTTCTAACGATTTCTCCCAATTCACCATCGCTGGTTGAATTTCAGAAAATGAAGAATGCGATCTGTTGTATGATATAGAACTCGGACGCATAACTGCTCCTACTTCTAAAAAATACACTCCTAACGGCCTGCTTGAGCGTACTATAGAAGACGTATCAACATCAAACTTATTTAAGTAAGATATAGCTGTATCACCAATAAAATCATCTGAAATACATGTAATATGCTTTACTTTACCACCGAAATTAGAAATAGAGATTCCTACATTAATCTCTGTACCTCCAAAGTAAAACTCTAATGTATTTGATTGTATGAATTTTTTATTCCCTTCTGGGGATAATCGCATTAATACTTCTCCGAATGTAATTATTTGACTCATTACGCAAACGTTTGATTTACTGTAAATTTAACTAAGATTATCTCCTTTTAATAGAAAATAGCAATTATTAACAAATAGCGGTTAAATTGACTACTAACTAAACTCAATTACATCTATAAAGAAAATGAATTGTGTTACTTATTTAAGTATTTAAGGTATTCTATAATTAACAAAGCTAGTATTTTTGAAATATAACTTAAAATCAAAAAATCATGAGAAGTCTTCTTTGGCTTGTAGCCGTTATTTGCATCATTGTATGGCTTTTAGGAATGCTAGGTGTTGTGCCTGGTATAGGCACCAATAGTTTAATTCACATTCTTATAGTCATTGCTGTTGTAGTAATACTTTACAATATTATTTCTGGTAGAAAACCACTATAGTAAAATATAAAAACGAATACACAAAAAAGCCAGCTTTATTTAAATAAAGCTGGCTTTTATTATTTTACCTACTTGATATACTTAAGAAGGTATAAATGCTAAAAAATCATCTTCTGTGATTATTGCAACACCCAACCCTTCTGCTTTTGTTCTTTTACTAGGCCCCATTTTATCGCCTGCTACTAAATATGTGGTTTTAGATGATACTGATGAACCTACTTTACCTCCATTATCTTCTATTAATTTTTTAAGCTCATCACGACTTACTTTTTCAAAAACACCAGACACTACGAAGGTTTGCCCTTTTAAAGCTTCTGTTTGGTTCTCTAATTTATCAGCAGAAAGTTCGAATTGAACTCCATATTCTTTTAAACGTTCAATAATCAATTGATTTTCTTCTGCTTGAAAAAATTCAACAACACTATTCGCTATACGCTCTCCTATTTCATCAACAGCAATTAACTCTTCTACAGTTGCTATTTTTAAAGAATCAATATTCTTATAAGCTTTAGCTAATTTTTTAGCTACAGTTTCTCCTACAAAACGAATACCTAATGCAAAAAGAACACGTTCAAACGGAATAGCTACAGAAGCTTTAACACCACTAACTAAATTCTCTGCTGATTTTTCTGCCATACGCTCCAAAGGCATTACTTGCGCTTTAGTTAATGTATATAAATCGGCATAGTTAGTAATTAAACCTTCTTTAAATAACAACTCTACAGTTTCACCCCCTAGCCCCTCAATATCCATTGCTTTACGAGAAATATAGTGTTGAATACGGCCTGTTATTTGTGGCGGACAACCATAAAAATTAGGACAATAATGTTTTGCATCACCTTCTGTCCGTTCTAAAACTGTTTTACATTCAGGACACTGACTTATATAAACTGTTGCTTCTGAATCTTCAGGGCGTTTAGTGAAATCTACTCCAATAATTTTCGGAATAATCTCTCCTCCCTTTTCAACAAAAACAGTATCTCTTTCTCTAATATCAAACTTTGCTATCTGATCTGCGTTATGTAATGATGCCCTTTTCACCGTAGTTCCGGCTAATAAAACAGGTTCTAAATTTGCTACTGGTGTAATTGCCCCTGTTCTACCTACTTGGTAAGTAATTTCATGTAACTCAGTAGATACCTGTTCTGCCTTAAATTTATAAGCCATTGCCCAGCGTGGAGATTTTGAAGTATAACCTAACTCTTCTTGGTGCTGCAAATTGTTTACTTTAATAACTACACCATCAGTTTCATAAGGCAGTTCATGTCTATGAATATCCCAATGCTCAACAAAAGCCATAACATCTTCTGTTGATTTACAAAGTTTTGCAATCGCAGGTACTTTAAAACCCCACGCTCGTGCCTTTTCAAGCATTTGAAATTGAGATTCTACGCCTGTTTTCTCCCCTACAATACCATACAGCAAACACTCTAAAGGGCGCTGAGCCACCAAAGTACTATCTTGTAATTTCAAACTTCCTGAAGCCGTATTTCTCGGGTTCATATACGGTTCTTCTCCATTTTCAATACGCTCTACGTTCATTTTAGCAAAACCTTCAAATGGCAGAACAATTTCTCCTCGAATATCAAACCTCGGAGGATAATCACCTTTTAATTGTAATGGAATCGATTTTATAGTTTTAATATTATTAGTAACATCATCACCCTGAAAACCATCACCACGTGTTAATGCTCGAACAAGCTTTCCGTTTTCATACGTAATACTTATCGACGCCCCATCATACTTAAGCTCGCAAGTAAACGCTACTTCAACATCTCCCAACCCCCTTTGTATTCTTTTTTCCCAATCTTCTAAATCTTCTTTAGAATAACTATTATCCAAAGAATACATACGACTATCGTGCGCTATTGTTTCAAAATTTTTAGTAACCATACCTCCAACACGTAAAGTTGGCGATGTAGGGTCATGAAATTCTGGATGTTCAACTTCTAACACTTGCAACTCTTTTAATTGCATATCAAAATCGTAATCAGATATTGTTGGAGTATCTAATACGTAATAATTGTAATTATGCTCTCTAAGAGATGTTCTTAAGTTTTCTATTTTTAGTTTGATGTCCATTTCAAATTCTTATTCATATGTAAATTAACTTTTAAGATTAAAATCTTTAACTCAAGCCAATTTACCTTTTAACATTCTATCATTGCCAAACATATCTTGGCGTAGTTCAATATCTGAAAAATTAGCTTCTTCTAAAAGCTGTTGCGTTTCTTTTCCTAAATATTGATTAATTTCAAAATATAATACGCCCCCTTTTTCTAAATTATGAACCGCAAACTCTGTTATCTTTCTATAAAAAAGCAAAGGGTCTTCATCAGTAACAAAAAGCGCTAACTCAGGTTCATGTTTTAAAACATTACCATTCATTTTTTTCTTTTCCAACTCACGAACATAAGGTGGGTTTGAAACTATAATATCAAATTTCTGGTGAAGCTTATTTATTTCTAAAATACTAGCATGTACAAACTCTACTTCAACCCTATTAACCTTTGCATTCTCTATCGCTATTTGCAAAGCATTGTCAGAAATATCTACCGAAGAAACATTTGCTTTTGGTAAGTTTTTTTTAATTGAAATAGGTATACAACCACTACCTGTACCTATATCTAAAATCTTTAAATCTGTATTATCATTTAACACATCATCTAAAATCCAACGTACTAATTCTTCTGTTTCAGGCCTTGGTATTAAAACATTTTTACTTACTTTAAAATCCAAGTCCATAAAATGTGCCTTTTCTATAATATGTTGAATAGGAATCTCTAATTTCAACCTACTTAAGGCATCAAATAACGGAGTTTCTTCTTCTTTACTTATTACCAAATTAGGCTCTAATGCTAAAATAAAACGCTCTAGCTCTAAATAGTGCTCTATAAGCATGTAGAAGAAACTGTTTACTTCTTCTTTACCGTATACTACATCAAGCTCTAAATGAAATATGTTCTTAATTTCTTTTAAATACATTTGTATTATTTAAGTTCTTTAAGCATCCAAACTGGACACGAGAAATGACCTGTATCTCCCATTGGAGCTTCTAAATATTCGAAACCAGATTTCTTGTACAATTTTTGTGCTGCCTCCATATAAGGCATAGTTTCTAAATACATTTCATTAAAACCATATTCTTTTGCCTTCTCTATACAAGTATTAATCATTTGTTCCCCTATTCCTTTTCCTCTTGCCTCTTCTAAAAAGTACATTTTCTGAAGTTCACACACATTACCATCGTAATTTTCTAATTGAGCAACACCACAGCAACCAATAATCTTTTCATTTTCTTCAACTACAAAATAGGTAGCTTTAGGAACATTATAATTCTCATACATATAATTTAGGGCTTTATCCTCATAAGCTGTTCCTACTTTTGGCACGCCTAAATCAACCAACACCTTTCTAACAACTTCTGCTACAGCTGAATTATCTTTTTGTTGAATTTCTCGAATTACAATACTTCCCATAATTTCTTAAAATGATATCTATTTAATATCCTATTTTTGCGATGTGAAGATACATGAATTTTATATTTTACGCTGCATTCAAATTGCCCAAAACGGTTTAGGTACTACAGCGCCCAACCCAATGGTTGGCGCTGTAGTTGTTCATGAAAATAAAATTATTGGAGAAGGTTACACTAGTCCATATGGTGGAGCACATGCAGAAGTAAATGCAATCGAATCTGTAACCAATAAAGCCTTATTAAAAGAAGCTACTATTTATGTAACTCTTGAACCTTGTTCTCATTACGGGAAAACACCACCTTGTGCTGACTTAATAATAAAACACCAAATACCTAAAGTAATAATCGGCTTACTAGATCCTCATGAAAAAGTTGCAGGCAAAGGTGTTCAAAAATTAAAAGATGCTGGGTGCGAAGTTTCTGTGGGAATTCTTGAAAAAGAATGCAGATTACACCACAAACGCTTTTTAACTTTTCAAGAAAAGAAAAGACCATATATTATTTTAAAATGGGCAGCAACTGCTGATGGTTTTATTGCCCCAAATAAATCACTCAGAAATGATATTAAAGAGCCTTTTTGGATTACAAATGCATACTCTAAACAATTGGTTCATAAATGGCGCTCTGAAGAGCAAGCTATATTGGTAGGTACAAATACCGTTTTAGAAGACAACCCTAAATTAGATGTTCGCAATTGGAATGGAAAAAATCCAACTCGAATAATATTAGATAGGAGCTTAAAAACTAATTCTTCTTTTCATGTTTTAGATAAAAGTGTAAAAACTATTGTTTTTACAGAAGTTAAAGATGAATCTAAGCACCTAAAGGGGGTTGATTATATATTAATAAATTTTTCAACAGCAGTTGCTTTACAAATTTGTAACGCACTCCACAAATTAAATATACAAAGCTTATTTATTGAAGGTGGGGCACAAACTTTACAATCGTTTATCGATGAAAACTTATGGGATGAAGCAAGGGTCTTCAACGGGGTTTCATCTTTTAAAACAGGAACTAAAGCACCTACGCTAAATGTAAAAATGATTTCATCAGAGCAAATAGAAACAGATACACTAAAAACTTTTTTAAATGATTAAAAATATTGTTTTCGATTTTGGAGATATATTTATAAACCTAGATAAGCCAGCCATTTTTAAGGAGTTAGCGAAGTTTGGTTTTACCGAGGTTTCCCCTGAGTTAGATACGATATTAAAATCGTATGAAATGGGCTTAATGTCTTCTGCTGATTTTATAGCAAAATTAAATCTGATATTCCCTACTGCTAAGCCTGAAGAAATTAAAAACGCATGGAATTCAATTCTTCTAGATTTTCCTGAATATAGATTAGAATTTATTGAAAAGTTAGCTGCTGAAAAACAATATCGTTTATTCCTGCTTAGTAATACAAACGAAATTCATATCGATTATGTCATAAATGACATGGGATCTGAGCGTTTTAATAGATTCAAAACCTGTTTTGAGCAATTTTATCTTTCTCATGAAATGAATTTAAGAAAGCCTAATATTAATATCTATAAATATGTTTTATCAGAAAACAAACTACTTGCTGAAGAAACTTTTTTCATTGACGATACTAAAGAAAATACAGATGCATCAGCGTCAATAGGAATAAAAAGCTGGAATTTACAAGTTGGAAAAGAAGATATCATAAAATTAAGTGAAAAATTATAGCATATGGATTTAGCTTTATGCATCATATTTTCCAGTTCACTATTTGTAATTTTTAAGTTATTTAACAACTATAAAATTCAAACTCTTTATGCAATAATAACTAACTATTTTATAGCTTTTCTTTTTTCTATTTTTTTTTATAACGGAAAATTAAATTTAATAGAAATCACAGAAAAAGAATGGTTTATACCTACTGTATGTCTAGGGCTTTTATTTTTAACTGTATTTTATATTACCGCAAGAACATCTCAAGAGATTGGTGTTTCAGTAGCATCAGTAGCTTCAAAAATGTCTTTAGTAATTCCAGTAATGACAGGTGTTTTGGTTTATAAAGAAGATATAAGTACATTTAAAATAATAGGTATAGTATTATCATTAATAGCCGTATATTTTGCCTCTTTAAAAGATAAAACTATCACAGTAAAAACAGGAACTCTTGTTCTTCCCATTTTATTATTTCTTGGAGCAGGGTTAATAGATACTAGCATAAAATATATACAAACTACATATGTACCTAAAAATGAATTCTCGCTGTTCTGCGCTGTGGTATTTGGTTCTGCAGGTATATTTGGTGTTCTATTTATTAGTATACGATCTTACAAAGTACCATTGAAAATTAATTTCAAAAATGTTTTAGGTGGTGTTTGTTTAGGTTTCTTCAATTATTTCACATTATTCTTTTTATTAAGAGCATTACAAAATGATGTTTTTGATAGTTCATCTATTTTTACAATCAATAATGTGGCTGTTGTATTATTTTCAACATTATTAGGCATATTATTGTTTAAAGAAAAATTGATTCCTAAAAACTGGATAGGAATCGGACTAGCCGTAATAAGTATTATTTTAGTAGCTTTATTTTAATGGAATTAGCCACCGATACTTACAGAACATTATCAAAACCTTCTGAAGAAATACTTTTTAAAGAAAAAAAAAGTAAATTTTTTGGTTACGCTTTCCCTATTACTTCAGAAGAAGAGGTTAAACCAATTATTGAAGAACTCAAAAAAAAACACCATACGGCTGGTCATGTTTGCTATGCGTGGCAACTAGGCATAGACAACACGAATTATAGAGCTAACGATGACGGAGAACCTAACAACTCCGCAGGAATGCCTATTTACGGACAAATACAGTCGTTTGAAGTTACAAACGTATTGATTGCTGTTGTAAGAATTTTTGGAGGCACTAAATTAGGCGTTGGAGGCTTAATAAGTGCATACAGAACAGGTGCCCAAATGGCACTAGAGACAGCAGATATAATAGAAAAAATTGTTCAAAAACAATTTGAACTATCATTTGAATATGCGGACATGGATAAAATTATGCGCATAATAAAGCAAGAACATTTAAATATTGTTTCTCAAAGAATGGAGCTAAACTGCTCACTTATTTTTTCTGTAAGGAAAAATGATGAAGAAAAAACAAAAACAATTTTCAAGAAAATACATACTATCAAAATAAAAGAAAAATAGCCTATTATTTTCTTTCTTGCAGGTAAGAAGTTATTTTTTCATTCAAGTCATCAGGACATCTCATTGGTTTATTCTTTTTTGAATCTATAAATGCTAAAACGGTATGAGCTTCGATTAAAAGATCATTTTGTTCGTTATAAATTTTATAATTAAATTCTATCTTAACTGAAGGTGTTTTTTTCAATATTGTCTCTACAGTAATTAGATCATCATAAAGCGCTGATTTCTTATATTTAATAGACAAAGAAATGACCGGCAACATGATTCCGTTTTTCTCCATTTTTTTGTAAGAAAAACCTAACTTTCTTAGTAATTCAACTCTTCCCATTTCCAAGTATTGTGGGTAGTTACCATGATAAACCACTCCCATTTGATCAGTTTCTGCATATCGTACTCGAAAAGAAATTTTATTTAAATCCATATTTATTAAAGTAAAAATTATATATTTAAAGGCTACTCTTTTTTGAGAGCCTAACATGGTGAAAAAAAAACAAAAATTCAATACTTAATGATTTTTTTTTTAGTTTTTTTGTTCACATATTTGCCATCGCAAAGAACATAAGTGTCAATTGCCAAAGTATCGAGAAAACCTATATTTAATAATCTTTATTTAAGCTTAAAATAAAAAATGAGTGTTACTGCTATATCCGTATGGAGCAATTGTCTATCCTTTATCAAAGATAATATCCAACCGCAGGCATTCAAAACATGGTTTGAACCTATCAAACCAGTTAAATTATCTGAGAACGCATTAAGTATTCAAGTTCCTAGTAAATTTTTCTACGAATGGCTTGAAGAACATTATGTTAAACTTTTAAAGGTTTCACTTACAAAAGAATTAGGAGAAAGCGCCAAATTGGTTTACATAATAAAAATGGAAAACACATACGGTAATAGAGAACCTTTTACTGAAAAAATTCCTAGCTCAAATAGATCTACAGTTCCTGCACAAGAATTAGACGTTGCTGTAAAATCAAAAAATCCTCAATTAAAAAATCCTTTCGTAATTCCTGGAATTAGAAATATAAAGATTGAATCGCAATTAAACCCGAATTACAATTTTGAAAATTTCTTAGAAGGAGATTCTAATAGATTAGCACGTTCAGCTGGTATGGCTGTTGCTAATAAACCTGGTGGAACATCTTTTAACCCACTCTTAATTTTTGGTGGTGTTGGTTTAGGAAAAACACATTTAGCTCATGCTATTGGTGTTGAAATAAAAGACAAATATCCTGAGCGTACTGTTCTTTATATTTCTGCTGAAAAATTTACGCAACAATACATAGAGTCTGTAAAGAAAAACACAAGAAATGATTTTATTCATTTCTACCAATTAATAGATGTTTTAATCATTGATGATGTTCAGTTCCTTTCTGGAAAATCTGGAACTCAAGATGTATTCTTTCATATTTTCAATCATTTACATCAAAACGGAAAACAGGTTATCTTAACGTCAGATAAAGCACCTGTTGATATGCAAGATATAGAACAAAGACTTTTATCTAGGTTTAAATGGGGATTATCTGCTGAATTGCAAAATCCTGATTACGAAACCAGAATATCTATTCTAAAAAATAAATTATATCGAGATGGGGTAGAAATGCCAAATGATATAATTGAATATGTAGCAAAACATATTAAAACTAATATTAGAGAACTAGAAGGTGCTATTATATCTTTAATTGCACAATCATCTTTCAATAAAAAAGAGGTTACTTTAGATCTTGCTCAACAAGTTGTAGAAAAGTTTGTTAAAAATACGAAACGTGAAGTTTCTATTGATTACATACAAAAAGTAGTTTCTGATTACTTTGAAATGGACGTTGCTACTTTACAATCTAAAACAAGAAAGAGACATATCGTACAAGCAAGACAATTAGCTATGTTTTTCGCTAAAAAGTTTACGAAAGCATCTTTAGCTAGTATTGGTTCTCAGATTGGAAAAAGAGATCACGCAACAGTTTTACATGCTTGTAAAACTGTAGATAACTTAGCTGAAACAGATAAACAGTTTCGCAAATACATAGATGACCTTACTAAAAAATTCTCTTAAATAATATTATGAAGACTAAAATTCTAATGGTTTGCCTTGGTAACATATGCAGATCACCATTAGCTGAAGGTATTCTTAAAGACAAATTAAATTCTAAAGATTATTTTATAGATTCTGCAGGAACTGGAGGTTATCATATTGGTAATTTACCAGACCACAGATCTATAGCTGTTGCTAAAGAGCATGGTATAGATATTTTAGACCAACGTTGTCGAAAATTTGATATTAAAGATTTTGAAACCTTCGATTATATTTATGTAATGGATTTAAATAACTATGCCGATATAGTTAAACTGACTGATAATAAAGCCTACCAAGACAAGGTTACACTTTTACTACAAGAAACAACTCAAGACAAAAAGCAAGTGCCAGACCCATACCATGATGATAATGGATTTGAACACGTTTTTCAACTAATTGACGAAGCTTGTACTATTATTGCAAATAATTTTACTAAGTTTAAAGAAGATTAACCATTCTATGAACAGTAATAAATTAGGTAAGTTATTTTTAATACCAACAACATTAGGTGAAAATGAACCTTTAGAGGTTCTTCCTATTTCAATAAAAAGAACAATTGAAAACACCAATTACTTTATTGTTGAAAATGAGAAAACTGCTCGTCGATTTATAAAAAAAATAAGTTCAGGCAAATCACAATCTCAGTTAAATTTAGAATCTTTAAATAAGTTTACTGAACCTGAAATGATTCCTACTTTTTTACAACCTTGCTTAGATGGGCATGATGTGGGTATAATATCTGAAGCTGGTTGCCCAGGAATTGCAGATCCTGGTGCTGACGTTGTTCGCATAGCTCACGAGAAGAATATCCAAGTAGTGCCTTTAGTTGGCCCTTCCTCTATTCTACTAGCTTTAATGTCTAGTGGTTTAAATGGACAAAATTTCGCGTTTAATGGCTATCTACCTATAGAATCAGGAGAAAGAAAAGGGGCTATTAAAAGATTAGAAAAATTATCTAAAGACGCTAATCAATCTCAATTATTTATAGAAACACCATACAGAAACGAAAAGTTATTCGCTGAGCTCTGCAAAACACTAAATCAATTTACTAAAGTTTGTGTAGCATGCGACATAACCTTACCTACAGAGTATATAAAAACAAAAATGGTTAAAGATTGGTCTTCTGAAAACATAGACTTACACAAAAGACCAACAATATTTATCATACAAGCATAAAAAAGCCTCACATTATTTGTGAGGCTTTTTTTTAAACTAATACTCTAAATTCTAGCATTCTTTTTTGGAACTACAATCGAAAGATCATAACCAGAGAACAATTTCATGTAACGACTTATTGTCGTTCCATAATCATCGCTCACATCATTTAAACCTCCAGAACGTAAAAATTTCTTAACATTCCCCGGACCTGCTAAATGTGCTGCGGCAATAATACCTGACTCTGTAATATGAGAGTTCCCAACTTTAAAACCAGAATACCTTTTAATATCCTTTCTTAATATCCACATATTACGAGAAATATTGCTTTTAAAAGCTCTTTCTTGTAATTGCGGATTTCTTAAAAAATAATCAGCATTATAAATACCAACTAATTCTAAGGTACCAATTCCGAATTGATACTTTCCTAAATACCCCAAGGTATTTACAACTCCATATCTACCCTGCGATTCTTTAAAGCCAATAGCTTCTTTAAAACCAATATACGAACTACCAACAAAAGGTGGTAACTCAACAGGGTACTCATTTATAGTTTCGTCTTTGGGAAACGATACTAAAGTAGGTTCTTTTACTCTTAAAAAATCAGGAACACTTTTTTCTGTGTTTTTAAATCCATAACTACCTAAGGTAAAAATCACGATAAGAGGACAACTTACGTTTATCCACTTTCTCATACATTTAATTTCTTAAGACTTACGACTAAAAAATAGCTTGCTTAAATTATCGGGACAAAGGTAGCCCTGATAAAAAGACTATAATGTTGGGAAAGTCTTAAAATTTCCGTTTTTTAGATAAAGTGAAGTTAAAATCAGGTTATTTAACTACCGGCTTATCTTCTTACTATTTATCCAACGGATGTACTGTTCTTTATTTCGGTTGTGTTGCGATAAGGTTTTTGCAAACTTATGATACCCAAAATTTTCAACATTTGCTACAAAATAGTAGTAACCATGTTTTTCTGAATTTAGCACCGCATCAATAGCTGTAATATCTGGCATTGCAATTGGTCCTGGAGGCAAACCACCGTATTTATAAGTATTATAAGGAGAGTCTAATTCTAAATCTCTATACAAAACTCTTTTAATAACTTGATTAAAATCTCCAGTATGGAGCTTTAAAGCATAAATTACTGTTGGATCTGCTTGCAACAAAATACCATCTCTTAATCTGTTTAAATAAACACCCGCTACTCTTGGTCGCTCATCTACTTTAGCTGTTTCTTTATGCACAACTGATGCTAAAGTAGAAACTTCGATAGGGGTTAAATTCAGTACTTTTGCTTTCTCTAATCTCTTTTCATTCCAAAACCTGTGATATTCTTTAAGCATTTTAGCCCTGAAGGTTTCTGCTGAAGTATTCCAGTAAAAATCATAACTATTAGGAATATACATTGCAAGTTTAGAGTTTCCATCAAATCCATTTTTTTTTAAAAAGTCAGAATCGTTAAACGCTTCTAGCAGAGAAACACTATCTGCTTCAATCTGTGAAGCTATTCTACCAGCCAAATCGTTTATAGTTTCTTGATTATTAAAAGCTAATTTTATTGTAATATTCTTACTTCGTATAGCATTAATAATTTCATAATTATTCATTCCCTTTTTAATAACATACTTTCCTCCTTTTATATTAGAGCTATAACCTCTTCTTTCTGCTGCTGCTGCGAATGAATCTATATCATCTAACAAAGGAGTTAAAGTAGTTTTCACCTCTTCAAAATCAGCATCCGAAGGAATAAAAACAAATGCCTGTTCATTATTAAATATAGTGTTAGGTGTAAAAAATGCACCATAAACCTTGTATGCAAATATTCCACAAATAACCAAACCAATAGCCGAAACGGCTAAAACAATCTTTTTTAAATACATTAATCTAATACTTTTTGATAAAAAATTTCATTTTTAAATTTCCCATTGGTACGAATCCAATCTTTTTTTATTCCAATTTGCTCAAAGCCTAGCTTACTAAATAAATGAACGCTTGCTACATTATCTTCTAAAATAGAACAATAAAGTTGATGAAGCTCTAATGTTACTTTTGAATACCCACATAATAACTCAAGAGCCTCTGTACCGTAACCTTTATTTTTATTATTATCTGCTAAAATTATGATTCCTACTCCTGCTCTTTTGTTTTTAGGGTCAAAATCAAATAAATCTATCAAACCAATTACATTATCATCTAAATCACAAACACACAAACGAAGCTGCTTAACTTCATAAATATCTCTGTACGAATTATCTAAATATAATTGCAGTGTTAGCCTAGAATATGGAGCTGTGGTACCACTAATTTCCCAAACATCTGTATTATTTTCTAATTGATATAGAAAATCTAAATCACTTTGCTCAAGAGCTCTCAAATATATATGTTGTCCTTTAAGGCTAAACATTTATCTCTCCTTTAAATACAAATTTTGCAGGCCCCGTTAAAAAAACATTTGAATAGATGTTATCTGATACATCAAATTTAATTTCTAGTTTTCCACCTTCAGCTTCAATTTGTATTGTATTTGCTTTTGTTTTCCCTGTTTTATGCATCGCTATAGCTACAGCTGTAACACCTGTACCACATGACAATGTTTCATCTTCAACGCCTCTTTCATAAGTTCTAACCTTAAAACTAGCATCCGTTATAGGTTCAACAAAATTTATATTACTTCCCTTTTCACCATATAAACCATAACGAAGCTTTGCCCCTTCTTCTTTTACTTTAAGGTTTTCTATATTTTCAACTAATTGCACATGATGAGGAGAACCTGTATCTAAAAAAGTAGCATTAGGCTTTAATTTCACCTCATTAACATCTTTCATTTGCAAACTTACAATGTCTTCTTTTATCGTTGCGAAATGCAAACCATCGACTGCATTAAAAGTTGTCGATTCTTTTATAACCCCTAAATGTTCAGCAAAAGCAACTAGGCAACGACCTCCGTTACCACACATACTGCTTTCATTACCATCAGAATTAAAGTAAACCATTTTAAAATCGACACCTTCTTCATTTTCTAATAATATAAGTCCATCTGCACCTATGCCAAATTTTCTGTCACATAAAAAAGCAACTAGTTTGGTATTATTTTTGTCAAATTCACCTTGTCGGTTATCGATCATTACAAAATCGTTACCTGTTCCTTGAAATTTATAAAAAGTATGTGTCATTCTATTCTGTTATATTACAAAGGTAGTATTTTATTAAGGGAATTTTAGCAGTTAAAAAGACGTTAAACAAATCATTCTCTCATGTAAAACTGTTAATTTTACATAAGAATAGTTAAAATGTAAATTGATTATGAAGAAAATTGCAAATTTATTATTGGTTTCTGTATTAACAGCTGTAATTACACTTGGGGCTTATAAAATGTTTTTTGAACAACATTCTTATGTTTTTACTGAAAATGCGAATACTCCTTTTGCTCAAGTAAATTATACACCAACATCTGCTAAAGGAGCAGGTATTAATGAAGTAGATTTTACATCTGCTGCTGAAAACACGGTAAACGCTGTTGTTCACGTTAAAAACCTATCTATTAATGATGCCCCTCAAAACTTAATGGAATTTTTATATGGTTATGAAACGGAAGCGAAACCGCAAATTAAAGGAGCTGGTTCTGGTGTAATTATCTCACCTGATGGATACATCGTTACTAATAACCATGTAATTGATGGAGCTTCTCAACTACAAGTAACTTTAAATAATAACAAAACATATCAAGCTAATCTAATAGGTACTGACCCTAATTCTGATATTGCTCTTATAAAAATTGATACAGATAATAAATTACCATATTTAGCATTTGGTGATTCTGATAATGCAAAAATTGGGGAATGGGTATTAGCCGTAGGTAATCCTTTTAATTTAACGTCTACAGTAACTGCTGGTATTGTGAGTGCAAAAGCAAGGTCTTTGGGGAGAATTGATCAATCTTTTATACAAACAGATGCAGCAGTAAACCCAGGTAATAGCGGTGGTGCTTTAGTTAATACTAACGGAGATTTAATTGGTATTAATACTGCTATAACATCACAAACAGGTTCTTACGTAGGGTACTCCTTTGCTGTACCGAGTAACATTGCTAAAAAAATAGTTGATGATATTCTAGAATATGGCAATGTTCAAAAAGGTATTTTAGGTATTGTTGCTGTTCGTTTAGACACTCCATATGCCATAAAAAAAGGAATAGATAGTATTGATGGTGTTTATGTTGATGATATTTCTGAAGATTCTGGCGCTTATGATGCTGGAATAAAATCAGGAGATATTATAAAAAAACTAGATGAAATCGCAATTCATAAATATCCTGACTTAACTGGTTATTTATCAACAAAAGGACCTGGTGATGAAATACTGGTTACTTTAGACAGAGATGGAGAATCTATAGAAATACCTGTTACATTAAAAGAAAGACAGTCTATCGTTTTACCTATTATGGACTTAGAAGTAAAAAACTTAAGTGAAAAAGATCGTAAAGAATTTAAAACTAAAAAAGGCGTAAAAATTATTGGTGTTTCTGAAAGATACCAAGGTTACGGTTTAGATGGTAAAGTTTTACTTTCTGTTGGTGATGAAGAAATAAACGATATTAAAGATGCTAAGGTTTTATTTGGCAAAATATCGAGATATAGAAATACAAGTATTAACATGCTTAATAAAAAAGGAGAAAAAGAACGTATAATTCTTCAATAAGAAATTCATTGAAAAACTAAATGCTCCTTCATGGAGCATTTTTTATACAAAAAATTGTTACGAAAACGTTTGAAATATCTATTTTTGTGCGAAATTCTAAAAAAATATACAAATTTTTAAGAAATGAGCAATATTACATCTTACGAAAAAGAACTTGCTTTTCAAGCAGACAGACGAAAAGCTACAATAGAGTTTATTAAAATCATTAGCGATTTATGGTATGATAGATCAATAGAGATTGTTTTGTTCAAAAATCAAGTAATAGATAAAAATGTAAGTGACGTTATCAACTTACATCAATATGCTGGAGAATTTGTACAAAAACCAATATCTATTTTTGATTCTGTAGAAATACTTAGAGCAATAAATGATATGATGTTGCCTCCTTCTAAATTAGATATAGGTAAGCTAACCTACGAATACCATTCAGAAAATGAAAACGAAGAAGATGTAAAGGCATTTGTTTTTAACAAACTTAAAGGAGCTGATGGTGCTCAAGAAATTATCCCTAAAGATGTTGTTTTATACGGTTTTGGAAGAATTGGCCGCCTTGTTGCAAGAGAGTTAATGTCTAAAACAGGAAAAGGTAGTCAAATGCGCTTGAGAGCTATTGTTGTTAGAGGTGAAGCTACTTTTGAGGTTTTAGAAAAAAGAGCAAGCCTACTTAGAACAGATTCTATACATGGCGAATTTAAAGGTACTGTAGATGTAGATGCTGAAAATAAAGCACTTATTATAAATGGCACAACAGTACATATTATAAATGCAAAACAACCCGAAGATATTGATTATACTATATATGGCATATTTAATGCCTTGATAATAGATAATACAGGCGCCTTTAGAGATAAAGAAGCTTTATCTAGACATTTAAAAGCTAAAGGGGCTTCAAGAGTTTTATTAACTGCCCCAGGTAAAGGGATACCAAACATAGTACACGGTGTAAACCATAAAGAGTTTGATTCTAAAGAACATAAGATTTTTTCTGCAGCGTCATGTACAACTAATGCCATTACCCCTATTTTAAAAGTAATTGAAGACTCATTAGGTGTTGTTAAAGGACACATAGAAACTATACATGCTTTTACTAATGACCAAAACCTAGTAGATAATATGCACAGCAAATACCGCCGAGGTAGAGCCGCTACTTTAAATATGGTTATTACAGAAACAGGAGCAGGAAAAGCAGTTACAAAAGCGCTACCTAATTTAGAAGGTAAATTAACTTCCAATGCAATTAGAGTACCGGTACCTAATGGATCTTTAGCTATTTTAAATCTAGATGTGAATTTAAAAACATCAAAAGAGAGTATAAATACAATTATGAAAAAATATGCATTACAAGGTGACTTAGTAGAGCAAATAAAATATTCTTTAAATAATGAGCTAGTATCTTCAGATATTGTGGGAACATCTGCTCCATCTATATATGATAGCAAAGCTACATTAGTTTCAGAAGACGGAAAAAGTATAGTTTTATATATTTGGTATGATAATGAATATGGTTATTCTCACCAAGTAATTAGGCTTGCAAAGTATATTTCTAAGGTAAGAAGGTTTACTTATTATTAATTTTTTTCCCTATCTAATATTATTGAAGTAATTTAGCGCTTCTCTAATACTAGATATTAATAAAAAGAACATATTAAATGAAAAAAATTAGATTAATTCTTTTAGCTCTAACTTTATTAGCTTTTAACTTTCAATACGCACAAACTTCTGATGATGATCAAGAAGATGATTCTGCAAAAGAAACAGGCTCAGTAAGTGATCAGTTTGAATATTTAGCTAAAAAATCTGGTAATTATAGAGCTGCAGGTATTCGTTATGAAGTTGTTAAAGTAACAAGTTTTGATAAACTTAGAGAAAATGTTGCAGACACTTTAAGTTTAATAAACAAAAAAACAGCTGAATTAAAAGCAACAATATCTGAGAGTGAAAAAACTATCATCTCTTTAAATGATAAACTTTCTGAAACATCAAACAACTTAACAGCTGTTACTGAAGAAAAAGATAGTATCTCATTTTTCGGAATATTAATTTCAAAATCTACTTATAATGCCATTTTATGGACATTAATTGCAGGTCTTTTATTATTATTACTATTCTTTATCTATAGATTTAGAAATAGTAATATTTTAACTCAAGAAGCTAAAACTAACTTATCTGAGTTAGAAGTAGAATACGAAGAACACAGAAGAAGAGCATTAGAAAGAGAACAAAAAATTAGTAGACAATATCAAGATGAAATTAATAAAAATAAAAAGGCTAAATAATTAGCCATTTTTATCTACTTTAAACTTTATACTTTCGTTTTTTACATGAAAGTATAAAGTTTTTATAATATATAAGCTTTTCTTACTCATACTTTAAAGTGCTTTTTTTATTTACCCTTAAAAATTAATTATGCGTATTGATATTATAACAGTACTCCCTGAACTTCTTAAAAGTCCGTTTGAAGCTAGCATTCTTAAAAGAGCTATCGAAAAAGGTATTGTAGAAGTGCACATGCATAATTTACGTGATTACACTAATTTAAGCTACAATCAAATTGATGATTACCAGTTTGGTGGTGGTGCCGGTATGGTAATGATGATAGAACCTATTGATAAATGTATTTCTGCATTGAAAGAAGAACGTGAGTATGATGAAGTTATTTACATGACTCCAGACGGCGAAACTCTAAATCAGAAAATAGCAAATGGGATGTCACTATTAAACAATGTCATTATTTTATGTGGTCACTATAAAGGTGTAGACCAAAGGGTGAGAGATATGTTTGTTACCAGAGAAATTTCAATTGGTGATTATGTACTTTCTGGCGGAGAACTAGGTGCAGCTGTTTTATGCGATACTATTATTAGATTAATACCTGGTGTTTTAAATAATGAAACATCAGCACTTACTGATAGTTTTCAAGATGATTTATTAGCTCCTCCTGTTTATACAAGACCCGCTGAATATAAAGGAATGAAAGTTCCTGAAATTCTATTGAGTGGCAACTTTCCTAAAATTGAGAAATGGCGAGAAGACCAAGCATATGATCGTACAAAAAAATTACGCCCAGACTTATTAAAAGATTAAACACATTATGATCAATGAAACAACATCTATATTAAATTATATTGGTCCTACAATTTACGGCTTTACCCAAGTCGTTCTTCTAGTTTTTTGTTTTATTTTTCTAATAAAAAGTAAGAACACAACAGCTTCTATTTTGTTGCTTATAGGAACTTTAATTAGTCTTATAGCTAATATTGCTCAACCAATTATACTTAGTTTGAATTCAACTTCTGTAGAAAATATAATTCTCATCTCTAGTATTGTTTCCATTATTAAATCTATCGCATATTCTATTTTTATTTTCGGTTTATGTTTATTGATATTAGACTATTTAAAAAAGTTAGATAAATAATAATATAAAAGCTTGCCACTTCTCAAATTTTAACTAATTTTGCATTCCAATAAATCAACCTCTGACGATAATCGTGAATGTTGCTTTATAACAAACAGTAAATCAAAGCGATGGAAGCATTATTAAAATTTGTTCAAGACGAATTTGTAACAAAAAAAGAATTCCCAAAATTTTCAGCTGGTGATACTATCACAGTTTATTATGAAATTAAGGAAGGTGAGAAAACACGTACTCAGTTTTTTAGAGGTGTTGTAATACAAAGAAGAGGTAACGGTGCATCAGAAACGTTTACTATCAGAAAAATGTCTGGAACTATTGGAGTAGAACGTATTTTCCCTGTGAATATGCCTGCACTTCAAAAAATAGAAGTTAACAAAAAAGGTAAAGTTAGAAGATCTCGTATCTTTTACTTTAGAGGTCTTACTGGTAAAAAAGCAAGAATTAAAGAAATTCGTTCTTAATTTTCCTCATCATATAATATTAAAACCCGCAATTAGCGGGTTTTTTTATGCTCAATAATATTTACAAAAGTTAAAATTTTTGTTTATATATTTTTTTTTATTAATTTAGAAATATAAATAGTG
This sequence comes from Cellulophaga sp. HaHaR_3_176, assembly GCF_019021925.1. NCBI lineage: Bacteria > Pseudomonadati > Bacteroidota > Flavobacteriia > Flavobacteriales > Flavobacteriaceae > Cellulophaga > Cellulophaga sp. HaHaR_3_176. Next base: position 1,999,261 of record NZ_CP058990.1, read on the forward strand.
ATGTAAATGCAATCAATGGTTGCCGTTTTGTATAAATTACAAGACAACAAAGTTTGTAAACTATTTCTAAAAAAGCCATATCACTACAATAGTATTGATATGGCTTTTATCGTTATTAAAAAGCACCACAAAAAACACTTATTTTATATTATTTATCACAATATATTCCTCTAATTGACGGTATAAAAAAGAGTATAAAATCGTATATTTACGTCGCTTAATTTATATAAAACTTAATAATGCCAAAAATAATTTACACTAAAACTGACGAAGCTCCTGCTTTAGCTACTCAGTCTTTCTTACCAATTGTTAAAGCTTTTACTAAAAATTGCGGAGTTGAAATTGAAACTAAAGATATTTCACTTGCAGGAAGAATTATAGCTACATTTCCTGATTTCTTAGAAGAAGATCAAAAAATAGCAGATGATTTGGCTGAATTAGGAAATTTAGCAAAGAGTCCTGATGCTAATATTATAAAATTACCAAATATCAGTGCTTCTTTACCTCAATTAAAAGAGGCTATAAAAGAACTACAAAGTAAAGGTTATAATTTACCTAGCTACCCTGATGAGCCTAAAAGTGATTCAGATAAAGAAGTGAAATCTCGTTACGACAAGATTAAAGGTAGTGCTGTAAATCCTGTTTTACGTGAAGGGAACTCTGACAGAAGAGCTCCAAGAGCTGTGAAAAATTATGCAAAAAAGAATCCTCATTCTATGGGAGCTTGGAGTTCTGACTCTAAAACTCACGTTTCAACAATGAGCGATAATGATTTTAAATCGAATGAAAAATCATTAACGATAACAGATGCTACCAAAGTAAATATTGAGTTTACTGCTAAAGATGGATCTAAAACAATTTTAAAAGAAAACCTAGGATTACTTTCTGGCGAAATTATTGACGCTACCATTTTAAGTAAAAAAGCCCTAATAAGCTTTTTAAAAGAGCAAATAAAAGATGCTAAAGAAAAAAATGTTCTTTTTTCTGTGCATATGAAAGCTACAATGATGAAAGTATCTGACCCAATCATATTTGGTCATGTTGTTGAAGTTTACTTTTCTGATGTATTTGAAAAACATTCGAAAACATTTGATGACTTAGGTGTAAGTACTAATAATGGATTAGAAAGTTTATTAAATAAATTAACTGAATTACCAGAAGCTAAACACAAAGAAATAGTAGCCGATATCGAAAAAGCTATTACTAATGGTCCTGATTTAGCCATGGTAAATTCTGATAAAGGTATTACAAACCTACATGTACCAAGTGATGTAATTATAGATGCTTCAATGCCTGCTATGATTAGAAACTCTGGTAAAATGTGGGATAAAAATGGAAAAGCCCAAGATACAAAGGCAATTATTCCTGATAGTAGCTATGCTGGTATCTATCAAGCTACAATTGATTTTTGTAGAGAGCATGGAGCATTTGATCCTACCACAATGGGTACAGTACCAAATGTCGGCTTAATGGCTCAAAAAGCTGAAGAGTATGGTTCTCATGACAAAACATTTGAAATGAGTGCTTCTGGAACTGTTAATGTTATTGACATTAACACTAATAAAACATTAATCTCTCATGATGTAGAATCTGGTGATATTTGGAGAATGTGTCAAGTAAAAGATGCTCCTATCCAAGACTGGGTTAAATTAGCTGTTTCTAGAGCTAGAGCTACCAAAGATTTAACTATTTTCTGGTTAGATGAAGAAAGAGCTCATGATGCTGAACTTATAAAGAAAGTTAATACATATTTACCTACTCATGATATCTCTGGGTTGGAAATTAGAATATTATCTCCTGAAAAAGCAACTTTAGCAACATTGAAACGTATTAAGAACGGAGAAGATACAATCTCTGTATCAGGTAATGTTTTAAGAGACTACTTAACTGATTTATTTCCTATATTAGAAGTTGGCACAAGTGCTAAAATGCTTTCTATTGTTCCTTTAATGAATGGTGGTGGTTTATTTGAAACTGGCGCTGGAGGTTCTGCTCCAAAACACGTAGAGCAATTTACCGAAGAAGGACATTTAAGATGGGATTCTTTAGGAGAATTTTTAGCCTTAGGGGTTTCCTTAGAACATTTCGGAGAAAAATACAATAATGATCAGGCATTGGTTTTAGCTGATGCTTTGGATGCTGCTACTGAAAAATTCTTAGATAATGACAAGTCTCCTTCTAGGAAAGTAGGTGAATTAGATAATAGAGGTAGTCACTTTTATTTAACATTATACTGGGCAGAAGAACTTTCTAAACAAAGTAAAAATACTGAACTTAAAAACATATTTACACCAATTTACAATGCTCTAAATGAAAATGAAGCTAAAATTGTAGACGAGCTTAATAATGCACAAGGTTCTAAAATTAATATCGAAGGATATTATAAAGGTAATGATGATCTTATTGCTAAAGCAATGAGACCTAGCAAAACTTTCAATACTATTTTAGAAAGTATATAACTTTAAAAATCACAAGAATTAAAAGCCTTTTCTATTCATTTAGAAAAGGCTTTTGTTTTTAGACAACTCCATTAAAATCAAGTATTTTTGTAAAAAAATGCTACAATGACTGCTATAAAACATTTCATAGTATTTTGTTGCTTTACGTTACCATTCATTTCCGTTTCTCAAAATAAACATACCATAAATGGAACAATTAGTGACAATAACAGCAATGAAACTCTAATAGGCGTAACCATAGCCATACCTGAATTAAAAACAGGAGCGACAACTAATGAATATGGTTTTTACTCTCTTACTCTTCCAGAAGGAACATACTCTATAGTAATTAGCTATTTAGGCTATAAGGAAGTAAAAAAATCTGTTGATTTAAAAAATGATATCAAAATAGATTTTCAACTTGAAGAAGAAGCTGAACAACTTTCTGAAATTATAGTAACTGAAAATGTTGAAAAAACGAATATTCGAACACCTCAAATGAGTGTCAATAGTTTATCAACTAGTACTATTAAAAAAATACCTGTTGTTTTAGGCGAAGCTGATGTCTTAAAAGCCATTGTATTATTACCTGGAGTAAGTAATGCTGGTGAAGGCTCATCTGGCTTTAACGTAAGAGGAGGTTCAGCTGATCAAAATTTAATATTATTAGATGAAGCCACTATATTTAACTCATCACATTTATTTGGTTTTTTCTCTGTATTTAACCCCGATGCTATTAAAGATATAAAATTATTTAAAGGAGGAATACCTTCTAGATATGGAGGAAGAGTCTCTTCTGTTTTAGAAATATTTCAAAAAGAAGGAAATAGTAAAAAATTTGAAGCAAATGGCGGTATTGGTCTTGTAGCAAGCCGGTTATTATTAGAAGGTCCTATAGTTAAAGATAAAGCTGCATTCTTGATAGGGGGAAGATCTTCATATGCTCATCTATTTTTACCTCTTTTCGATATAGAAAACAAAGCATATTTCTATGATTTAAACACAAAATTAAATTTTAAATTAAACGATAAAAACAGTTTTTTCCTTTCTGGCTACTTTGGTCGTGATGTATTTAGTTTGAAAGATAGTTTCGTAAATACTTATGGTAATTCAGTAGGTAATTTAAGATGGAATCATTTATTCTCAGATAAATTATTTTCAAATTTATCCCTTATCTATTCTGATTATTATTATGGACTTAAATTAGATTTTGTTGGCTTTAATTGGAATTCTGGTATTCAAAATTTTAATTTAAAATATGACTTGAAACATTATCTTAATAGTAATCTACAAATTAACTACGGCATAAATAATATATATTATCAATTTAATCCTGGCAAAATTTCTCCAAGTAGAGATGATTCTGGCATTATTGAAGATCAATTAGCTAAAAAATATGCTAATGAATTTGCTGCTTATATTGATATTGAGCATGATATTACTAAAAACTTAAGTCTTGAATATGGTTTAAGATTTAGTACTTTTAATAGACTAGGCCAAGATGATCTTTTTGAATATTTAAATGATAGTCCTGTTATTTTTAATCCTCTATTACAAATTTATCAAGAAGCTCTCCCAATTGGAATAAAAGATGTTTCACGAAGAAAAAGTTTAACTACTTACACAAATTTTGAACCTCGATTTGCAGCCTCGTATGCGATTAATGATAATACATCTTTAAAGGCTAGTTACACTAGGCTAACTCAATATTTGCATTTATTATCTAACACAAGCTCCCCTACTCCACTTGACGTTTGGACGCCTTCAGGGCCATATATAAAACCACAAAAGCTTGATCAATATGCATTTGGATATTTTAAAAGTATAAATGATGATGTATTTTCATTAGAAAGTGAAGTCTTTTATAAAAATGTAAAAAACAGAATTGATTACATTGATGGTGCTAATTTGATTGCAAATAATGCAATCGAAAGAATTATTTTAAACGGTAAAGCTAGAGCTTATGGATTAGAGTTCTTATTTAGAAAAAATCAAGGCAAATTTCAAGGTTGGTTTTCTTATACTCTTTCTAAATCAGAGCAACGAACTGAAGGACGAGATCTGCCTATTTATGAAGGTACTGCTGTAGTTGAAACTGGTATCAATAATGGAGAATGGTACAATACACCTTATGATAAAACTCATGATTTTTCAATATTTGGGAGTTATGAATTAAATCAAAAATGGAATATTAATGCAAATTTTGCTTTTCAAACTGGACAGCCTACCAATTATCCTATTGGCCAATTTGAATTTCAAGGCTTAAATGTTCCTTACTACGGATTGAGAAATACAGAACGTTTACCAAATTACCATCGCTTAGATATTTCAGCAACACTTACTCCTAAAAAGAATAGCTCAAGAAGATTAAAAAGTGAATGGGTTTTTAGTATTTATAATGTTTATAATCAAAAAAATGCTGCATCAATTACTTTTAGACAAAATAACGAAACAAATATGAACGAAGCCAACCGTATTTCAATTTTTGGTATTGTTCCTTCAGTCACTTATAATTTTAAATTTTAAAGCAATGAAAAACATATATACACTATTATTATTGACATTAGCTTTTATAAGCTGCGAAGATGTTATTGATGTTGATGTTCCTTCTGAAGAACCAAGGTTAACAATAGATGCTTTAATTAAAATTGCACCTGAAGATGAAATTGTTTACATCGAAGTTAAAGCAAAACTAAGTAGTTCCTTTTTTGATGAAATACAACCTGCTAAATTAGATCAGATTATTATCCAAAATATTGATAAAGAATCTAATAATACCATTTTATTAAGAGAATCAGAAGATGAACAAGGAGTATATTTTATAAATATAAATCGTGAATTTTTAACTGAGGGTAGAATAGTTTTAGGAATATTATATAATGAAGAAACATATGTTGCTATAACAGAATTTGTAAACGCTCCTGTTATAGACAATTTAAATCAAGGAGATGATAGTCTTTTTGGAAATGATGAAACTGAAATAAAGATTTCTTTTACTGACTTACCAGATGATGATAATTATTATTTGTTTGACTTAAATTTTGATGAATATCTTTTAACAGAAGATATTTTTTATAAAAACGAACAATTTTCTTTCTCTTATTTTTATGATCAAAAATTTCAAGATAATACCAGTTTTGAAATTAGTTTATTAGGTATTGATTTTCCATTTTACAATTATATGAATCAAATACTTGCACAAAGTGGAGAAACTCAAGGACCTTTTCAGACTCCTGCAGGTACCGTAAGGGGTAATATTATAAATGTTACAGATGTTGAAATTGATAATTTTGAAAGTATTG